>DAOUFU010000297.1:0-22453 GCA_034429275.1 Anaerolineae bacterium | reverse complement strand
CTGGTGCGCTCGCTGCGCACGCTGCACGAGACGCTGCCCGCGCCGCCGGAATCGCAGGCCATCGGCGACGAGCCGCCCGCCGGCGAACCGTGGTCGCTGGTCGCCACCGACATCTGGGAACCCCTGCACGCCTACGAGCGCGTGCTGCGCGAGATGACCGCGCCGGATGCGCCGCTGGATGACCGGCTGCGCACGGTCTACGGGCGGCTGCACATCCAGGCGCTGAAGGTCGCCATCATCCTGGCGGCGCTGGACTGGATTGACCTGGGCGAGCGGCGGCAGGCCAGGCCAGTGGTGCGCGCGGCGCACTGGTACCGCGCCCGGCAAATCGTCGAGACGTGGCGGGCATCCGCCCATCGGCTGCTGCACGACCTGGGGGAGAGCGAAGAGGCGCGGCTGGAGCTGCGCATCCTCAAGCTGCTGTCGTCCCATCCCAACGGTTTGTCGGTGCGCGACATCTACCGCGCGCTGCGCTCGCCGCGCAAGCCGGTGCTGGAGGCGCTCAAGGCGCTGGAGCAGGATGGACAGGTGGAACAGCACTACGCGCGCGGCGGCCAGCACGGCCCCAAAGCCGAGTGTTACCGGCTGGTCGGGACAGGGGGCGTGACAGGTTGACGAACCTGTCAACCTGTCACCGGGCGTGACGGGTTCCTTTTGGGTGGCCTAAAGCTATGCGCCATAGTGGGCACACATACGGGGGTTTTGCCGTGAATGAATGTCTAACAGCCCATATCTGGGGGCAGGGTGTGAGCCGGTTTGGTTTGTGCCGAACGTGTCACGGCGATGCGACAGGTTCACGAACCTGTCAACCTGTCTCATGTCATGTGCCGGTGACACATTCACATGAGGGGGGCCGATGATGGACGTGGATACCCGGACTCTCAAAGCGCGGGTTGACCTGCGGCAGGTCGTCGAGCAGGACCTGGGGCCGGCCCCCATGCGCGGCGGAGGCGCGCTGCTGTGGCGCTGCCCGTTCCACCACGAGCGTAAGGGGTACAGCCTGGCGGTGTGGGCGGACGGGTTCCACTGTTTTGGCAAATGCCAGGTCAGCGGAGATGTCTTCGACTGGTTGCAGCGCTATCGCGGCCTGAGCTTCCAGGCGGCACTCGAAGCATTGGGCGCAATGCCGCGCTCTGCATCCAGGCTCCCAGCCAACCATCCCACGCCACCGGCGGAACCGCCGCCCGGCGAGTGGCAGGTCGCTGCCCGGCAGGTGGTGGAGCGGGCCGAAGAAACGCTGTGGTCGGTGCGTGGGGAACCGGCGCTGGACTACCTGACCGGGCGTGGGCTGGAAGGCGAGACGATCCGGGAAGCGCACCTCGGCGTGGTGCCGGGTGGGTACCGGCAGTGGCGGACCATTGCCGGGCTGAGCGTGCCGTGCGGCATCACCATCCCGTGGATGACGGGCGAGACGGTGTGGGCGGTGAAGGTGCGGCGCGCTGCCGGGCAGCCCAAGTACGCCCAGATCGCCGGCGGCAGCAGCAGCGGGCTGTATCGGGGGGATGCGCTGCCGGGCGCGAAAGCGGTGTTGTTCTGCGAAGGGGAGTTCGACGCGCTGCTGGCGCACCAGGAAGCGGAGCCGCTGGTCACGGCGGTGACGTTGGGCAGCGCGGGCACCGGCTTGAGCGACCGGTGGATCGGCGACCTGGTGACCGTGCCGCTGATCCTGGTCGCATATGACATGGACCGGGCCGGGGCAAAAGGCGCTGCGCGCTTGCAGGCGCTTTCCCAACGGGTGCATGTCATCCGCGTGCCGTATGGCAAGGACATCACCGAATTCCACCTGCAGGGTGGGAGGTGTTCACCTGGCTGGCGCACCAGCTGCGCCGGGTGCGCCAGGACGCGATTGTAACTCCGCCGGTGCGCTAAAAAAGGGAGGAGAGAGACAATGAAAAGGGTCTTCAGAGGCCCCAGAATGGCCTGCAAACGCTTGACAAACGGGGCAACGTGTTGTAGTTTGATGGCAGCCGAGAACAAAAAGGCGAACCGTGCGGAGTGCGGGAACACTCCACACGGTTCTAACCCGACACTGGGTAAGGCAGTGACCGGGCTGCATAGCATTATACAGAATCACGGGACTCCTGTCCTGTGTGGATTCCGCGGCCCAACTGACTCCTTTGTCGGATTGGGCCGCTTTGTTGTTCCGGGCTGGGAGAGGGTGTAGGCGATGCCGCGGTACATCTTCTCCGGGGGCAAGATCACGGTCGAGGAGGGGATATATACCCCCTTCAAAAAGACTGAAAAGCAGTCCCTTCGCGGCGTGCTGATTCTTGCCAGGAACGTTTTGAAGTCCGATGAACAGCCGGAAACAGCAGATAAGGAGAATCCCCATGTCAGGCAATAACAATAACAAACGGATGCGTTTCGCCATCTATGCCCGTTATTCCTCGGATATGCAGAATGAAATCAGTCTGGAAGACCAGGAAATCGTCTGCCGTGAGGCCATCGGCCAGCGCGGGGGTGTCGTCGTTGGGGTGTATAAGGATGGGGCGGAACACGGCTGGAGCCTGGACCGAGACGGGTTCAAGCAGATGCAGAAAGCCGCCGAAATGGGCAGGTTTGACGCGTTGATGGTCTGGAAGTTTGATAGATTGGCGCGTGACTTCGAGCAGTCGGTCATTGTGAAAGCGTTTCTGCGCCATGAGTACAAGCTCAAGCTCTATTGTGTTGAGGGGGTCAGCCAGGATGATGACGACAGCTTCTACGGGGCGATGATCGAACAGATGCTGGCAGTCCAGGCGGCGATGTTCTCCAGGAATCTGAGTTCGGACACCAAGCGCGCCAAGAAGCAGCGCGCCGTGCGCGGGGAGTTCAACGGCAGCGTGGCTCCGATCGGATACCTGCTGGTGACTGCCAAAGAAGCGACACCGGAACGCCCGGCAGGCCTCTACATCATCATGCGTGTGGCTGTGATTGTGCGCCGCGCTTTTCGGATGTATGCGACCGGGAATTTCAGCGACCAGCAGATCGCCGATTGGATGAACGCGCAGCCGATCATTCAGAAACTGCGGGCGGGCAAGCAGCCGATCAACAAGGAGATGGTGCGCGATATGCTGCAGAACCGGGTGTATACGGGGCGGGTGCCCCATGCCGAAACCATCTATGCGGGCACCTTGGGCGAACGCAAGCAGTCCTCCCGTGGGCGTAAAGAGTGGTATGAGGGCAAACACCAGGGGTTCATCTCGGACGAGCTGTTCGAACGGTGCCAGGAAGTGCGCGCCGGATTGGCGCGCCGGAGCACCATCCCCAGCCAGCACCGCATCTACCTCCTGCACGACCGGGTGTTCTGCGCCGAGTGTATCGCGCATAAGCCACAAGGACTGGTAGACGACAACTACGGCAAGATGCGTCCCTTCTGGCATACTGACAACGAGAAGGCCTATTACCGGTGTCTGGCACGGCAGCGCGGGTATGCCCCCTGTGGTCAACCGTACATTGATGTGGCCGATCTGGATGACCAGGTTGTGGCGATTCTGTCCAATCTGACCATCCCGGACGGGTTTCGTGAACGGGTGGAAGCGGCGGTTCAGAACCGGGTGGATAATGCAGTGGCGTTGCAGCGTATGGCAGAAATCCGGGAGATCATTGAGCGCATTGACTTTCGCTGGGACCAGGGGTTCATCTCACGGGAGGAGTACGTTGAAAAACGGCAGCAGCTTCAGTTAGAGATGGATGCGCTACGCCCGATGGACTATGACGACTTGATCGAGGCGGCGGATCTGGTCCAGAATTTCCAGGCGTATTGGGAGCAGTGCGAGCGGATGGACAAACCTATGGATGCACGCCAGCAGCTGCTCCAGAAAATCGTGGAACGGGTCTTCGTCCATGAGGGAAAGGTCCTGGCGGTGGTGGTACATGGTGACTTTGGCGTTGTGTTGGGAGAGAATGAGCAGGAAACGGCGGAAATTGCACAAGTTTTGGACATAAAAAATGCGGCTACGAGTGAGATTTCCGCTCGTAGCCGCCACGGGAGCGACGGGCTTGGAACCCTCACCGACCGCGCCGTGTTTACGTGGAAATCGAAGCAATATCGCTTCGTTTTTCCCAAAGTCCTGGTCGCGTAGAGCCAGTTACATGGCATCAGTATACAGAGGGTTCCCATGATAGACAATCTGCGTCCACTCACTCAAGAACAGCGGCAAGCCGCGCGTCAGGCTGCTCGCCAAGCCGTGGTACGATCCATTGGCCCGCGACCTGCGCGAGAGCATTTCGCCCATCACGCGATCAGCAAATATCCCCCGACTGTAACCCGGCTCATCAGCATCCTGTGCATTATCCTGCTGCTGGCCGCGTTCACGCCTTCCGCCATCCGGCTGTACGTGATTGGTTCCCAAACCTTCGGCCAGGCTGTATCCAGCAGCGTCGCGATGACCGCGGTTGGACTGGCGACAGTGCTGTCCGCCGAGGTCGGCCAGGTGGTTTTCTCGCTGGCTTTGGCGACACTGGGGACCAGCCGGTCTTCTCGTCGCCTCTTGTACTCGTCGATGGCAATTTCCACGATTCTCGCCTTGACGGGCAATATCCAGACCGCGCTCCCAGGACATACAAAAAGTCCCTTCGCCTGGCTTGAGGCGATTGCGCCGCCGTTGTTAGTTCTCAGCACAGCCTACGTGTTGAAAGAACAGGTGCTCGAAACCATCGAGCAACGACACGCCGATGAGCGCGCGTTTCAGGCAGCACTCGCGGAGTGGCAGACCGCAACCGCCAACCCCGAACAACACCCAAACTGGCCTCAGGTATATGCCAACGCGCTGCGAGACGCCTTGCTGAAAGCCAACTCGCGCCGTAAGGAAGCGTTAGGCGATATGACTGTCGATGACTGGCGAACGGTCGTTCAGCGCGAAATGCAGGCGGATTTGTGGTACGAAGAGCCGGAACCTCATCAAGAGGCGATAGCAGTGGAGCATATCGACCGCGATCTGACTCGGAGGAATGGCCACCGCCCAAAAGTGATCGCCTCCGCCGTGTGAGGCGCTGCGCGGTGTGTGGAGCGGAACTGTCAGCGCCGTCGGAGTTGGGCGGACGCCGTCGTGTGTATTGTTCCAATGCGTGCCGTCAGCGCGCGAAGCGTCAACGTAATAATCACTTCGCAAACAGCCTCGGATAATCAATCACCGGGGCTGCGTATTTTGAACAGCAAATGACTGATTCTACCAGATTTTTGGCGGACATAGGCATGCTGGCATGATGTGGCAATGAACAAGTTCTGGAGCCAGGTGTCGTGATAGCGAAAACGGTTGAGCTTGTGGGCGGGTGAAGTGAAAGGTAAATCCGAGTGAGCAATGGCACGCAGGCAATAGGGGAGGAAGTTATATATGAGAGCCCAGGCACGTGCTTTAAGGTGAACCGAAGTGCGATGCCCTCGGTAATCGCGCGCCATGTAGAAACAACGTGTCGGGGATTGCATATGCCGGTCCAGCATCGTGCTAACGCGATGACAGTTGGGGTAAAATAAGCCGTTGAGCAATTGGGCACGTTTTGACCTGAAGCGTTGCGTGTGACCTTCAATACTTCACCGGAGAGGTGGCCGTTTATCTTGGAGTGCCTTTTCAATCCCATCAGTCAAAATGTCACCATTACCCGTTTTCGCGCTTGCTTGCAGATCCCCATTTTATTGATTTGGAGATGAGGTGTTCTTCAATGCGTCAAAGAACATACGACTGGGACCGTCGCTGGCATAAGCGAGGTATACGTGACACTGGTTCCAATGAAGTCAATCCCGGATCGTTGCTGTCCAGTTTTGAATCCCGTGAGGACCCGGAACGCCTTGATGATTTGCACTCGATCCAATGTCTGATCCTCCTGGGCGAGCCTGGGATGGGAAAGTCTTGGGAACTGGAACGAATATACAAGGCTCTCGAACAGAATCTGGCAGGCAACCAACTGTTCTTTGCCAGACTCGGCATGTACACCTCTCCCAAGAGGCTCTTTGAGGACCACCGTTTCGAGGACTGGAAACACGGAATACATGATCTATACATGTTCTTGGATGGTCTTGATGAAGGCACTATGCGTCCTGTCCAAATCGGATACGAACTCTTGGAGAGTTTGAAAACACTGCCGAGAACCGCACTAGACAGGCTATTTCTTCGCATTACGTGCCGCACTTTCGATTGGCCCGACACCTTAGTGGCAGACTTTGCCAGTCTGTGGGATGGAAATGCTCCTCTGATTTATGAACTCGACCCGTTAACATCCGCCGACATTATGGTTGCAGCAGAATCCGAGGGTCTAGACGCGGAAGCGTTTCTGCAAGAGGTGGATCTTCTGGGGTTACGCCCTCTTGCAGTTAAGCCTTTGACGTTGAGGTCCCTCATACGCGAATTCAGAGAAAATCAAGGTGGGTTACCCGCCACCCAAGTTGAGCTATATGAAAGATACTGTCTGCACCTGTGCGAGGAACAGAATCCTAGACGCATCGAACTAGAGAAAACAGGGAATTTCGATCCCCATTCGCGTCTGAAAGCTGCCTCCCAGATAGCAGCAATCATGTTGTTGACCAACCACAACTCGGTCTGGATTTATGGGTCATTGGAAGATATACCGCCAGGCGCAATCCCTATCACTCAGCTAGAGTATTCGCAGCTAGACATAGGTCATCAGTTGATCAGAGAGGCTCTGTCCACCGGTTTGTTTTCATCTCGGGGAGAAAAGCGTCTGGGATGGGCGCATCAGACTTATGCTGAGTTTCTCGCAGCTCGTTACCTAAGCAGTAATATGACCCTTTCGCAAATACGGGAATTGTTATTTCAAGATGACGTGGTAGTACCCCAACTTCGCGTGTTAGCAGCTTGGCTGTCCAATATGAATGCTAGCGTACTGGAAGACATTCTACAACGAGACGCAAAAGCTCTGTTTCAGGGGGATGTTGTTCTGGCCGAGATTGCCTACCGCCCACGGCTGGTTAGTGCCTTCTTACACATTCTTGATGAAGGACAAGCAATAGACCTCGGATATGATCGTCCTACACTTTATCGCCGCTGGGCACATCCTGATCTTGCGGCTCAGCTTTCTCCTTACATTGTTGACAGCCACAAGAATGAACGCGCCCGCTACGCCGCAATAGACATTGCCGAAGCCTGCGAGATCAAAGAGCTTCAACACGATCTTGTCCGGGTTGCTCTTGATCCCCAAAATCCCCATATGGTACGTGGGAACGCGGCCTACGCGGTCATGAGGATTGGCGATCAAATTGCCAAGCAACAACTTGAACCACTGATATTCGGTGGGAGCGGTGACCTTGATGATGAGTTGAAAGGCGTTGCACTGTTAGCCTTGTGGCCTGGGCACCTAACTACTGAAGCCCTTTTTTCGGTTCTGACCCCACCGAAAAGGCCTAACTTTTTTGGTGCGTATCGCTTGTTTTTGGGGCGGCTCCGCGAGCATCTGACAATTTCTGACATGCCACTCGCCCTGAAGTGGGCCAAAGAGCAGGTAGCCCACAGTGCGGAACCTCCTTTGGAGCATGATTATACCATCGAACATGTGATAGATGAGATTGTCGTTTTGGCTTGGCAGTACCTTGATGATCCAGCCATACTGAACGGTTTTGTTGCATTAGCATTGGCGCGACTGGAGCTTTTCCAGCCAATGGTCTCGCGCGAGACTCGCGTATCGGATGAAGACGAACCAATGCAATTTAGGGAGGAACTCCTCGCGAATAATGATAAACGGCGCGGCGTTCTTAGGGCCGCTTTTCCAGTTCTCTCCGAATATGATGATCGCTTGCACTTCCTGGCGCATTATGAAACACCGTTACTGATACCTGATGATCTGGGTTGGTTGTTAGAGGCCCTGGAAACAGAGCAGGCTGAGGATTTGCAGAACCTGCTGCTCCAATTGATCCAGATAGCTTTCAACCCACGGGATCATCGCCATTTGGAAATCATGTTTGAGGCAATGCAGAGAAACGCAATCCTGGCAGAGCGCTTTCGACCATTCTTTGTTGCGGACTTGAATTCTGAAGCAGCCCACAGAAGCCGAGAGTATCACCAGAAATTGAAGGGGCTTGAAGCAATAGTGGAGACACCCCAACGTCAACGCTTAGAACTTCCGCCTGTTGAGATGATTAGAGGGCAACTTGAAAAGTGTGAGACTGAAGACGCAGGCGAGTGGTGGCGGCTAGCGTATAACATGATTTTTGAGGCAGATGGGACACATCACTACTTTCTAGAACCCGATCTGACCGCTACACCTGGTTGGCGAGAAGCTGACAACGAAACCAGAGCACGCATTGTAAAGGCCGGGATAAGGTATTTGGAAGAACAGGGTCCGAAGGAAGAGGAGTGGTTCACTCAAGGACTAACGTATTGGCCGGCTATCGCAGGCTATCGTGCACTTGTACTTCTTGCCCGCCTTCTTCCCGACATGTCCGTCGTAAAACCGGAAATCTGGCGGAAGTGGGCCTCAATCGTTGTTGCATACCCGTCGCATTATAGTTACCCTGGGTACGAGTGTGATCCTAAATTACACCGTCTTCTGGTTTGCACTGCCTACAGGTCTGCCCCCGAAGAGGTGATCACTTTCCTGACACGGTTAATCGACCTCAGAGACGAAAAAGGACAGCACGTCATTCCACCATATGAACTTCTCGATAAGTTCTCAGATTGCTGGGATGAGCACCTGGATGTAGTCTTTCTGAACAAGTTACGAGTACTTGATTTGTCAGATGATGGCTTTGGAGCCATCTTGGCTCGTTTGCTTGAGCGTAATGTCCCAGAGGCTATCGTTTATGCGACTTCATTGGTTGTTCCTTTGCCATCGGACGATGAGGGCCGTAACCGTGCAATTTATGCCACACAGCATTTGGTGATTCACGCAGACAATACCAGTTGGTGGTCATCTATTTGGCCGATTATTCAGAAAGAGCCTGACTTCGGCAGGGCAGTTGTCGAGAGAGTCGCCTGTAGCCATGATGAGAGGCGAAGTGCTGCGATTGGTGCTCGTTTGCCGGAAAACGATCTGGCTGATTTCTATCTCTGGCTAGTTGAACAGTATCCTTTTGAAGAAGACCCAGATATTATTGCTTTAGGTATGCACTGGGTTTCCGACCGTGAGCGTGTCACTGACTGGCGAGATAGATTGCTACTGCAGCTTGCTCAGCGTGGCACTCCTGAGGCCGCACAGAGCCTCGAGCGTATTTCCATGACCTATCCTGTTGTTTATAGAATTCAGCAAGCTTTTGAAGAAGCCCGCGAACGTGTGCGTCGCGATGCTTGGAAACCAAATAGACCTGAAGATATCTTTCGAATGGTGAATGAGACCGCCCGTAGGAACACACTTATCACCGAAATCCGTAACCTACTTGCAAGTACTGAGCAGCGTCTTCTTGAACGAATCCTTGGGCGAATTGACCAATGTGAGCGCTGGACCCAACTTGAAATAGAAAGTGTATTAAAAGCAGTCGAGTCTAGAGAGGGCCCTGATCAAGAAATCCGGCAGATTCTGAGCAACTTGCAGGAGCAACTTAGATTATTAGTAGATAGTCAAGCTCTTTGCCAGGATATTTCTCTTGCCCAGGAAGCAAACATGATAGTTGAGACCATTAGCGCTCCAGGACTCGATGTGCGACACCGCTTAAAACTTACTGTTCCAATCATCCCCATACTGCTCGCTTATGAGGGTGAAGTAGAATTCAACATCCGAGCCAGCTTGGAAGCCATCTGGAAGAAACTCCGAGGGTGGGCCAATTCTGGTGACGGTAGTTAGAAGGAAGAGACGGTTTGACATCAAATAGGGAAGGTTACAAACGTACTCAGATTCACTGGGATAGGGACTCAAGTAACAGTTCACGACGGAACTCTTTGTATTCGTTTCGCTGAATCGATCGTGGAATGATCCAACGTTTTAGAGCAGCAGCGGCGATTTGAGATACAGTGGGTCTGTCAAGGTGAGGTTCAGTGTCTTCACCGCATAGAAACTCGCGAAAATTAGAGGCCAGGGGCATTGCATACACTTCTCGAACAATACCGTGACGGGTAAGTTCCTGATCTAATCCCAGCCTTTCTAAGCCAACACGCATTACGCGAAACCGCCAATTAGGACCCTGTCCGTACTGATATCCTGATGCATACGGATGCCCTTCACTTACCAGCAAATTTCTTATGCGTTCGAAAAGGTTATTTGAAAGTTGGAAGTGCCCATATCCCTGCGTAGTCCCGATACGTTGCAGTTGAACGAGAATTCGCCTATCCTCAGAACCATCAATGGCCTCGGTAAGTTTTAGACGGTTATAGAGTGAGGAACGCCCAAGTGCTGAAGTCACCGTTACAAGAGTAAGTCGTGCAGCCTTGTGTTCCCCGCTGATGATTCCTACGTTGTCATGGTAACGCTTTGAGAAGGCATCACCAACCTCTGCTGAACCTATCAGCGAGGCAACCAGTTTACCACCTAGAAGCTGTGCATAGGGGGGAACAGCACCAACTACGTAGGCATCCATAACATGCACTAACCGAACACGGCGATCATTTATATCCCACCCTATCCACTTATCGCGTGCTTTGAGATTAAAGACCGGATCGCCGAGTGCCATTATTCCGATTAGTTTTCCGTTATAACGATCGCGCACCAAATAACGCATGCGCCTTCCATATCCACGAGAAACCGGCACGGACCAAAGTAGTGCAGCGAAGCGAAATAGATAACCGGTTTCTTCCCCGCTCACTACCGGAATAAGCTCAGGCTCAATCGCTTCAGGACAGACCTCAACTCCATCCGCGAATTGTTGAAGTAGATCCGCCCAGTCATTTCCAAAGGCTGCTTTCTCGCGTTGAAGAATTTCTCGCCTCTGAAAAGCATGGCTTGCGCGAATAGCTTCCTTTGAGAGGGTTCCGTTTGAATTCCCGTTCAGAGCAGGTAGTTTGAGTGCTTCAAAATGGCTCAAGATGTCTGACCGAAGAGCGGCAATCACTTCCTCATTATTTTCCAAACCTTGATTTGGAGCATCCGGAGCTATATGCTCGAAATCTTCTTTCAGGTGGTTTTCGTCTTTCATCAAAAATTACCGATTTCCTTCTATCTTTGAATTGGCAACCCAAAAAACCTCTGACAACTCGGAAATCACGACGTTGGGGGCATGACGTAACCCTTGAAGTGCGGCGTCCAGAATTCTGATGACCATCCCTGGATGCCCTTTGTGCAATTGGGGAAACCGCTCCACAGGTGCAACAAGTTGAACTTCTGTGTTACGCCATAGAATTCGTAGCTTCCAATAATGATTTGCGTTTGTAATGCTTTCCACCCTGCCTTCAAGTCCAATCACTGCCCTTTTTAACGCCTCAGAATGTGATGTTTCTGCATTCTGCCATTTCCAAAATGGGCGACACCAAGGACGGAACTCGCACACCTGACACGTATTTCCCGGAGTAGCCAGTTCGGAATGTGAGGTTGTGTTTTCAAGCTGAGAGACAAGCGCTTCTGCGTCTTCGGCTATGTGATTACAGATTTCTGGTTTCACTGAAACGTTATGAACTGAACCAGTCAATGGGTAACAGACCTGAGCGCCAACTGGCCACTCTGCACGCGTTTCATGCCACATATAAGCATATAATTGCAATTGGCGCTCATAACGACCAGGTAGATCGTCACGAAGAGCAGATTTATAATCGATCAGCCGTACCCCGTCTTCCCAGTATTCAGCTCTATCCACGCGTCCATTGAATAACCTATTCCTGGATTGCACGGGCACCTCAGTTTCAACCTTCACAACCAGTTGCCTTGTGTCTGGCAACTCAAGATCGGAAGCTGTTGATTGGAAAATGGTTTCATACTCGACATCTTTTTTCTGCCTCGGTGAAGCTCTACGGTTCTCACGGGCGACTCGTAGTGCTTCCGCTATCGCAGCCTCTATGGCAAGATTTATTCTCCTTGTATCCCTTGGTAACCCCTGTTCGCGTGGCCGATTGGCTACCTCTGCCAGTTGAACCGCGAGTTCATTATCGAAGCGTTGTCGGGTATTCTCGGCTACCTGATTGATCGAACCAGACGGAGGTGTCTCCATAAGAGACTGAAGTGTTCGGTGAAAAGCAGTGCCCACGCGCGCGGCGAATCCTAAGCGGCGTTCATATCCCTGAGAAGCTTCAAAGCAGCTTCGAAGCGGACACGATCGAATAATCTCGATTGTCGTTGGTCCATACGGCGGTTGCGGTTTGCCGTAAGGGGGCCAGGTCTTAGCCTCATCAATCACGTAGTCAAAACTGTTTTTCTTCATTTCAACCGCTAATCAAGTGATTCATGACCCAAAAAGGTCGCCGATCAAGATCAAATGATGTGTGAACCGCAGGCCGGATACCGGACTTAGCCATAATGGCTGCGACCTCCGCTGCCGATGGGCGAGCCTGAAGTGGATGAATGACCCAAAGGCCGATCCGTGTTCCCGAATTATCCTCAAGGATACAGGGAAAGTATAATCTGCCTATTTTGACGCTTTGAGCAATTTTCCAATTGGCGCGGGCAAACTCGATCAAGTTGGCTGCGCAACGGTCGATTTCCAATTGAGAAAGCGATGGTTCCGTGCCGTACAAAAGATACTGCAAGACTGATGCTCCCAAGCCACGATCTAGAAGAGGATGTAATGTTTGGTTGCGATAGTCATACAGACACTGGTAGCAGGCCCCTGAGCAATCTGGATTATCACATTTCAGACCTAAATCCAAAGCTTTTCTCAGTATTACCTCAAGATTGTCTTGAATCGCACGGGCATATCCAGCTCCTCCTGGAACGTCATCATATAGAAACACTTCCCCATGAAGTCGACCCGGAGCGCGCTTTGTAGCTCTTACACCCACTTTCAACTCACCTGGATCAACCTGTAGAACAATCGCAGCTGCGTTAGCCAGTAATGTTCCAAAGGAATACCAGATGGCTCTTCCTGAGGGAAACCAGAAAGGAGCATCCATAGTTTGTGGCAAATCCACGCCGAGCAAGATAACCTCTGAGTGGAACCTGTGTCCCAGGATAACTTGGTTTCGAAAATCGGTCTTGTTTGGACAAGGAGTTCCAGCTCTTGGACCGCGCCCTTTACCCGTATGGGGGGGGATATTGGCCGGATACGTGTGTGACCCAGGGTTATCAGTATCCAGACTACGGCCACAGACAGGACAGATTAGAAAACCAGGAAAATTGGGGTCAGATCCCTTATTGAAGACAAACAGATCACCAACACGGACGTAACTATAAAGGTTTGGAGCGAAGGAGGGCGCAGTTCCACCGCTAAATGCAGTTTGCCCAACAAGCAATCTGGCTGGTGCTACGTAACCACTACGTTCGCGTCCGCCCCCTTCATATCGTTCTGCTCCCGCATTCCTTTCGGCAACATCTACTGTAAAACCCGGAGGGCGAAGGTAGGGAATAGCCATGATGTGTGGGCTCTGGCATTCCTCGCATTCAACGGGTACTTCTTCGTCAAGGCTTAGTAGCGAGATGGATTGACAATCTAGACACTCGACAACCATTTCTGTAGGACGATAATCAGGCTTTTTTTCAAAAGGATCGTAAATGCCTGCGCTGCGATAGATATATGTGTCAGGAAAACTACCGCGAATCACTTCTCCACCAGGGGCGTATTCCGCAAGTGCGATCTTGAGATCACGTTGCATAGCCTCATCATTCAGAACGCCTTCATCGTAACTATTGGAAGTTTGTCGGCTGGAAGGGATTGAAAGACTGACAACATCAACCGGGAAAGCATATTTGGGCAACAATCCCCCGTTAATCAGGCTGACCAAAAGATCGTTCTGCGCATCATTGTGATTAACAACATCTTGAACTTCTTCCACCAGCGCACTGAGCCAGGCGTCTAGCCGATCGTGAAAAGCCTCATTGATGATCTTTCGAGATCTTGCTAATAGGGGGGCCCGGTTAGTGGCAAGGAATTGTCGCAACTTGTTCGCTAGTTGATGGTTGGCAAAATCCGCAATTGTTCCCCAAGTGCTAAAAAGCCCTGTGGACACCTTACCCTTTGTCATTCCAAAGAAGAAACTTTGGAGCACCAATGCTCGAATATGGCGTTGGGCAATGACTTCGTTTTGGAGATATAGCGAAGGGACTCGCGGGGGATTAGTTACTATCTCAGGAGGGTGCCCAAAGTAGTACTGATCATGGCTTCGCTGCTGAGCAAAAGTCAAAACTGTAGCAATAGCGCTTCCGCGTCGACCAGCACGACCAGCGCGTTGTTGGTAGTTCGCAACAGAAGGTGGAACATTGCGAAGTCCTACACACAATAAGCTACCAATGTCAATCCCCATTTCCATTGTTGTTGTTACAGATAGCACGTCGACACGATAATCTAGCGGGTTCTGGTTATCGTGAAACAGATCTTGAAACCACCGTTCCAGATCACGTGCCTCAGCGCCTTGAATTTGAGCGGTATGCTCAAATGCTCGTAATGGGTAGGGATCGTCAAAAACAGAGTCGGGTAACGCGTACAGCGCGGCGCGGCGATAATAGTTTCTCAAGGTATCAGATAGAACAGGTTGGGTTTGTTGCCCGCACCGCAGACATACATTAAGGACCGTTTCACTCATCACATAACCACAGGCACTGCATTGCTGAATGACGTTGGTTATTGGATGAAGTTCAAACGAGTCGATCCTTATCCCAAAGGGAACCTGATTATTGATTTTGGCTCCAGCCCACTGGAGTACATCAAGTTCTTTGAGCGTGTTCCACAAGGGCCAATGAAGATCTTGAAGCCACTTTTTTGCCGCACCATTAGATGATAGTCTACCAGCAGCAACAAGCGCCTGAGAGACTGCAATTACATATCGGCCAAGCTTTCGGTTGGGTTGAAGGTTGTAGGGGATAGCACCTTCTTGTCGCCGTGTACCTGGAATAATGACCTGACGTTCGTGATTTTTGAGCGAATTTCGAGGCCATGCCCATGGATCGTCAGGTTTTGGGGGGAGTAGTATGTTCTCGGTCGCCAGAATACGAGCAATCGCGCGAATGAACACTTTTGTTTCGTCTTCATCTAGGCCTTCAAAGGCCCCAAAACTCTCCGGTAATTGCACTTTCCAACTGGCAAGACCAAGGGGTTCAAGAGCAAACTCATCCTCGGCCAGTTCTCGACGCAAGGCCAAATTGAAGGCTTGTTCAGCATCCTGATAAACAGTTTGTGACCCACGGGCAACCTGTGCAAAGAAATCTTCAAGTGGGGTTGCGGGGTTGATTCCCCTGCTGAACTGCATATCGATCACTCTTCGACGGAGTTGCGTAAATCCAACTGGCGACGGGGACGTAAGGGTTCCTACACCTTGACAATCCGGGCAGGGTTTTCGACTAACTTGGCGTGATTGTCCGATTCGGAAGGGGGATAAATCTTCAACAAAGCCCGTTCCAGAACATGTAGGACAACTGTGCAGCGCGCGGTAGATGAGTTGCCGGAAAAGATCGCGTGCATGATCCGTTCTAATGTCTCCAGCAAGCTTTGCCGCTTCCTGCCGAGAGTCGCTGAAAACCAACGCTTTCCGACCATAGTTGGGTGGTTCGCCTTTGGTGGCGCGCGGTTGAACACGAAACCCATCTTCAACTATGAGCGAAAATGATTGCGGCCCCTTCGTCCGGAGTGGTTCGATTACCTCACGACCATTGAGACCGGGTGCGCGATAATTTTGACATCGCGGACATTTAATTGGAAAAGGGCTGATTTCCTCCCCATTTTGTTCAGCTTTTTCAATCTCATAAACGCGCCGAGCAAATGGGTCGTTGGGATGGATAGGAAGTGTAGTCCGCGTAGATCGAAAATCTGGTTGTATACTTGGATGAGGCGGCTCCACTCCGAAGATACGGAATTGTTTGATGTCTTGGCGTTCACCACTAAGGTCGTCATTCCACGGCCAGAGACTCTCATGCGTAGCGTCCGGAATTCCCCCTACGAAAAGCAAACCACAGTGTCTGCAAGAAAAAAGCTCCAAAACCCGAGCTCCGCAATCACACCAGGGCCGAGGATCAGTGTATAGCTTCCCTACGGGTCGCTCAGGATGGCGTAAATGCTCCGGTAAAGCGGAGCAGTTAGGATCAATGCATGCCCAAATTCCCGATACACCTCGAAAGAAGGCATGTACACGCATAGAAAGAAGTGGGGGAACATCGGTCGATGGAACAGGGCGTGCATAGCTTCCAGCACTTAGAAGTCCTGCAGTAGCCTGTTCACGTTGTTCTACACTTCCCAGGTTGGACCAGCACTCGTTGGCTAATTGATCCAACAACGTCGCGTTGCGTGCTGTACGTTGTCGAATCCAACTCACATCTTCGTTCTTCTCAAGAAGAGAATGTAGGACAACTTGAGGATCCTCAGTACGATCCACAGGTCCCAACTGCAGATTCTCGGCCAGATGTTGTATCGCAGGCATTGGATCTTGAATGTCGAACTCTTTATGAAAGGCGGCAAAAGCGTGGAGGGATGTCTCTTTGGGTTTACGCGTTGCTAATTGGGTTTGGCCAGATGGAAGTCGGATAAGTGAAAAGCGTTCCTGTGGTTCGCCAACCAGATCGGCAGCAAAATCGAAAAGATCTTGTTCAACTCCTGGCACATTAGGTAGGGATGCAGTTGTTGCTATTGCACGGAACTTTGATGACCCGGGTTCAATGCCCAATCGTTCCTTAAGCCTTCGAATCAAATGTGCTACTTCGGTGCCTTTTGCTCCTGTATAAGTATGTGCTTCGTCCAGAACCAGCGTAATCCGAGAATTTGGTGAATTCTGGAGCCATTGGCGTGTCTTTTCGAAAATGTCATATTCAATGGGCCTCACCAACATATATTCCAACATGGAGTAGTTAGTAACCATGATGTCAGGGGGGGCAGCCTGAATATCCCACCGGCATAACATTTCTGGACTATCCGGCCTAGCCCATCCACCTGTATCGCGTAAATCCTCACGAAGCTTCTGCCAATCTTCCTCTAGCTTATTTAGGTAATTTTCAAATCGCTCGCGACGACTCTTTTCACTCCAACTGCCAGTAGGCAGTGAAAGGCCGGTATACATCCCAAAATGGATGACGTTTCCCCTTAAGTTCCGTCTTTGCCAATCTGGTGAAGCTCCACGCGCTAGTATTCGACGGAGGCGTGATAACTGGTCGTTTACCAAAGCATTCATCGGGTAAAGAATGATAGCACGCAAGGCAGCAGGTCTTGCCTCATGACGCCGAGAATGCAGCCAGACATTGGATTGTGCGTCGTAGTACCCACGGCGCGGAACATCGACGGTTTCCGCCCAGGTTTGAGCCTCATTCAAAATGTCGGCCAGAATGGGTAAAACGAACGCCTCGGTCTTACCAGATCCTGTTCCGGTAGCTACAAGCAAACTTGGTTTGTCACTAAAGGCAGCCAGCAAGGCGTTTTCCTGGTGTGTATAAAGAGGAAAGCGATCTACTGGAACTCCATGTTGGACAAGTTCTGAAAGCCCGGCGGGAAGAAACTCTGGGTATAACCGTTCCAACTCAGCCAGTTTGTGGGCTGTCGGAAACGCGGGGGTCGCTTCAATAAATGGCTCTTGCGCTATTGTTCCACGTCTTCTGAGAATCTCGCCTCGCTCAGCAAATACAATCGGATTCGAAATCCGATAGGCTGTCTCAAGGTACTGTACAACAGATTCTTTGATGTGCTCGAAGGCTGCATTAGGAGTCAACTGCATATCGCTACTCCGTTATACTAGGTTGCATTGCCTGTGAAAACAGATCAGTAAACAGAGAAATCATGCTCCAACAAGCTTAAAAGGGAAGTAAAACTTGTTGATAGACGCACTTGTCAGTCGGCGTATCACGAGCAGACATACTCATAACAGATCAAATGGAGATCATCACGGCTTATCAGTCTTTGCGGCCTTTCGGCGTTTTCTACCGTGCCAAAAGACTGCTGGAGTTCACGTACCACCGCCAGCAAATCCAGGATATTGGCACTCGTCTTGAAGTCCTGAAGACCGCTTCTCAGCCGTTTCACATAGGCACCAGGAAACGGCTGTTTGAGAAACTTCCGCAATTCCAGGATTTCATCACGTTTGGTCTCAGGATGATCGACATACTCTCGGAGCAGTTCAGCGATGGTGAGCTGCTCTTGAGATACAACTTTCGGAGCGACCGCGACTGCTTGCTGATAGGTAACCGATTGCAGGATGTCTTCGATAATTCGTTCCTGGATATCGTATATGTTCACTTCCGCATAGGGCGGAAGATAGCGGGGTGTTTCGGGACCACAGGCGATCAACTGCATGATCTGGTAGCGGTTATCGGTGATTTCACGGCGTGCCAGATCATAATACCGCCAGAAGTGCTGGCGGCCTTCGCCCTCCGGATGTGGGGCAGTGAAATACATGAACACGCCCTTCATGCGCGGCTGCTGAATCCCGGAATGGATACCATCATCAAGATCAGTGAGCCACTCACGCGCTTCAGTCGCCAATAACCGCTGCAACTGCGCCAACAGCGCTTCACTGCTGGCGAGTTCCAGGAAAGCTTCTTGTTCCTCGATGACCGTGTTATCCTCATCTGCAATGCGTCTGAGCGTATTGAAGTCACGAGGCGTGACCACCTCACCCAAAACACTGGCATCCAGGAAACCTGTCTGGTTGATTACATCAATTTTTGAGGTCAGACTCTGCACCAGACCCAGCAGTTCCTCTAGTTTGGCTTCGGGGAACAGGTTGTAGATCGACAGGACCGAAAAGGGAGAACCCAGGCGATCAATACGGCCCGCACGCTGCACCATACGGGTTGGATTCCAGTGCAAGTCATAGTTGATCAAGACCCCGCAGTCTTGCAAGTTCTGCCCTTCGGACATCACATCGGTCGCGATCAGGATATCGATTTCCTGCGACGTGCCTTTGATATGAGGATGTCCGCTGGCCTCCGGAGCAAAGGCTTCAATCAAACGCAGCCGATCGGCAGTTTTGACACTGCTGTCAATGCGCCGGATATTCGGCTCACCAATCTCCCGCAGCCAAGCTTTGTCCTCCAGCAACGCGCGGTAGAGATAGCGCGCCGTGTCTTTGTAGTAGGTGAAAACCAGGACCTTTTGCCCCTGTAAGTCGGTCGCCAGCAGGTTTTTCAGCCGCTGCAACTTGGCATCTCGCCCGCGTTTGATCTGTTGGATAGCGTGCCACACTTCGGTGAGCGCATCAATGTCGGCGGCCAGATCGCGGTGTAGTCTGCGGCGATCATACTTGGATGCATCAAGGCGAGGCAGTTCGTCGATGAGTTGACGCGCCAGTTCACTCTGGTCGATGTCCTCGGCGCGGGATGCGGGCGCGGTTTCATCGCTGTCTTCATCGTCGCCGGCGAGCAGCCACATCGCCGTGCGGAAGGTTGCCGCATCCAGCACAATATCATCCTGGACGTACTCAGCGAAAGTTTTCGCGAATTCCAGCGCGCGACGGATCGAAATATCAAAAGCCTCGATGCTCGACTCCAGCCGCTTCAGGAAGCGGCTTTTGAAGATGCCGACCAGCGCGATCTGGCGGCCAAGCTCAAACTCATCTTGCTGCTCGCTCTTTTTCTTGTACGCTTCAAGGTTGTAATGTGGCAACCGCAGGCCGTCGATGTGCCGAATGATCTCGGTGTAGAAGCCTTCATACGTCGTTTCGAGGTCGTATTCGACGGTTTGCAGGCGACGTTCCGGCCAGGTAATCCGCTTCCCCCGGATGGTCGCGTCCGGGTAGGCGCGCTTGATGAACTGCCGCGTGCGCCGGATCACCACCTCTTCGAGCAGGTTGAAGATCTGGATGCTGCCCTCTTCAATCGACTTCTGCCGCGCCGACAGGAAATAACGGTATAGGTCGCCAATGCCCGCCGCCGCGAAATAAGCACGATCTCCGCCGGTGAACAGGTTGATCTGGTTGTAGAGGTCAAAGATGCTGTTGTTGATCGGTGTGGCCGTGAGCAGAATGACTTTCTTCCGCTCACCACCGCGACCGCGCCGGTTATTAGCGTTGATCAGGAATTCCAGGTTCTGATAGCGCTGCGCCCGATGATTGCGGAAGTTGTGCGACTCGTCTACGACGATGACATCCACATCCACATACGGGGTGATGTCGAAATCACGCTGCCCCAGGTGTTCCTGCGTGATGACGGTGGCCGCAATCGCGGCGGAGGACAGTTCGGCTTCCCACATTTTCTTGAGTGAGGCCGGACAGACGACCAGCGCCTTTTGTCGCAGGTGATAGGCGCGATCTTCGAGCAGCTTCTTGCCGATCCACGTCTTGCCCATGCCGACGGAGTCGCCGATGATCACGCCATCGTAGCGCGCCAGGATGCGCCGCGCTTTTTTGACCGCATCTTCCTGGAACTCGGCCAGGTCCACAACGGAACGGACCAACGGGGTGTCCAGGTCGGTGTCCAGATCGTCGCGGAAATACTCGTACAGCGCCTTCATGTAGATTTCGTAAGGCGTGTACTCTCGCCCGCCAAACTTCGAGTTCTCCAGGATGGTGATGAGTTCATCTTTGAAATCGGCGGACTGTTCCCACTGCGCGTTGTACCATCGGGTGAGGTCAATGATTGCCCGCGCGCCGACCTCACTCTTGAGCAGCCGCCGGTTTTCCGGGGTGATCTGCTCGTTCAGCCGCGACTGCGCGTGATGCGAGACCTCCGCGCGGGCCTCGTAGTCGTCGATGTCCTCGGCGTCAAGCAGCGTTTTGTGAACCAGATTCAGTTCGCGGTTAGAGGTCAGCCCCGGCCCGGTGAAATTGCTGCTGCCGACAATGCCCACCAGCGGCGTGAAGCGGTCAAACATGGCCTGGCGACCGTCCAGGCTGCCATAAAACAGGTAGCATTTCGCGTGCAGGAAACGCCGGCCCCCTTGCTCATCCGGCTCGCGTCCGTAATACAGCCGCACCCGGACGTTGTCGCGCCGCAGGAACCGGATGATCTCCTCCACGAGAAGCTGAGTCTCCGGGCGCAGCGGCTCGGCATTGAGTTCGCGGCGCAGATAGGCTCCCGCATCGGGTC
Organism: Anaerolineae bacterium; assembly: GCA_034429275.1. Taxonomy (GTDB): domain Bacteria; phylum Chloroflexota; class Anaerolineae; order Aggregatilineales; family Aggregatilineaceae; genus DAOUFU01. The sequence goes on along the minus strand of DAOUFU010000297.1, from coordinate 1,516 downwards.
GCAGCCCAATATCCTCAGCGGACTGCGGATCATCGCCGAGCAGCAGCCGGAATTCGCGCACGCCGGGCAGCGTATGGCGCAGCAGTTCAAAGCCCCGAATGCTGAAATAGGCCGTGGCAATATCGACATCCTGCCCGACCTGCCGCTGAAGCAGCGCATTTAGAACCTCGGCGAGCTGCACCGCGATATTGTCGATGACATAGGGGATACGTGGATCAGGCATAGGGCTTCACAGCCAGTTCACCAAGCAGGGGAGCCATATCTTTGATGTTGTGCGTATACAGGGGGATTCTCAGCCGGTAGGCAACCGAGGCAATCAAGCAGTCGTTCATGCCGATATGATGGCTGAACTGGAAGCGCTCAAGCTGCTCCATCGCCCACACCTGATCGGTTGCCGTAAGATACAGCATCTCGAATTTGTCTAGCACGCGCCGTGATTCCGCCTGGTTTGCCTTGCTGCTTGCCCCTTCCATGACTTCCAGCCAGGTGACCGAAGTCACCGACAATTGGACGGGCTGTGAATCCACCCAGGCGCGCGCTGCCGCATAGTTGCGAAAGTAATGCAGGATCACCGTCGTATCAACGATCCCGATGCTCATTTGTCTTTGCCCCAGTCGCCCAGGCGACGGCGGCGCTCTTCGGCGCGCAGATGTTTCACCCACTCCACCGGGTCTTCGATTTCGGGATACTTCATCTCAATGGAGCCGATCTCATCCATCATCCGGTTGAGCGACTTTCCCCAGTGCTCTTCCGATTCAGCCGCTTCGATCTCCTGCGGGGCATCCAGCATATCAATCAGCAGCTTGGCGAGTTCCCTGCGCTCCTGCGGGCTGAGCGCTTTGACCTGTTCCAGAATCGTGCTTATCGTCATCGCCGACATCTCCACATCCTTTGTGCCGATTATACCACTGCCGGATGCCGGGACCGCCTACACATACCCCACAATCTCAAGCGCCCACGCCCGCGCCGCGCGCGCATCGTCAAGGGAGAGTTCGGCATCGTGAGCCGCACCGTTGCGATAGCGGTCGATCTGATCCTGCGTGAGCAGCGCCAGCAGGCGATCCCGCGCCAGAATCGTGTGATCGGCCTGGGGATAGCGCCGCCGCACGAAGGCGCGCAGCGCCGGTTCATCGCTGCTGGCCAGCACAATGGCGATGGACCCCAGCGACAGCGTTTTGCTGCCCCGCATGAACTTTTGCAGGTGCTCGTTGGCGCAGTCGTTGGCCGTGTGTGACTGGCGGAAGGGGATAAATATCCGCTCATTGAGCAGCGTCTCCGCCGCCTTGCCAAAGCTGATCACCACGCCGGAGTAGTCGGGCAGGTTGTCGTGCTCCAACAGCAGCTCACCAGTGATCAGGAACGTGCGCACCTTCGCCGGCAGCGTTTCCCACCCGGCGATCTCCGCGCGCAGCCGCGCTTCGATCTCGGCTTCGTCCACGCGCGCGAAATAGGGCACGGCGGCCTGCTCGACCTTCTCCGCGATCTTCTCGATGGCCTCGTCGCTGCCCGGCGCGAT
>DAOUFU010000296.1:0-1866 GCA_034429275.1 Anaerolineae bacterium | reverse complement strand
CCGCGAGACTCTGCGCCTGGCCGCCCCGCACGCCACCGAGTCTGATCTCCGCCGCGCCGCCGAAGCTGCCCGCCTGCTGCCCTTCATCGATTCGCTGCCCGCCGGGTTCGATACCTGGATTGGCGAGCAGGGCCTCGCCCTCAGCGGCGGCGAACGCCAGCGGCTCGCGCTGGCCCGCGCACTGCTCAAAGATGCGCCGATCTTGCTGCTCGACGAACCGCCCGCCAATCTCGACCCTCTCACCGCGCGCGCCGTGCTCGATGCCCTGTTCGCGGCGCGCGGCGAGCGCGCCACGCTGTTGATCACCCACCGGCTCGTTGGCCTCGATGCCGCCGATATGATCCTGGTGCTCGACCGGGGCCGCCTGGTCGAACAAGGCCGCCACGCCGATCTGCTCGCCCGCGATGGGTACTACCGCCGCCTGTGGAACATCCAGCAGGGAATTCTTACGGAAGAATGATGTGATGTTGATATTCTTCTTGCGTGCCCGATCTACACTTACGGTCAGGTGGCTCACCAACGTCTCGCTGTAGCCCGCCACCTTATTCGGGAAAATGCACTCTGTCATCCTATGCGGAGAAGTTAGCAGTTCGATCAGGTGTTTGGGAGGTAGAAGAACTATGTCTCGTTCACTCACTCGTTGGGACCCTGTTCGCGACATGATTACGATGCGTCAGGCGGTGGATCGGCTGCTGGATGATGCCTTCGCACGCGGCACCGAAACGCGCGGCACCGGGGCCTGGCTGCTGCCGATGGACGCCTACACCACCGATGAAGCGATCGTCATCCGCGCCGACGTGCCGGGCATCCAGCCCGATGAACTGGAGATCACGCTCGAAGGTGACACGCTCACCATTCGCGGCGAAATCAAGCGCGACGACGACAGCCAGCGTAAATACGTCCTGCTGGAGCGCCCGACCGGCAAGTTTGAGCGCACCCTCAACATCAACACGCCCGTCAATCACGATCGCGTCGAAGCGTCGTTCAAAGATGGCGTGCTGACGCTCACTCTGCCCAAGGCAGAAGCGGTCAAGCCGCGCCAGATCAAGGTCACGACCGGCTGATTTTGGATCATCATCCCCTTCGACCCTCGGCACCAGGGCGGGCCTCAAGACCCGCCCTTGCCGTTGATCCGCGCGGACAGTAGGCGAAAATACCCTCTTCTCCCGCCTACCCGGTACAATCTGCTCACTGCTCTGTTCCTATCCGAGGACTCGCTGCCATGCTGCTGATCGACACCCACTGCCATCTCGACTACGACGCTTACGACGACATCCGCGATGAAGTCATCACCGAGGCCGCCGAGATGGGCGTGACGCGCATCATCATTCCCGCCACCACCATCGCCAGCGCGCGGAAAGCCCTGGCTCACGCCGACACTTACCCTGGTGTGTTCGTGGGAATCGGCATTCATCCCAACAGCGCCGCCGACTACACCCCCGCCGACCTGGAGTCCTTGCGCGCCCTGGCCGCCCATCCGAAAGTCGTCGCCATCGGCGAGATCGGCCTCGACTACTACCGCGACTCCACCCCGCCCGCTCAGCAGCGCCGTGCCCTGGCCGATCAGCTCTCGCTGGCCGCCTCACTCAGCCTGCCGGTGATCATCCACAACCGCGAATCCGACGAGGACCTGCTCGCCATGCTGGCCGACTGGGTACGCGATTTGCCCCCCGCGCTGGCCGGGCGTCCTGGCGTGCTGCATTCCTTCTCTGCCGCGCCCGAAGTCGCCGAGCGCGCCCTGGCCCTGGGCTTCTACCTGGGCTTCACCGGCCCGGTGACCAACAAAAAAGCCGATACGCTGCGCCACGTCGCCGCGCGCGTCCCCCATCACCGCATCCTGGTCCAGACTGACGGCCCCTTCCTCAC
>DAOUFU010000295.1:0-28646 GCA_034429275.1 Anaerolineae bacterium | reverse complement strand
TGCTGGCGGTGCTGCTGCGCTGGCGGCGCGAGCGCTGGCCCTGGCGTGTGGCAGGTCGTCACCTGGCCGCCGCGCTGATCCCCGCGCTGGTGATCGGTGGGTTGTGGTGGGCGCGTAACCTGGCTGTCTATGGCGGGCTGGACTTTGCCGGGCTGGATCGCCACGACGAGGTGGTGATCGGCCAGTTGCGCACGGCGGACTATATCGAGCGCGAATTGGGCGGCAGCACGCGCCTCTACCTGGAGAATGCCGCCCGCACCACCGCTCACAGCTTTTGGGGGCAGTTTGGGTGGATGGCCGTACCCATGCCGCAGAACGTGTACCGGCTGTTGGGCGTGTTCACGCTGGGCGCGCTGGCCGGGTGGGCGGTGCTGGCCGCGCATTCGGCGCGCGCGCGGCGCTGGCCGCATGCTGCTCAGCGTGATGTCGCCGTCGTCTTCGCGGCGGTGCTGGTGCTGACTGCCGCCCAGTTTGTGCTTTATAATTTGACATTTGTTCAGTTCCAGGGGCGCTATCTCTACCCGGCGCTGATCCCCATCGTGGCGATCCTGGCGATTGGGCTGAGTGGCTGGGCTGCGCCGCTGGTGGGGCGATGGCCCGCGTTGGGCTGGCTGCCCTTGCTCAGCGTGGCCGGTTTGGCGGCCCTGTCGTGGTATGCGCTGAATACTTACGTCGTGCCCAATTTGTGAACGGGCGTTGTGAAGGTTAACTGTGAGCAGAGGATGCGCCGATGAATACCGATTCTCCGCCTCTTGCCCCTGGCTTGAGTGGAACCGTCGAGCGGACAGTCACCCATGAACTGACGGCAGCCGCGCTTGGCAGTGGATTGGTGCCGGTTTTTGCCACGCCCTCGCTGGTCGCGCTGATGGAGGCTGCCGCCGTGCACGCGCTGGAGGGCGTCCTGGCCGAAGGCCAGACCAGCGTAGGCACACGGATCGACATCCGGCACCTGGCCGCGACTCCGGTCGGGATGCGAGCGCGCGCAACTGCCACGCTCACCGAGGTGGACGGACGGCGGCTGGTTTTCACCGTCGAGGCATGGGACGATCAGGAATTGATCGGCAGCGGCACGCATGAGCGCATGATCGTCGATTGGGGGCGGTTTGTCGAGCGGGTGCAGCGCAAAGCGATCTCGTGAGGGTGCCGGTTTGGGCGACTCATCTGCATGGCGGGATTTTCTCTCGTCGCAGCCGTTCAGCAGGCAAGCCATAGGCAGCAGCCTCGCCGGTAGTGTACAATAGTCGGCATATATCAGCCGCTGAGAGGAACCCAAAGGTGGATATCACACCCCGTGAGGTGGAAGCCGATACGTATGTGATCGCCCTGGATGGCCGGTGGGATGCGCAGTCGTCGCCCGGCGTCGAGGAATCTATTGCCGAGTATGTCAAGTCCTACCGCCGCCTGGTGCTGGACCTCGGCGGCGTGAGCTATATGTCGAGTGCGGCCCTGCGCACGCTGCTGCTGCTGCATCGCGAAGTCAAATCGTGCTACGACTGTCACCTGGTGCTGGCGGCGGCTTCCGAGCGGCTGCGCGACGTGATGGAGATCACCGGGTTTATCGACGAATTTGAGCTGTATCCCTCGGTAGATGCGGCGCTCGCCGCCCTGCGCGGCTAGACGGGCACCGGGCAGGATCGCTTGCATGAAACGGATCGATATCTATCCTACTGACGAATATATGGGCTGGAAGCTCCGGCCCGGCCATCCCTATCCCTTTGGCGCAACCTTCATCCCTGGCGGTGTGAATTTTTCGGTGTTCTCCAACCATGCCACCGCCTGCACGCTGGTCTTGTTCGAGAAGGGCGCGAAGGAACCGATGATCGAAATCCCGTTCCCCAGCGGGTATCGCATCGGCAACGTGTTCGCCATGATCGTCTTCGATGTCGATTATGAGAACACCGAGTACGGTTTTCGCATGGATGGCCCCTGGGACCCGGCCAGCGGCCATCGCTTCGATTACAGCAAGATTCTGCTGGACCCCTACGCGCGCGCCATCAGTGGGCGCGATGTCTGGGGGACCGAGCCGGACTGGACCAATCCCTATCAGCACCGTGCCCTGCTGGTCTACGACGACTTCGACTGGGAAGACGATCGCCCACTGGATACGCCCATCGAAGACCTGATCATCTACGAGATGCACGTGCGCGGCTTCACGGCGGACCCGTCATCCGGGGTCAAGTATCCGGGCACCTTTGCCGCCATCCGCGAAAAAATCCCCTATCTCAAAGAACTGGGCGTGAACTGCATCGAACTGATGCCGGTCTTTGAGTTCGACGAGTTTGAGTATTTCCGCTTCAACCCGCTCACCGGCGAGCGCCTGCTCAATTATTGGGGCTATTCGTCGGTGGGGTTCTTCGCGCCCAAAGCCGGCTATGCCGCCACCGGCGCGATGCACACGCAGATCGACGAGTTCAAAACCCTGGTGCGTGAGCTTCACGCCAACGGCATCGAGGTGATCCTGGATGTGGTGTTCAACCACACCGCCGAGGGCAACTCGCGCGGGCCGACCATTTCCTTCCGTGGGCTGGACAACAAGACCTACTACATGCTCACGCCGGAAGGCAAGTATTTCAACTTCTCCGGCACCGGCAACACGCTGAACTGTAATCACCCGGTAGTGCGCGAGCTGGTGCTCGACTGCCTGCGCTACTGGGTTTCGGAATATCACATCAACGGCTTCCGCTTCGATCTCGCCTCGATCCTGGGGCGCGATCAGGATGGTTACCCGCTGCCCAACCCGCCCCTGCTCGAAACCCTGGCCCACGACCCGATCCTGGCGCGCTGCAAGCTGATCGCCGAAGCCTGGGACGCGGGCGGGCTGTACCAGGTCGGCTCGTTCCCCAACTATCAGCGCTGGGCAGAATGGAACGGCCAGTACCGCGATACGCTCCGCCGCTGGCTGAAAGGCGATCCCGGCCAGATCGTGGCGATGGCTCAGCGCCTGATGGGGTCGCCGGACCTGTATACCACGCGCGGATCGACCGCCTCGATCAATTTTATCACCGCGCACGATGGGTTCACGCTGCACGACCTGGTGTCGTACAACCAGAAGCACAACGAGGTCAACGGCGAAGGCAACCGCGACGGCGCGAACGACAATTACAGTTGGAACTGCGGGGTCGAAGGGCCGACCGATGACCCGGAGATTATCACACTGCGCCGCCGCCAGATGAAAAACGCCATCGCCATGCTTATGGTCAGCCAGGGGGTGCCGATGATCCTGATGGGCGACGAGATCGCCCATACCAAGCACGGCAACAACAACACCTACTGCCACGACAACGAACTAAACTGGTTCTACTGGGCGGGCATCGAGCCGAATTATGACATCTTCAATTTCATGAAGCAGATGATCGCTTTCCGCAAGGCGCACCCGGTGTTGCGCTGCCCGATCCACCTGACCAGCCTCAACCCGGAAGCTGCCGCGCGCGCCCAGGCGGGGCAGGGCAAAGAGCGCCGCCTGCCCTCAGCCTCGCCGGATGCCCAGCGCAAAGCGGACATTTCGTGGCATGGCACGCGTGCCTGGCAACCCGACTGGTCTCCGTTCAGCCGCGTGCTGGCCTTCATGCTCAAGGGATCGTGCCCGCGCCACGTCCAGCCGGATGCTGCGATCTATGTGGGCATGAACATGTATTGGGATGCCATCTGGGTGGAACTGCCGCAGGTCGATGTGACATGGCACGTGTTCGCCAACACGGGCCGCGAAGTGCCTCACGATATCTACCCGGTGGGCGAAGAGCCGCGCCTGGAAAATCAGCACAGCTTTTTGTTGGGGCCGCGTTCGGTGGCGGTGCTGGTGGGCAGGTAGGCAGGGAATCAGGCAAAGTGGGGTGGTTCGCCGATCAGCCTGGCCCGCCACAGCGCCCCATTGGTGTGCAGCTCAAAGACTCTGCCGCCGGGCACCCGCACCAGCACGTGAATGCCGTCTGGGGCGTGCCAGCGCCGCCCCACATCGATCACGGTGAGAGCCTGGCCTTCCCAGCGCAGCGCGTGCGGAATGGGCCATCCCCCTGGCGTGAACGTAGCCTGGACTTCGGTCACCCGGAACATTTACACCAACTCATCCCGCAGATAGGCTAGAATCAACTCCAGCGCGGCCTGCACCGATGCCTCACGGTTCTGGGCGCGGTTTCCTGTCCAGGTATAACGGCGCACCCAGGTTTGCCCCGGCACGCTCAACCCAATGAACGTCAGCCCGACTGGCATATCCGGCGTATGCCCGCCCGGCCCCGCAATGCCGGTCACGCTCAGCGCGCAGTCGGTGGCGAACAGCAGCCGTGCGCCAAGTGCCATCTGGCGGGCGACAGGCTCGCTGACTGCCCCGTGCTGGGCCAGGGTTTCCGCGCGCACCCCCAGAAGCTGCTGCTTGATGCCGTCGCAGTAAGCGATCGCGCCGCCCACAAAATAAGCCGAACTGCCCGGCACATCAGTCAGCCGCCCGGCGATCAGCCCGCCTGTACACGACTCGGCCACCGCCAGAGTCATCTGTCGGGCGCGAAGCAGCTCGCCTATCTGCACTTCAAGTGGCTCAGTCTCACCGCTCATGGCGTGATTCCCGGAATGTCACTTGCCCACATGGGCTGCCCCCTTCACAATTTCCATTTTGTCTCTATTGTATCTTAATTGTGTCTTTCATGGAATAGGATTCATCCAGACAGGTGGATTTGGTGTATCCATACAAAAACGCCTTGAAATGTCCGCAAAAGCCCGATTCAGTCTCCAAAGTGCACAAAAACGCCCCCATATCATTGAGCATTCTATCTGATGCCAAACCCTTTTTTTGACCCAAAAATGGAATCATCAATGCCACACACCGCCGACCACAACCACCGTTTTTGACCGCATAACCGATCACAAAAAGGGGGAGCCAGCCGTGGACGATGTACAGCAACCAATGCGTGTAGAGGTGTGGGAGCGCCATCTCAATGGCGGTCGTGCACCTCGCAACCAGACGACTCCATCTGCGAACCATACGGGCTGCTTTGTCGCCCGTATTTTTTTTCTCGAAGGGGAACTTTCGCCCGGTCAGTTGGACCGGCTGTGCAGCACCTTGCTGGCGGACCCGGTCACCGAAGACTACCGCTGGTCGCCTGCCGACCGGCCCGTATCCCCTCTGCCTGCCGATCACACCATCGAGGTGACGCTGCTGCCCGGCGTAACCGATCCGGTCGCCGAGAACCTGCTGCGAGCGGCGCGCCTGCTAGGGATGGACGGCATCCGCCAGGTGGCGACCGGGACTCGCTACCTGCTGCGCGGCAGTTTTTCGCCCGATGAGTTGCACCGCCTGGCCGGCAGCGTCTATTCCAACCCTGTCATCCAGCGGTACGAGATCGACCGGCCTATCGCCCCGCCGTTTGTGCAGCACGACCCGGCCAACGGGCTGGTCGAGGTTATCCCCTTGTGTGACGCCGATGATGGGCAGCTTCAGCGGATCAGCGCCGAACGGTGCCTGTCACTCAGCCTGGACGAGATGCGCGCTGTTCAGGACTATTTCGCTGCGGAAGGGCGCGACCCGACCGATGTCGAGCTGGAGATGCTCGCCCAGACCTGGAGCGAACACTGCGTACACAAGACCTTTAAGGCCGTTGTCGATTACCGGGGGCCGCTGCCCGGCGCGCCCGCCGACAGCGCGCCCGTGCCGCAGCAAATCGACGGTTTGCTGGCGACTTGCATTCGCGCGGCAACCGAAAAGCTCAATCGGCCCTGGGTGCGCTCGGCGTTTGTGGATAACGCCGGGATCGTGGCCTTCGACGATACGTGGGATGTCGCCTTTAAGCTGGAGACTCACAACCACCCCTCGGCCATCGAGCCGTTTGGCGGTGCGAATACCGGCGTGGGCGGCGTCGTGCGCGATATTCTGGGCGTCAGCGCGCGCCCGATTGCCAATACTGACGTGCTGTGTTTTGGTCCCCAGGATGTGTCCGAATCCGCCCTGCCCGCCGGGACTCTGCACCCTCGCCGCGTCATGGAGGGTGTCGTGCACGGTGTCGAGGATTACGGCAACAAGATGGGCATCCCGACGGTGAACGGCGCGGTGTTGTTCCATCCCGGCTATACCGCCAACCCGCTGGTATTCTGCGGCTGCCTGGGCATTCTGCCGCATGGATCGCACCCCACCGCCGCCCAGCCGGGCGACCGGATCGTGGTCATCGGCGGGCGCACCGGGCGCGACGGGATGCACGGCGCGACCTTCTCCAGCATGGAGATGGACACCACCACCGGCGAAACGCTCGGCAGCGCGGTGCAGATCGGCCATCCGATCAACGAGAAGCAAGTGCTCGAAGTGGTGCTGCGCGCCCGCGACGAGCGGCTTTATACCGCCATTACCGACTGCGGCGCGGGTGGGTTGTCCTCGGCGGTCGGTGAGATGATCGGGGCGATGGGGGGCAGCGTGCAGCTCTGTCATGTCCCGCTCAAATATCCCGGCCTGCGCCCCTGGGAAATCTGGCTGAGCGAGGCCCAGGAACGAATGGTCCTGGCCGTGCCTGCCGAGCATTGGCCCCGCCTGCTGGAGATTTGTGACGGGCATAATGTGGAGGCCGTCTGCCTGGGCGAGATTGAATCCACAGGCCGCTTCCGCCTTTATTATGGTGACCGGCAGGTAGCCGACCTGTCGGTAGAATTCTTGCACAAGGGCATTCCACGCCGCCACCTGGTCGCCACCTGGCAGCCCGCCGCTGCTCAACCGTTTTTTGCCGGTGAACCCGCCGATCCGCTGACCTCGCTGCTGGACCTGCTGAGCCACCCGAATATCCGCAGCAAGGAGTCGGTGGTGCGCCGCTACGATCACGAGGTGCAGGGCGGCACGGTTGTCAAGCCCCTGGTGGGCGCGGCGGATCACGGCCCTGGCGATGCGGCGGTGATCGTGCCGCTCGACGTGCAGATGAGCGCCCAGGCGGGCGAATCGGCAGCATCCCCGCAGGGACTCGCGCTCTCGGTGGGCATCGCGCCCGCCTATACCGATCTCGACCCTTACGCGATGGCCTGGGCCGCCATCGACGAGGCCATGCGCAACGTGGCCGCGGTCGGCGCGGACCCCGACCACGTCGCCCTGCTGGATAACTTCTGCTGGGGCAACCCGGCTCTGCCGGATCGCCTGGGCAGCCTGGTGCGCTGTGTGCAGGGCTGCCACGATGCGGCGCTGGCCTATGGCGCGCCGTTCGTCTCCGGCAAAGACAGCCTGAATAACGAATATGCCGACGAAACAGGCCGCAAGCACACCATCCCCGGCACGCTGCTGATTTCCGCGCTGGGCCTGGTGCCGGATGTGCACCGGACCGTGACGATGGACCTCAAGCGCGCGGGCAACCGCCTGTACGTAGTGGGCGATACGCGCGACGAACTGGGCGGCAGCCACTACGCCCTGGTCCGTGGGGGCGGCGGCGGCACTGTACCCCAGCCGGTCGCTGACGCGCCGGAACGCCTGCGTGCGCTGCACCGGGCCATGCGGGCGGGATTGGTTCGCGCGTGCCACGATTGCTCGGAAGGCGGGCTGGCGGTTGCGCTGGCCGAGATGTGTATCGCCGGGCGGCTGGGCGCAGCCGTTGATCTGGAATGCGTGCCCGGCGCGGCGAACATCGCGCAGGATGACGCCCTGCTGTTCTCCGAATCGCTCAGCCGGTTTGTGGTCGAGGTCGCGCCCGAAGATGGCCCACGTTTCGAGGCCCTCTTGGCGGGCGTGCCTTGCGCGCGCGTGGGCTGGGTGGCGGAACGAGCGCATGGTCTGCGCATGACGGGTCGCGCCGGGACGCTCACGGCGCGGATTGAGGACCTGGAGCGTGCCTGGCGCGGCGATCTGCCCCTGGCGAAGGTCGGGAATGCTCAGCCTGAGCGCTCACCGCGTGTCCCATCACCAGCGGCCCCGGCCCAGGCGGTTCCCCAGGCCGGATCCTTCAGACGGGCCGCGCGCCTGCTGCATCCCCCGCGTGTGCTGATCCTGCACGCCAACGGCACCAACCGCGACCGCGAGGCGGCGCAGGCTTGCGCATTGGCCGGGGGCGAGCCGGAGATCGTGCACATCAACGAATTGACCGGCGGGCAGAAGCGCCTGCTGGATTACGCTATGCTGGTCGTGCCGGGCGGCTTTTCCTTTGGTGACGACCTGGGCGCGGGCACCCTGTGCGCCATGAACCTGGCTCACCGGCTGGGGGACGACGTAAGCCGCTTCATTGCCAGCGGGCGGCCTGTGCTCGGCATCTGCAACGGGTTCCAGATTCTGGTGAAGTCGGGCCTGCTGCCGGGCGTGCCCTTTGGCACCAACGGCGACCGGGTGGTTACGCTGGCGGCGAACGATTCTCGCCGCTTCGAGTGCCGCTGGGTCACGCTTCAGCCTCAACCAGGCAGCCCATGCCTGTTCACCCAGGGATTGGACGACCTGATCACCTGCCCGGTAGCACATGGCGAAGGCCGGGTGGCGGTGCGCGATGCTGCCGCGCTGAATCGCCTCGTTCACAGCGGCCTGGTCGCGCTGACTTATGTAGAGCGCGACGGCTCACCCGCTGCCGGTTATCCGGCCAACCCCAACGGCTCGGTGGGCAACATCGCCGGGCTGTGCAATCCTGCCGGGAATATGCTCGGCCTGATGCCTCACCCGGAAGATCACCTGTTCCCCTGGCAGCACCCGCGTTTTCACCGTGGCGAGGGCGGCCAGTTGGGACTGCGCCTGTTCGAGAATGGTATCAAGCACGCCTAGAGGAGACCCAATGCTGACTCACGAAGAACTGCTGCATTCCGTCCCGTTCCAAACTCTCGATCTGCCGGGCTGGGGCCCCAAGCAGGTGGGCAAAGTGCGCGACATCTACCGCCGCGGCGACCAGCGCCTGCTGATCACTACCGACCGCGTCTCGGCCTTCGACCGCGTGCTGGGCGCGATTCCCTATAAGGGGCAGGTGCTCAACCAGCTAAGTGCGTGGTGGTTCGATCAACTGCGCGACATCGTGGACAACCACGTGGTCGCCGTGCCCGATCCCAATGTCACCCTGGCACGCGAGGCCGAGGCACTACCGGTCGAGGTCATCGTGCGCGGCTATATCACCGGCGTGACTTCCACCTCGCTGTGGACGCTTTACGCGCAGGGCGAACGCCGACCCTACGGCATCGCCCTGCCCGATGGTTTGCGCAAAAACGACCCGCTGCCGGTGCCGATCATCACGCCGACCACCAAGGCGACCGGTGGCCAGCACGACCAGCGCCTGACCCGGGATGAGATCATCGCCCAGGGGCTGGTTGCGCCCGATTTGTGGGAACAGGTCGAGGCGGCGGCCCTGGCGATCTTTGCGCGCGGGCAGGAAATCGCGCGCCGGGGCGGGTTGATCCTGGTGGATACCAAGTACGAATTTGGCCTGATCGACGGACGGCTGGCGCTGATCGACGAGGTCCACACGCCGGATTCCAGCCGCTTCTGGACGCTCGACTCCTACCGGCCCGGCGATGAGGCGGAGCCGGAGAACTTCGACAAGGAATTTTTGCGCGTGTGGTTTGTCGAGCAGGGCTATCGCGGCGAGGGCACGCCGCCCATTCTCACCGCCGACTTTGCCGCGCGCTATGCCGCCCGCACCATCGCCGCCTACGAGCGCCTGACCGGGCAGACCTTCCGGCCCGGCGAGCAGCCTGTTGTTGACCGTATCCTCCGCACCCTGAGCCAGGAGATTCTGCAATGACCGATTCGACTGCCGTCATCGTCCCGATCTTCATGGGATCACACGCTGATCTTGACCACGCGCGCGCTATCGCCACCGCGTTGGACCGGCTCGGCATCCCGTGCGAGATGCGCATCGGTTCGGCGCACAAGACTCCCGCGCACGTGCTGGAGCTTTGCCGCCAGGTTGAGGACGATCCGCGCCGCAAAGTGATCATCACCATCGCCGGGCGCTCCAACGCACTCAGCGGCTTTGTCGATGCCCAGGTTTCCGCCCCGGTGATTGCCTGCCCGCCGCCGTCGGAGGCGTTTGGCGGCGCGGATGTGTTCTCGTCGCTGCGGATGCCGGGCGGAGTCGCCCCGGCAGTGGTGCTCGATCCGGCCAATGCGGCGCTGCTGGCGGCCAAAATCCTCGGCCAGGTCGATCCGGCCATCCGGGCGCGTGTGATCGCGTTTCAGCGCGCCTCGGCGGATACGGTGCTTCACAGTGACGCGGCGCTCGTCGGGGAGAGTTCCACGCCATGAGCGAATATGAGTTCTGGCCGGACGACCACCCGCGTGAAGAATGCGGCGTGTTTGGCGTCTTTGCGCCGGGGCGCGACGTGGCACGCCTGACCTTTTTCGGCCTGTTCGCCCTTCAGCATCGCGGGCAGGAAAGCGCCGGGATCGCCACCTGCGACGGTGAGCGCGCCACGCTGCACAAGGCGATGGGGCTGGTCGCGCAAGTCTTCCACGAGGACAACCTCGCCCCGTTGAAGGGCCATCTCGCCATTGGGCACACGCGCTACAGCACGACCGGCTGCTCATCGCTGGGCAATGCCCAGCCCTACCTGATCGAAACCATCTGTGGGCCGCTGGCAGTGGCCCACAACGGCAACCTGACCAACGCCCACGATTTGCGCCAGGCGCTGCTGGCGCGTGGGGTCGGCCTTTCGGCCACCACCGACAGCGAGCTGATCACCCAGATTCTCGCTGCGCCGCCGGAAGCCTGGGGCGGCACCAACGGCACCCCCGATCGCTGGGTGGCCCGCATCCGTGCATTCATGCGGGTGGCGGAAGGGGCCTATTCGCTGGTGCTGCTCACCCGCGATGCGATCTATGCCGTGCGCGACCCGCTGGGACTGCGCCCGCTGTGCCTGGGCCAGCTTGCCGAGGGCTACGTGGTGGCTTCTGAAAGCTGCGCACTGAACACCATCGGCGCGCGCTTCGTGCGTCACATCGCGCCGGGCGAAATCGTCCGGCTGGATGCACAGGGCGTGTCCTCGGTGGTAGGCCGCGAGGCAGATCGGCGCGCGCTGTGCGTTTTCGAATACGTCTACTTTGCCCGGCCCGATTCCGCGCTGGAAACCGGCACCCCCGCCGGGCAGCCCGGTTCGCCGGAAGGCCCGGTGATCCACACCGTGCGCCAGCAGATGGGGCGTCGGCTGGCCCAGGAAGCGCCCGCCGAGGCCGATATTGTGGTGGCCGTGCCGGATTCGGCGATCCCGGCAGCCATCGGCTACAGCCAGCAGTCGGGCATTCCCTTCACCGAAGGGTTGATCAAAAACCGCTACATTGGCCGCACCTTCATCCAGCCGGATGATGGGCTGCGGCGGCAGGGCGTGCGGCTCAAGTTCAATGCGCTGGCGGCGAACCTGGCCGGGAAGCGCGTGGTTCTGGTCGATGACTCGATTGTGCGCGGCAACACGTCCGGGCCGCTGGTCCAGCTCTTGCGCGATGCAGGCGCAGTCGAGGTTCATGTGCGGGTGAGTTCGCCGCCGGTGCGACATCCCTGTTTCATGGGCGTGGATATGGCGACCTACCGCGAACTGATCGCGCACCGGCTGGACGTGGAACAGATTCGCGCACACATCCGCGCCGATTCGCTCGGCTATCTCAGCCTGGAAGGGATGCTGGACGCCATCCGCGCGCTGACCGGCCCCACTGCGGGCTATTGCACGGCTTGTTTTTCCTGCGAGTATCCGCTCGATATCCCGGCGTGGCTGTTCTGCGAAGATCGGGAGAAGATGGGGGTGTTCGGATGATCAACGTACTGGTGGTTGGAAGCGGCGGGCGCGAGCACGCCCTGGCCTGGGCGCTGGCCCGGTCGCCGCAGGTGGAGCAGGTATACATCGCGCCCGGCAACGGCGGCACCGAATGGCCCGCCCAGCGCGGCATGTGCGCCTGCCGCAATGCCCCGATCGCGCCCGACGATTCCGACGGGCTGGTAACATTCGCCCGCGCTCGCTCGGTGGACCTGGTGGTGGTCGGCCCGGAGCTGCCACTGGCGGCGGGCCTGGTGGATGCGCTCCAGGCGGCGGGCGTGGCGGCCTGGGGCCCGACTCGCGCTGCCGCCCGGCTCGAAGCCTCAAAATCGTTCGCCAAAGATTTCATGCGCCGTCACCACATCCCAACCGCCGATTACGGCGTGTTCGACGATGCAGAGGCTGCCTGCGCGTTTGTGGAGAGCTTTGGGCGCGCGGTGGTGGTCAAGGCCGATGGGCTGACGGCGGGCAAGGGCGTGCTGGTGTGCGACACGCCACAGCAGGCCCAGGACGCCGTGCGCCAGATCATGATGCGGCGCGTCTTTGGCGAGGCCGGGCGGCGCGTAGTGATCGAGGAACGGCTGCACGGCGTGGAGATCTCGCTGCTGGCATTCTGCGATGGCCGGACCGTGCTGCCCATGCCGACCGCGCGCGATCACAAGCGCGCCTTCGACGGTGACCAGGGGCCGAATACCGGCGGCATGGGGGCCTATTCGCCCGCGCCGGATATCAGCGCCGCGCTGGTGGATGAAATCCGCGCCACTGTGCTGCTGCCCGCCGTGGAAGGCATGGCAGCGGAGGGAACACCGTATGTCGGTGTGCTCTACGCCGGGCTGATGATCACGCCCGACGGGCCGCGCGTGCTCGAATTCAATTGCCGCTTCGGCGACCCCGAAACTCAGGCTATTCTGCCCCGGCTCGATAGTGACCTGGTCGATATCTGTTGGGCGTGCCTGGACGGCACCCTCGACCGGGCGACGATGCGCTGGCGGCCCGAAACATGCGCGACGGTCGTGCTGGCGTCGGGTGGCTATCCCGGCACATATGCCACCGGGCTACCCATTCGAGGGCTGGATGATCTCCCGGATCGGCCCGACCTGGTGGTGTTCCACGCAGGGACGGCTCGCCAGGGCGCAGCCGTGCGCACGGCGGGCGGGCGTGTGCTGGCTGTCTCGGCGCTGGGCAGCGATCTGCCCGCCGCGCTGAACCTGGCCTATGAAGGTGTCTCCCGCATTTCCTTTGAGGGCAGGCACTACCGCACCGACATCGGCCTGAGCGTGGTGGAGGCGGCGCGATGAGCCGCTACGCGCAGGCAGGGGTGAACATCGACGCAGGGGCCGAGGCCGTGCGCCTGATGTCCGCCGCGATCAAGGCGACCTATGGCCCCGAAGTGCTGACCGGCGTGGGCGCGTTCGGTGGGCAGTACAGCGCTTCCGGGCTGAAGCGGATGGATCAGCCAGTGCTGGTCGCTTCAACTGATGGCGTGGGCACCAAGACACGGGTTGCCGCGCGGCTGGGGCGATGGGACAGCATCGGGCACGACATCGTGAACCACTGTGTGAATGACATCCTGGTGCAGGGCGCGCGCCCGCTGTTTTTCCTCGATTATGTCGCCAGCGCCCACCTCGACCCGGAGCAGATCGCCACTATCGTCGGCGGCATTGCGCGGGCGTGCCAGGCGGTGGGCTGCGCGCTGTTGGGCGGCGAAACGGCGGAGATGCCCGGCGTGTATCAGCTCGGCGAGGTGGACCTGGTGGGCACGATCGTCGGCGTGGTGGAGCGCGGCGACTTGCTGGACGGGGCGGCCATCCGGCCCGGCGATGCGCTGATCGGCCTGCCGTCGTCTGGGCTGCACACCAACGGGTATTCGCTGGCGCGCGCCGTGCTCGACGACCTGGACTGGGTCGCGCCGATGGCGGGCCTGGATGGCAAGACATTGGGCGATGTGCTGCTCGCCCCGCACCGCTGCTACCTGGAGCAGGTGGGGCAGTTGCGCGCAGCGGGAGTCGCCCTGCACGGGCTGGCACACATCACCGGCGGCGGGCTGATCGACAACCTGCCACGCATTCTGCCGCCCGGCACCGGCGCGCTGATCCGGCGCGGATCGTGGCACGAGCCGGCGATCTTCGGCCTGATCGCCCGGCTTGGCGGGGTGGACTCCGCCGAAATGTTCCGCGTGTTCAATATGGGCGTGGGTATGGTCGCGGTGATCCCTGCCGAACAGGTGAAGCTTGCCGTCCGCGCCCTCACCGGCGGTGCCGCCCTGATTGGCGAGATCATCGCCGGTGAGCAGGTGGTGACGATCGCGGCAGTGTGAGGATGATCGCGGCCCGGCCAGGCATGGGCGAATGATGTTGCACAAGGGGGACTCTATGCGACTGGTGGTGATGGTATCGGGATCGGGCAGCAATTTGCAGGCGATCATCGACGCAGTCGGCGAAGGACGGCTGGCGGCGGAGATCGCGCTGGTGGTCTCCAACCGCCGGGCGGCCTATGCATTGGAGCGTGCCGCCCAGGCGGGCCTGAGGACGCTGTATTTTCCGCTCAAGACGTATACGGACCGGGGATTGAGCCGCGAGCAGTACGATGCCGACCTCGCCGCCGCCGTGCGCGCCTGTGAGCCAGACCTGATCGTGTTGGCCGGGTGGATGCACATCCTCAGCCCGGCCTTTTTGGATGTCTTTCCGGGCCGGGTGATCAATCTGCATCCCGCGCTGCCCGGCACCTTTCCCGGCACAGAAGCCATCCGCCGCGCCTATGAGGCCTACCAGCGCGGCGAGATCGCTGTGAGTGGGTGCATGGTACACCGGGTGATCCCCGAAATCGACGCGGGCGAGGTCATCGGGCAGGCGGAGGTGCCGTTCGTACCGGGCGAATCGCTGGAAGCATACGAGGCGCGGATGCATGCCGCTGAACATCGCCTGATCGTCGAGGCGATTGCGCGGTGTGCCCGGCCCGTCGAGAAGCTCGCCAGCCGCTAGCCCACGACCTGGGCGTAGTGCAGCGCCACGATGATCCGCCGGTGGGCAGGATAGCTGGCCGGCATAAAGGGGCTGCCGCTCAGCAGTTCGTAGACGCGCTGGTAGCGCTGGCTGATGGTGATGATCATCTCGGAGGACAGCGCCGGCAGCGGGCCGTCGTCGCTGTAGCCGAGGCTCTGATACCACAGGCGCACGAATTCTTTGTCGAAGTTCTCCGGCTCTTCGCCTGCCTCGAAGCGCTCGTCGTAGGTGTCCGCGCGCCAGAATCGACTGCTGTCGGGCGTGTGTAGTTCGTCGATCAACACCAGGTCCCCGTTGAGGTCCAGGCCAAATTCATACTTGCTGTCCACCAGGATCAGATCGGCCAGGATGCATAACTGACGCCCGCGCAGGAACAGCTTGAGTGCCGTTTCCTGGATGCGTTCCCACAGGGCGGGCGAGATGCCGAGCGCCAGCACTTCCTCGTGGGTGAGCGCGCGCTCGGAGTGTTCGTAGCCCGGCACCTTGGCGCGCGCTGTGACAATCGGATGCGCCAGTTCCTGGTTCTTGCGCAGCCCATCGGGGAAGGACATGCCGTAGATAGTGCGGTTCCCGGCGGCATACTGTGCCCACAGGCTGGTGGGCGTCACCCCGCTGATGAACCCACGCACGACTACCACAATCGGCAGCGGGTTGGCCGTCAGGCCGATGGTGACGTTGGGATCGGGCACGTCGATGACGTGGTTGGGCACAATATCGGCGGTTTGCTCGAACCACCAGTTGGTCAACTGGTTGAGCACCTGGCCTTTGTAGGGCACCAGGCCGACATTCTGGTTGAACACGTTGAAACGGTCGGTCGCGATCAGGACACGCCGCCCGTCGGAGAGAGCGTAGTTATCGCGCACCTGGCCGCGTTCTGCGGTCAGGCCCGGCAGGTCCAGCGATTCGAGCGCCAAAGGAATCATGGGGCGGATTTGTCCTGGTGTCAGCATGGGTCCTATCCTTCATTCTGCTAAGGCTCCATTCAATGATAATGCGGAACCCGTTTTGAGGAAAATCGCGCAGGTCGATGCCCAGTCCTCTAGAGTTTTCGGCTTCAGTACGGATTCGGCAATTGGGATACAATACCATCACCCGGTGAATCCCGATTCCGACTGGCTGCATCAGCCAGCGACCAGCCGTAGAGAGGAACCGCATGGCAACTGTTGTGTTGCCCGATACCGTCCGCGCGCTCTACCCCTTCAAGTCGCATTTTCTGACGTTGAGTGACGGCAAGCGAATGCACTATATCGACGAAGGGCCAGAGGACGGTGACGTATTGGTGTTCGCTCACGGCTATCCGACCTGGAGCTTTGAGTTCCGCGCGGTCGTGGTTTATTTTGCCTCGCTGGGCTATCGCTGCGTGGCGGTGGACCACATCGGGTTCGGGCTGAGCGACAAGCCGAGCAGTGCCAGCTATCACACCATGCGCCGCCACATTCATAACCTGCTGGAGTTGATCACCGCACTCGACCTGCACGACATTACCCTGGTGATGGAAGACTGGGGTGGCGCGTTGGGCATGGGCTACACTGTGCGACACCCTTCGAACGTGCGGCGGCTGGTGCTGATGAATACCTGGGTCTTTCAGGACACCTTTTCCAACCGCCTGCATTCGCTGCTGCGCTGGCTCACCAAGCCCGGCCTGGGCGAGGTGATCTTCGGCGTCCTGCAGATCAGCGTCGGCATCGGGATGCAGCAGTGGAGCGCTCGCCGCCTGTCCTCCACCATCCTGACGGCGTACCGTGCCCCATTCAGGGATGCGCGCAGCCGCCGCGCGCTGGTCCAATTCCCGCGTATGATCAACACCACACCCACCCACGCTTCCGCCGTCGATATGCGCGAGATCGAGAGCCGCCTGCACGATCTGTCGTCCATTCCCACGCTGATCTTGTGGGGGGCGAAGAACTCGCTGATGTCGCCGGCTGCCGCTCATCACTGGAAGCACATGATGCCGCGCGCCAAAGGGCCGATCCTGGTGCCGGATGCCGGTCATCTGCTGGCCGAAGACGCGCCAGACCTGCTGATCGAGCACCTGAGCGCTTTTCTCGGCCATACCGGGTGAGACTCGCGCGTCACCCAGGCGTCAGGCGGCGGTGAGCTTTGCGCTGTGCGCCCGGCTGTTCTTGCGCGTTGAATTACATCTCGCCTGGGGTATAATTCTGCCGCAGGGTACACACCCTTGCGCGGAGCGGTTTGGTTCAGCACACGATGGGGCAGGATAGCATGAGCAAACGGCTGATGCTGTGGATGGTGGGGCTGGTTATCATGGCCGCCGGGATCGCGCCTTGCCCTGGTGCGGCATTGGCCCAGCCACCAATGCCAAATCTACTGGTCAATGGGGGCCTCGAAACGCCCTATTATGCCCAGGGACGCCCTACGGCCACCGCGCCGAACGGCTGGACGCTGTGGGTGGGCGCAGGCCAGCCCGAAGCTCTGCCCCATGCGGATCGCCCGCAAATTCACGAAGGAAAAGCAGCCTGGACTCTGCGCAGCCCAGGCGCGCCGTTCACTGCCGCCGGGGTCCAGCGCGTGACCGGGCTGACGCCAGGTATGGCAGTCCAGGCCAGCGCCTATGCCTGGCTGATCACCTGCGCCGATGCGGCTGGCGGCTGTACCATCGCCGAAGTGCCCTATCACCGCTCGGACTCGCGCGCCAATGCCCAGGTGCGGATCGGCATCGACCCGGCGGGCGGCACCGATCCCACCGCGCCCGGCGTGATCTGGTCCGAGACCGCCGCGCCCTACGATCAATGGGGCGCGCTCAGCGTGACGGCGACAGCCTCCGGCGAGGCGATCACGGTGTTTCTGTACATGACCCAGGAAACCGGGTTGGCGGTCAACACCGTCTTTTGGGATGATGTGTCGCTGGTGCAGGCGGAGGGCGCTGCCCTCGCAGCAACAGCCACCACGCCTGCTGAGACGGCCAGGCCTGCGAGTACATCCAGTCCTACGCCTACTCAGCCGCCCACCGCGACGCCTTCTCCAACCTCGACGGGCACGCCAACTCATACCCCGGCCCCGACCGATACCCCACCGCCAACCGATACGCCAACTCCCGACGTGACCCCGATCCCGGTGGTTCCGGTGGCCGGGCTGCCGATTCCCACCCTTGCCGAAGCGAGCGAATATGCCGCGGCGCAGCTTGCCGCAGACAAAGGCACGTTGTGCGTGACCGTGTATCAGGACGAGACCAATTACGGGACCTTTGACCCCGGCGAGGACCTGTTGCCCGGCGCGCAGTTGAGCATCACCCCGGCAGAGGGCGGATCGGACGGCGAGCCGCTCGTCCTCACCTATGATGGTCGGACCGATCCGCTGTGCACGGACCTGCCCGGCGGAGTGTACGGGCTGCATATTACGCCGCCCACCGGCTACGGACTCACCAGCCCGCAGATGGTCACACTCACCCTGATCAATGGGCGCACCGTCTCTCTGAAGGTGGGCAGCGCGCTCGGCTACGTGCTGCCGGAAGTTCCCGTGACTCATACCCCAGTGCAGACGGTGATCGCTGCCGACGGGCGCACCGCCCCCACCGCCGGTGATGAAGAGGCGAAGGAAGAAGATGAGCGCAGCCTGTTGGAGACGCTCTACCGGACCAGCGGGTTCATCGTGCTGGGGCTGGCCGGGATTTTTGTGGTGGGCAGCGTGACTCTGGCGGTGCTGGTGCGCCGGGGCGATCTGCCCTGGATGCAGCCGCCCCGGCCCGGTCGCTGATGCGGCGGTTGCTTGCCGTGCCGCCTCACCGGCGCGCCGCTACTGCTTGGGTGCGGCTTCCAACATCAAAAACGCGATGCGCAGTGGGTTCACCGTTGAGCGCAGCAGGGCATAGGCCGACTGCGGGTTCTGCTGATCGACGTATTCCTGCCCGGCGAAATTCAGGTTCCACAGGATCATCGGCCCCATATACGGCAGGCTTTGCCCGATCTCGAATGCGCGGATGATATAGTTCCCCTGGTCTTCCTCAGTAATCCACTGGAAGTACACCGGGTCGGCGGGCGGCGGCGCAGGATTTCCATCCGGCGTCAGCAGGCCGTCATACGTGCCCCAGCCGAACTCAGTCGCCCACAGTTTGCGGCTGTCGCCATATTCCTGCATGATAGCGTGATAGTCTTCCAGCGTATTGAGGAAGAACCACGAGGGGTGATCGTCATAACCGCGCGTGCCGCAGCAGCGCGCATCCGGTGGATTGGCCGCGCCGTAGGGGTGCACGCCGATGGCGATGCTCTGATATTTGGGATCGGCCAGCCCTGCGTTGTACATCTGCCGCAAATAGACCCGGTCGTCGATGGCATTCACGCCGTCGTTGATGCCGGTGGGTGCCAGGCCCGCCGTGATCAGGATGATGCTCTGCCCGCCCACACCGGCGCGCACGGCCTGGTAGGTGGCATCGAACAGGCGCATATAGTCCGTGCCGCTCAATGTGCCGCCGTTCCACTCGCGGCGCAGGTTTGGCTCATTCCACACTTCGATCGCTTCAAAATAGGAATTGCCGTAAAGGTCCACGCCCACCACGTTCTGCATCATGTTGATGAAGCGGCCCAGGTCTGCCGGGTCGCGCGGGGGGCCGTCTTCTTCCTGGGTGGCGCGCGCCCATCCCGGCGCTTTGGCCACGCTGGCGATCACGTGCAGCCCTTGCTGGTTGGCGCGCTGGGCGAACAGGCCATAGGATAGTCCCGTCTGGCTGAGCACGCCCTGCTCTGGCTCTAACTGGCTCCAGTCGAACTGGAGCTTGAGCCATTTGACGCCCAGCCGCCCCACCAGCCACAGCAGCGTATCATATTCGGCTTCGGTGATATCGGGATGAAGCTGCACGCCCATCATATCGGCGCGCAGGGTGGGCAGCGGGGTTTTGATCACGAACGGAGTCGGCGTGGCGGTGGCCGGGGACGCGGCTTCTGTCGGAGCGGGCGCGGCTGTTTCCGCTGGTGCAGGGGTGGCCGATGGAGTCGCTGCCGGGGGCGTCGGTGTGGCAGGGACCGGTGTCGCTGGCGAGGCCGCCGGGGCAGTGATCACCGGGCCGAAGACCGCCGTCTTCTGGGCATTGGGGGCGGCGTGAGTGGGGTCGTCATGCTGCAGCGCATTCAGCGCCAGCGCCACGCCCATTACCGCCACGATCACCAGCAGTCCCTCGCGGCGCATCCTGCGCCAGATATTGCCACGCATCGGTTTTTCCCTCTCTCCAACTCGGTCCGGTTGGGGCACGGAATGGCCCCATCTCAATTGTGCCCGATTCGGGCGACGCTGCCCACCGCGTGACGGGGTGTGCCGCCATGCCGTAGGGCAGCCGCACCCCAACCGCAGGTCGGGGCGCGAATCCGGCCTCGCCCTGTGCGCGTGCCGGGGAAGAGGCCGGAGGCTCTGCAGGCGGTCAGCAGGCTCGCTACAGCCGGAACGATCCTCCCGGATCGAGCACTACCGGCCTGGCTGCGGTTTCGTTCTGGACTCGCTGCGCCCAGCGGGCTGCATCTTGCATGATGGGCGGGAAGGTGTTGTAGTGCATCGGGATCACCACCGCCGGCTTGAGGAACTCAATCGCCTTGATCGAGTCGTCGATGCCCATCGTGTAAAAGTCGCCAATGGGCAGCATGGCCAGGTCGATGCCGTGTGCGCCGATGAGCTGCATATCGAGGAACAGCGATGTATCGCCCGCGTGGTAGATCGTCGGCCCGTTGTCGATGGTGATCAGCAGGCCGTTGGGATTGCCGCCATAGCTGCCATCGGGCATCGATGAGCTGTGGTGCGCCAGCGTGAGCCGCACCCAGCCGAAGGGCAGCTTTGTCCCGCCGCCGGTATTCAGCCCAATCACGTTCTGCACGCCTCGTTTCTCGCGCATCCACGAGGCGACTTCCACGTTAGCGACCACGGTCGCCCCGGTGCGGTTGGCGATGGCGGGCGTATCGGCCACGTGATCGCCGTGGCCGTGGGTGAGCAGGATGTAATCGGCATCCATGTCTTCGGGGCGGGCGGTGGCCAGAGGGTTGCCGGAAAGGAACGGGTCAATCAGCACGGTGTTGTTCCCGATGCTGCCGTCAATGCGCAGCACAAATCCTGCATGGCTCAGCCAGGTGATGTGGACGGTCATGGTCAGTCCCCTTTCGTAATGTGCGCGTGCCTCACTGTCTTCATTATAAGGCGACTCACCCGCGTGTGCCGACTGTTGTCCCCTGGCCGTTCATGGCCGTGTAAAAAGGATCGCCCGGCCCGATCTCGCCAGGGCGCACCGCCTGGCCGGTGAACGCGGACTTGTAGAACGCGGCCATGAATTCAACCGTGCGGCGCAGATCGGCCCCGCCTACCGGCGGACGCTCACCGCGCGCCATGCAGTCGAGGAACAGGCCGAGCTGCGTACCGTGCGATCCCGGCGTCTCATCGGGGATGCGGGCCAGCGCCGCCAGTTCCGGGTTATCCGGTTCCTGGGGGAAGGAATAGGTCCAGTCGGCGTTGGTGTAGCTGTAGAGATGGCGCAGTTCCACAGTGGCGCGCTGAAAGTCGATGCGCATATACGTTTCCTGGCGCGGCGAGAGCGCGCTGCTGACGAAGCTCATCTGCACCCCGCTGGCCAGCCGGACCATGCCCATCGCCAGGTTCTCGACCTCGATGGCGCGGTCGCGCGTGCTGATCATGGCCCGCACCTCAGCCCAGTCGCCCAGCAGATGAAAGACCTGGTCCACCTGGTGGACGCCGTGCATCATGGCTGTGCCGCCCGATTCGTTATCCCAGCGACCCCGCCAGGGCACATCATAATAATCCTGGGTGCGGAACCACAGGGTCTGGCTGAGCACGAGCATCGGCTCGCCCAGCGCCCCCTGCGCGATCAGATTGCGCAGGTGAGTCGTACCCGCGCCGAAGCGGTTCTGTAGAATGCTGGCAAAGTGGGCCTGGGTGCGGCATTCGATCTCCAGCAGGGCGTCGAGATCGGCCAGCGACATGGTGATCGGCTTCTCGCAGAAGACCCACGCCCCGGCTTCCAGGCACCTCTGGATGTATTGGCGGTGCGTGGTGGGCGGCGCGGTCATGATCACCAGGTCGGGCCGGACTTCTTCCAGCATCTTGCCCAGGTCAGCATAGCGGCCCGGCACATGGTTGGCGGTGCAGAACTGCGCCAGCCGCTCCGGGTCGCTGTCCATTCCGGCGGCCAGCGTGATACGGTCCGCGTTGGCGTGGATGGCGCGCATGTGGGCCGTCGAGGCGATGTGGCCGGTGCCGACCATCGCCGTGATATACGGGGGTTTTGCAGTCATACCGTTTACTCGCTTTTCTGGGCATTTTTGGCGGCTTGCAGCCGGGCAAAATCATCATGCATCTTGTAAAACTCGTCGAGCGGATAGCAGCCGGAGACCAACCCGTTGCGCGGCGCAGTGGTGCAATCGCTGAAGGTGCGGCACAGCCGCTTACGATCCAGCGGGCGACCGGCCAGCACATCGGCGGGCAGTTCCGGGTATGAGAGCACCACCCGCCCGATGCCCACACACTCGGCCATGCCCACGCGCACGACGTGCTGGGCGACATGGGGCAGCCATTCCTGCAAATAGGAATAGCCGGAGCCGACCAGCACCAGGTCGGACCGGTGCTGCTTGAGCTGCGCGGTGACCTGAATCTGCCGTGCGACCCCGGCCAGCGGATCTTCGGGCGGCTGGTAGCCATCAGAAGGCGGGAACATCGCCGGGCGCTGGATGTGCGGCACGTAGTAGGGGCTGCCGCCGGTGATGCACACCAGCCGGATGTTCAGCTCCGCCAGCAGGTCGAGCAAGCGGCACGGCTCGGCCAGGTCGAGGCCGGTGCCGGTCGAGTCGCCGCCAAATGCATAGCGGTAGCTGCCGGGGTAGGCTTCCGGCCTGCCGGTACGGTCCTCGCCGGGGGCGAAGGGGATAAAATCGAACGCGCTCACCCGCACGCCGATGCCCAGGCCCGGCGCTTCCGCGCGGATGCCCGCCACCATCTCGCGCAGCCAGCGCGTGCGGTTCTCGAACGAGCCGCCATATTTGCCGGGCCGATCCACCGCGCTCAGCAGTTCGTGGCCCAGGTAGCCGTGACAGTGCTTGAGGTCCACGAAGGCGAACCCGGCGCGCTGAGCCAGCACCGCTGCGCGCACAAAATCCTCCACCAGCCGGTCCAGGTCGTCATCGCTGAGCAGGGCGGCATCGCCGCTGATGCCGAATTTGCGGTCCAACAGCGGGTGATGGTAGGCGATGCGTGGGGCGAGCCGGTCATCCGGGCGCGAGAAGCGGCCCGAATGCGTCAGTTGCAGGCCGATCAGCAGGTCATCGGTCCGGCCATAACGTTCGGCGTGCGCGGCGACCAATCCCTCGCGCAGGTCCGCGAGCGCGCCCACCGTGCTCTCGTCGATCATCAACTGGTGCGGGTTGGCGCGGCCATCGTGCCGCACGGCGACCGCCTCGCCGCCCCAGATCAGCTTGGCTCCGCTCTGGCCGAAGCGCTGCCAGCGCCGCGTCGTCAGGTCGGTGGGCAGGCCGTCGCGGGTGCCGTCCCAGCCTTCCATCGGCAGCACACACCAGCGGTTGCCCAGCGTGACGCCTTCGACGGTCAGCGGCTGCGCGAGCGGCGAATCCGGCCCGGATTGCAGCGTCTCGTCAAACGGCAGGTCGATATTCTGTGCGGCGAGGTAAGCGCGGAACTGGGCGGGCGTCTTCAATTGGGCGATGCGTTTGTAGGATGGCATGAGCGGTCAAATCCTTGTGGTCATCAGAATCACAAGCGGCGCAGATGAAAGCCCCCGTCCACGTTGATCACTTCGCCAGTCGAGAAGGGCAGCGCACCTTCCGCCAGCGCGACCACCGCGCGCGCTACGTCGTCGGGCTGGCCCCAGCGCCGGATGGGCGTCAGGCCGTCGGCGATCAGGCGGTCATATTTTTCAGTGACCGCGCTGGTCATATCGGTGGCGATGATGCCGGGCCGCACCTCATACACGCAGATGCCGAACTCAGCCAGCCGGTCGGCGAACAGGCGCGTCATCATGCCGATCCCGGCTTTCGAGAGGCAGTATTCGGCGCGGTTGGTGCTGCTGGTATAGGCGCTGATCGAGCCGATGGTGATGATGCGCGGCGGGGTGGGGGCATCACCGGCTGAAGCGGCCTGCACCTGGGCGATCATCTGGTGGGCGACGCGCTGAGTCAGGAAAAACGGCCCCTTCAGGTTCACGGCCATGATCTCGTCGTAGCTGTCTTCGCCCAGGTCCAACAGATCGACGCGCTGGCGCGGGGCCATGCCCGCGTTGTTGACCAGCAGATCGATCCGACCATACGCTTCCAACGCGGCCAGGACCACCCGCTCACGGTCGTCGGCGCGGCTGATGTCGGCCTGGACGGCGCAGGCTCGCCCGCCGGAAGACTCGATTGCGGCGGTGACCTCGGCGGCAGCCTCGGCGCTGCCCCGGTAGTTGACGATCACCGCCCAGCCGCGCGCACCCAGGGCCAGCGCGATGGCCCGCCCAATGCCCCGGCTGGCTCCGGTCACCAGGGCGGCGCGCTGTGGCGCGCGTGTCTCTGCTGAGCCGCTCGTCCCGGTCATGAGAGCACCTGGATCGCCTTGCTGATCGCTTCGAGCAGGAAATAATCGCCCCACATCACGCTCTCGTCCACGCCCAGCCCCTTACGCTCGTGGTAAGAGCCGTGCAGCAGCAGCCCTTCCCAGCCCGGCGTCTCGATGGCGAGGAATTGCGGCGTGGTGAGCGTGCGCACGGCGCGCAGGGCGGCGTCGCGGTAGAAGCGCGCGCGGATCGGGTCGGCGGTCAGCTCGGCCAGTTGGAACAGGCCGCTGGCGGCGATGGCGGCGGCGGAGCTTTCGTAGGGGCGGGGTGGATTCGGCTCGCACCAGTCATTGGGCGGCACGCCGTGATCGGGCGTGTGCTCGATGTAATACTGCGCGCAGGCTTCGGCGGTCTGCAAAAAGCGCGGGTCACGCGTGAAGGCGTAGACCGTGCCGAAGCCGTAGAGCGCCCAGGCTTGCCCGCGCGCCCACGACGAATCCGCACGCCAGCCCTGGTGCGTGCTCTGGCGCAAGAATTCGCCGGTCGCCAGGTCAAAGATTCCTTCGTGGGCGGTGCTGCCGTCGCCGCGCACCAGGTACCGCCGGGTGGTCAGGCTGTGCTGAAGGGCGCGGCGCAGCAGGTCGGGATCGGCGGTCTGTTGGGCGGCGTAAAAGATGATGCCCACGTTCATCATGATGTCGATGAACAGGCTCTCCGGCGCGACAAAAGAGCGCAGGTATTGGCCGCGTTCCTGGAAACGCAGCGCCAGAGTCTGCCCCGCCTGGATCACCACCGCATTGATGGCCGGGTCGCCGGTCAGGTCGTACCAGCGCTTCCAGGTGGACCAGAACAGGAAGCCGAGATCGTGCACTTCGCGGTCGGTCTTGCGATGTTCGATCAGCCGCGAGTAGTGTTCGGCCTGGGCGCGCCACCAGGGGTCGCCATTGTGCGCGTAAATCAGCCACAACTGCCCGCCCAGGAAACCTTCGCACCAGTTGGTCCAGGTTTCGCCGCCGTGCTGCCAGCGGCCCTGCACGGTATACATTGGGAAGCTGTCGGGCGCGGCGGTGATCAGGCGGCGGAGCTGGTTTTCGGCAAAGGCGAAGGCGCGGTGACAGGTGGCGAGCAGATCGTCGGGCATGGCGGCGAGCGGTCCTTGTGGGTCAGGGCGGCGCGGATGTGCCCCTATGCTAGCGCGTCTGGTGGCGAAGTTCAACCTGGAGAAGCGGGGTCTTCGGCTTCGGCGGCGAGCGCGGCGGTGCAGTCGGCGCAGTAGCCGATGAAGCACGAATGCGCCGTCACCACCGTGACGCCCAGCCGCTCGGTGACTTCCTGGCGGAAGGCATCCACGATGTCGGATTCGACCGCCACAATCGCGCCGCAGCGCTTGCAGGTCAGCGTATAGCGCGCCTGCGAGGTGCGCAGCCGATATTCCTCACGGTCCTGCTCTGGCCCCACGATCCGACCCTCGACCAGCTTGAGCGCCTTGAACAACGCCAGCGTGCGATAGATGGTCGCCAGGCTGAGGTCTGCGCCGCGCAGAGTGGCCAGCCGGTGCAGTTCGTCGGCATCCATGAAGCCGCCCTGGTCGTGCATCAATTCCAGCAGGGTCAGGCGCTGCGGGGTCAGCCGGTAGCCAGAGGCGCGAAAGCGGGCGATCAACGCCTCATCCAGCGGGAGATGCGCTTCGTCTGGGGAATACATGGGGAGCGAGAGATCGGTCATGCTGAAGGTATCCGGGCCGGGCTGTCGGCAGTTCCAATACTGCCCAGATTATGGCACAGCGCGCCCGGCGGTCACAAACCGGGACAGGCAAGCATTTGCAGATGCTCATGCATTCGGCTGAACCAACGGGCCACCGACGGCCCGTGTAGGCTCCCCAAAGGGGGCTGATGGCGTTTGAGGGGGTGGCTCGCCACCGACCAACTCTGCCAGCGCCTTCAGTGCGCTTTCAGGTTTGCGCATGGCTGCACGCTTGAGCATGCGGCGAAACAATGACTTGACGGGCGACTCAAAACATAATATGCTGGGATCAGATTGACAACGTTTGCATGAAAACTATGCTTTTGGCGTGCAAACTAGGCTTTTTTATCTGCCCCGAACGCCTGCCGCCGTGAAAACGTTCTCGCAATCTGCGCGCTCAGTTGTTCTTGCCCACGCTCTCGCGCGCTCTGGGGCCTCGAATTAAGAAGGAGTTTTCGCTATGCCCGACCTGCTCCCGTACCAAAACCCGCAGCTCCCTTTTTCGCAGCGCGTGGATGACCTGGTCAGCCGGATGACGCTGGAAGAAAAAGTCTCGCAGATGGTTCATGGCTCTGCGGCGATTGAGCGGCTTGGCATCCCGGCCTATAACTGGTGGAACGAATGCTTGCACGGGGTGGGTCGTGCCGGGATTGCCACCGTCTTCCCCCAGGCGATCGGCATGGCGGCGACCTGGAACGCCGACCTGATCCACACCGTCGCTGTCGCCATCTCCGACGAGGGGCGCGCCAAGCATCACCAGGCCCTGCGCGAGGGCAATCATGGCCAGTACTACGGGCTGACCTTCTGGACGCCGAATATCAACATCTTCCGCGATCCGCGCTGGGGGCGCGGGCAGGAAACCTACGGCGAATGCCCCTACCTGACCGCCCGGCTCGGCGTGGCCTTCATCAAGGGGCTGCAAGGCGACGACCCAAAGTATCTCAAAACAGTGGCGACTCCAAAACATTACGCCGTACACAGCGGCCCGGAACACAGCCGCCATCATTTCGACGTGGACGTGAGCGAGCGCGATCTGCGCCAGACCTATCTGCCACAATTCAAAGCAGCCATCCGGGAAGGCCGCGCCTACTCGATCATGAGTGCATACCAGCGCTTCCGCGGCCAGGCGTGCAGCGCCAGCACCCTGCTGCTGGAAGACATCCTGCGCCAGGAATGGGGCTTCGAGGGGTACGTTGTTTCCGACTGCTGGGCGATTGAGGACATCTACAAGAATCACCGCATCGTGGAAACGCCCGAAGAAGCCGCCGCGCTAGCTGTCAAGGCGGGCTGTGACCTGGCCTGCGGGCAGGTGTACGAATGGCTGGTGAAGGCAGTTGACCAGGGGTTGGTTGACGAGGCCACCATCGACCGCAGCGTGAAGCGGCTGTTCATGGCGCGCTTCATGCTCGGCATGTTCGATCCGCCGGAGCAGGTGCCCTACGCGCAGATTCCTTACGAGGTCAACGATTCCCCGGCTCACCGCGAGCTGGCACTGCGCGTGGCCCGCGAGTCGCTGGTGCTGCTCAAGAACGATGGCCTGCTGCCGATCGATCCCGCAGCGATCAAGACCATCGCGGTGATCGGCCCGAACGCCGATTCGGTCGAGGTGCTGCACGGCAACTACAACGGGATCGCGGCGGTGCCAGTGACGCCGCTGGCCGGCATCCGCGCGCGGCTGGGCGGCTCGGCGGATGTGCTCTATGTCAAAGGCTGCGATGTAGTCGAACCTCCGCTGCCCGAAGGGTGGACCAGGCCGTCCGATCACTTTGCGGCGGCGGTGGACATCGCCCGGCGGGCAGACGTGGCCGTGGTGGTCATGGGCCTCTCGCAGGCGCTTGAAGGCGAAGAAGGTCAGCGTGAGGGAGTCGGAGCGGGGAAGGCCAGCCAGGGGGACCGGCCCGACCTGGGGCTGCCCAAAGTCCAGGAAGAGCTGCTGGAAGCCGTTCACGCGACTGGCACGCCGGTTGTGTTGGTGCTGATGAACGGCAGCGCCGTCGCGGCGACGTGGGCACACGATCATGTCGCTGCCATCATCGAGGCATGGTATCCCGGCCAGGCAGGCGGCACCGCGCTGGCTGAGGCCCTGTTCGGCGACATCAACCCCGGCGGGCGTCTGCCGATCACCATTTACCGCACGGTGAACGACCTGCCGCCGTTCGACGATTATGATATGGCCCCTAAGCCGGGCAGCCTGGGCCGCACCTACCGCTATTTCACCGGGCAGCCGCTTTACGCCTTTGGCTATGGGCTGAGCTACACCCGGTTCACCTACAGCGACCTGGAGCTTCCCGCCGAGGTGACGGCGGGTGAGCCGGTGACGGTCGGCGTCGCGGTGCGAAATGCGGGCCAGTGTTCCGGCGATGAGGTGGTGCAGGTCTACCTGAGTCATCGAAACGCCTCGGTGCCCGTCCCGATCCGCCAGTTGGTCGGGTTCGCGCGGCTGCGGCTGCATCCCGGCGGGCAGCAGCATGTCGAATTCACCATCACGCCGGAGCAGAGGGCCGTGTTCACCGACGATCACCGGTTTGTGGTCGAGCCGGGCACGCTGGAGATCGCCATTGGTGGGCAGCAGCCGGGCGCAGGCGGCGGTGTGGATGCACACACGACCCAGGTGCTCACTGGCACGGTGACCGTGAAAGGACAGACGGTGGCAGTCGGCGGTTAGGGGGGGGCCGCCGGCAGCGACGGTGGGGTGAGCGGGTAAGGGGCGGGTTTTGTGGAACCCGCCCCCTCGTTTCTAAAGCTGCACGCTG
>DAOUFU010000294.1:0-42397 GCA_034429275.1 Anaerolineae bacterium | reverse complement strand
GCAGCCCGCCGCGATCTGATCTTCGCGTAACACAACGACCGGGTAGCAGCTCTGGATCAGCATCATGTAGGTGAGCAGCGTGTCGTAGCTCTGATCGTCGCTCAACGCCTGGCCCATAGTGGTCCAGGAGGCCAGCAGCGCGACCTGAGCGGGTGTGGGACGGCAGTCGCGCGTATGCTCGACGAGCGCCAGAAAATCGGCATTGTAGGGTTTGGTCTGTCGCAGCAGTTCATAACGAACATCGGGCGCGCCGTCAGGCCACTGGCCCCACCATACCAGGCCGCGAGCATCATGGGCCACACAGGAAAAAATCTGCTCGCTCATACTGTTGGCGGGCAGCTTGTAGCCCGCCCAGGAATTGAATGCCTGCCCATTGGCGACATTGAGGGTTTTGAAATTGCCCGAACTGCGCATGACATCCTTGGCGTAATCAAAGACATAGCACTGGTAGCGGTGATCAAATTCGAGTGGGTACATGTCTTCATGGGGGAAATCGACCGCAGCACTCATGCGCCACCAATCCGTTCCGGTGTAGACCTGCTGCCACGAGGCCGGATAGAAATCATTCAGCTCGTGGGTGGTCCAGATCGGCATCACCGCTTTGGCGGCGGCTCCCACGCTGGCGAGAAAGTCGGGAATGGCCTGGGCATGGTGATTCAACCAAAGCTGCCACAAGGCCGGATCAGAGCCATCACGCGGGGCGGGCGTGGAAGGGTCCCATCCGTGCGCGCGTAGATATTCGGCAAACGAGGCTGTGCAGTACTCGCAGTAGCAGCTTGGCTGCATGGCCGCCCCGCCGAATTCGGGTACGCTGTTGCGGTAGTAGGCTTCGTGAACCAGGCTCATGATGGGCTTGCTCTCCAGCCGGTAAAGGGCCGGATGATCCCCAAAGTCGCGCAGGAAGCTGGTGGCATGCTGTGTGGCCAGTTCGAGCAGGGTGGGGTGGCGGAAGCAGCCCATATTCCAATAGCGCGGGTTATCGGACGTGGTGCCATCGGCGTTGACGATCTTGACTTCGGGATGCTCATGGAGGTGCAAGAACTGGCCAAGCACCGGCACCACCGTCAGGCCGCGCTGATGCGCTGCGCTGAGCAGACCGCGCAGCCTGTCGAGCGCGTTGTGATCGTAGAACTGGTCAAAGAACAACCAGATCGAGCGCAGTCCTGCTGCCGCGATCTCGTCCAGGTCTTGCAGAATCAGCGCATCATCCCAGTGATCGAGGTGCGGGTAATAATAAATGGCCAGGATGGGGTTGGTGGGATAGGTCTGCAACATACGACTCCTCAATGCAGGGGCAGCGTCAAAACAATTGTGGCATCATCAACGGCCTTAAGCATACCGGCGATCCCGTGACCCTGCCAGCACAGCGAGGATCACCAGTGCTCCAGCAAGGCGACCTGATCACAGGTCAGCCCATAGAGCGCTTCGACCAGCCAATCAATCGCCTGATCATGCCCGACCTGGACAGACTCGCTTTGCGCGCGGGCCAACTCCGCGAGCACGTCGTGCACGACATCTGCCTGGCTCGATTCGAAATAGGGAATGGCCGATGCCAGCAGATCGTCGGGAGAACCGGACGCCAGGAATGTATCCAATACAGCGCGGGCAGCCTGCCGACGCGCGGATGCAGGAGTCGTGAAGTCGATGCGGCGGATGGGGAAATGCGCGATTTTGCCCGGCTCATATTTGCGTGCACTGCCGTGATAAGCCTGGCCGGTGCGGACGTAGTAACAGTCGAGCAAGCGGCTGTTGAGCAGCGCCAGAACATAGGCCGGGTCATAGGGTGGCAGCACGCGGATATACGCATTTGTGCCTTTGAACAGATAACCGGTCGTATCCAGTGCAAAACTGTTGCGCGCAGCGGTGCGCGGTGTCAGCAGGCGAGGGATGCGGCTGGTCAGCGTGGCCAGATTGCGCGGGTTGGGGAAGTGCCACCATGCCGGGCCGCGTGCTGACTCGAGCTTGGTACGGTGCCGGCTGAGCATGGCCCACAAAGTGGGCGCGGCCTGTTGTGCTTCGGCCTCATGTGGGAAGGCATTGAGTATGATCCAGTAGTTTCCTTCACTACGCAGGCAATAGCGGGTGATACTGCTGGCCCGAACCAGGGCGGGAAATACAAAGGATCGCTCGGCGAGCGGCAGATCACGGTAAGCAGCCTCGTCGAGTGTAAAGCAGGGGACCAGCGCCATTGGTGGCTGGAACCCGCCGCCAATCTCAAAATGGGTGCGGTCCCCGGTGCTGATCAGCGGCACCTCCGGAGCATTAGCACCCAGCACCCTGCGCGTGGGATGACTATTTCCCACAACGAGCTGGCGGAAACTGCCCCGGACGGGCGCATTTTCCAGCGACCACAGATTGAGCAGGTCCAGCGCGTGCAGTGCGGCAGCGGTGTCTGTTTCGGCCAGGCTGAGGGCATCCAGGGAGGGAAATGAGTCGGTGAGAACCGGCGCAGCGTTGCGTTTGCGGATGCCCAAGATAACCGACGCCGTGCCCACTGGCAGATCACCCTGGTCAAACAGGCGCAAGGTTGGGTCAAACATCACGAGCGCGCCTTCTTCGCTTTGCCGCGCGATGTGATCGACAAAACTGGCCGCGCGGCGTTCGCTCAGCCATTCGGGGGGCAGGATAAAGCAGCCGCGACCGCCAGGGCGCAGCAGGTCGAGCATCAGCACCAGGAAGAACAGGTAGAGATTGGGTTGGGCGTCGGCATGGTTAGGACGCGCGCGAAAGGTGCAGCCGCGATAGTGCCCTGCTTCAAGCTCGGTCCGGTACGAACCAATGGCGTGCCAGGGGACGTAAGGCGGGTTGCCGATCACCGCATCAAACCCGGTGCACGGCAGCAGGCGTTCGGCATCTAGCAGGGCATTACCAGAGACAAGGTGAGCAACCAGGGCGGCAGCTTCTGGCCTGGCAGCATCCGGTTGGGCGGTCAGCCACAGGCTCATTCGTGCCAGCCCCACAGCCTGGGGATCGAGGTCGATGCCGTACAGGCAGCGCGTCAGCACGGCGTGGCGCACATTTCGCCCATCACCACGAAGCGGGTGATCGGGAAACTCTTCGAGAAAGGTCAGCAGCCGTGACGTGATAAACTCCAGCGCTTCAAGCAGAAAATAGCCAGTGCCCAGAGCCGGATCGAGCACCGAAAAGGTGAACAATTCATCTGAATCGGTCCGGGCATTCTTGCGCCAGCGACGGCGCACACGGTCGAGCCTCTCATCCAGGACCGGGCCAATCGCCTGGCGAACGATAAAGCGCACAACGGCTTCTGGCGTGTAGTAGCTGCCCTGGGCGCGCCGATTTCGGGAGGTGGGTATCAGCCGCAGATGCGGCGGCTCACCGGCGGCCTGGTGGGCGAGCAGGTGCTCGTGCAGGCGGCCCCAAAGACGCGGATTGTGTGGCTCACAGGGCAGAAAACGCCCGGTGAGCGGGTCAGGTGCCCCCGATTCATCCTCCGGCAGCAAAACACGCGCCAGCGCATCGCTCTCTGAGGGAGACAGCCGCGCGGCTGCCTGGGCACAACGCGCGAACATCGCCCGGTAGATCGCGGCACGACCAGCAGTATAGGCTGTGGAGAGATCGCCGGACGAGACGGCTCCGATCCTGATGAGGGTCTGGAGCAGGGCGGTTCGCACCGAATCGAGTAGCGGGGAATCACCGGACATAGTGGGCATTCAGCCGGGTGGTGCTATAGTAGGGATTCGGCAGTATGTGCAGCATTGACCTCTGCGCGCGCGTGCGTTAGTCTTGCTGTCGCAAGTGGACCGGCAGCGCTCAACCAGGATGGAACGTCCATGCGGGTACTCGACTCCTGCCTCATAGTGTATCGTAAAACTATCAAACGGCTGCGTCCGGTACATGTGGCGATTCATGCCGTCATGACACGCGGCCTGATTCCCCTACTCGAACGCTGGCGCGGATTTCGTACCGTGCCAGATGATCCTTTCTGGTTCCGGCTGGAACTGCTGACCAACCGGCACGAGGCAGAAACCACACGGGTGTTTGACCGGCTGCTGCGCCCCGGTATGACCGTGCTCGATATTGGGGCGCATGTAGGATACTACACGCGGCGCTGCGCGGAAAAAGTGGGGCCATCCGGGCGTGTGATCGCATTTGAGCCGCACCCGCGCACCTACCAGCTTCTGCTGCACAACATTCGCCGGTGGCCAAACGTCACACCGCTCCAGCTTGCTGTAGCCGAGACCGAAGGCACCGCTGAATTGTATGATTACCTCATGATGTCGGCCAGTGGATCGCTGCATTATGATGAGGCTATGCGCGATCTTCAGCAGGCGCAGCTCTCAGACTCGGATATTGCGCCGCGCATCGCGACACATTTCCCGGTCGAGACGTTTACCGTCCGCACGCGCCCGGTCGATGACTGCCTGCGTGACATGGGGATCACGGAGGTGGATGTGATCAAAATGGATATCGAAGGGGCAGAGATCGGCGCGCTGCGAGGGATGCGCGCCACGATTGCAGCCTCGCCCCGGCTGGCCCTGGTGATGGAGTACAATCCCCAGGCGCTGGCGGCGTTTGGATTCGTTCCGGAAGCTGCCCTGTCCGAAGTGAGCGCGATGGGTTTTGCGCGTGGGCAGATCATCGGGCCGGATGGCGCTTTGGACGATTTGCCCCGCGACGCCTCTGCACTTGCCGCGCTGACAGAGCGGCTCAAGGCCAGGATGGGCGTGGTTAACCTGCTGTTCACATGCCAACCCTGACGACTCATTTCCGATGGCTCATGCTGGCAGTGTGCGCTACCGTGGTATGGGCCGTTTTGCTGTTCCATGCGTCTCCCGGCACGTTGAGCCTGGCCGCTGCCGATCTTTCCGCTACACTGCCGGTTCGTTCGCCCCGCGCGACTGTACTGCCGCCGCTGCCGTTTGTTCAGCACCCAACGGTTACTCCGGCCACCCCGGTTGACCCGCTGCCTGACACCCCGTCACCGTCTCCGGTTACCCGCTGCACGGCAGTTTTCCCCATCGAGCGGGTGGAAGAG
Source organism: Anaerolineae bacterium (assembly GCA_034429275.1). Lineage (GTDB taxonomy): Bacteria > Chloroflexota > Anaerolineae > Aggregatilineales > Aggregatilineaceae > DAOUFU01. The sequence goes on along the minus strand of DAOUFU010000294.1, from coordinate 37,401 downwards.
CTGATGACCCGGTCCTGGACCATTCCCCAGTTGGAAGCCGCGTTTGGGCGAGCAGTTTCCGTTGGCGGGCGCGCGACACGGCTGAGATTTGTTTCGCAGGGGTGCACGCTGCTGATCACGCCGGGCAGCACTTTGACCAGCGACACCATCCAGGAAACCGAATTGGTGGACTATGGCTCGCTGGAATGGCTGCTGGCGCGTTATGGCGATCCGGCTGCTATTGGAGTGACTCAAGGCAACCTGGTCATGCCGCTAACCGGCTATACTGCGCTGCTTTATCCGGAGCGCGGCGTGATCGCGTTGTTCGCTGCCGGGCCGGAGTCCCTGCTGCCCGATATGCCGGTGGCGAGCCTGTTTTTCCGCCCGCCTTACGCGCTAGACGCCCAGGTCCGACGGCTGAATCTGCGACTCGTCGATCGCTGACTGCGCTTGACTTTCTTATGGTTTTCTTTATGATTAATCAAGGGAATTATCGGAAGTATGCTGAACCCTGGTTCATGGGTAGGAGGTTCATATGGCTGAGCTTGAGCAAATGTTCAATTCGTTGGGACCGTTCAGCGGTGAGTTACAGTGGAATCTGGCACTGTATTGGTTGTTCTTCCTTAACCTGCTGCTGCTGTTCATGGTTCCTGATGGGTCTACCATGCAGACGGCCCTGGCGATCATTGTGCTCATCAGCACCGTGATCGACAAAACTTTTGGGTTTGGCTACCTGCTCGATCCGGGGCGCTACTCGCCTCAGTATTATCATGAGCAAATTTTCATCGGCACCTATCTCATTCGTGTGGCGATGTTTGTGGCCCCGGCGACCATTGCCGGTTCGACGCGCAATGGCAAGGTGCGCGCCATCGGCATCCTGGCGGCTATTTCGGGCGCGGTTTATTCGTTCGGGCGGTGGTTCTTTCAACAGCGCGACAACCCGACCAATGTGATCAGCATGGTCCCGATGCAGAGCGAGTTTGTGGCGCAGAGTGTGGGCATGATGCTCATCCTTGCCCAGATCACCCTGCGCCGTCATTTCCGTCTAGGCCGGGTAGACCGGTACATTCCAGTCGCGGTAGCGAGGAAGCTGCCCGCGGACAAGCTTGAAGTATAGATCGCGCACCTGCTTGACCACCGGCCCCATCGTGCCTGTGCCGATGGGCCGGTGATCGACCTCGGCGATGGCGACGACCTGGACGCCAGTGCCGCAGAAAAACGCCTCGTCAGCGAGGAAGACTTCGGTCCGATCGATATCGCGAACCTGGACTTCCAGGTTCATTTCCTCTTGAATCAACTGAATGATCGAGCGCCGGGTGATACCTTCGAGAATATTGGCGTAGATGGGCGGGGTGATCACCACACCGTCGCGCACCATGAAGAAATTCTCCGCGCTACCTTCCGAGATGTGCCCATCCTGATTAAGCACCAGCGCTTCGTCAAAGCCGGCCAGAGCCGCATCGGTCTTGATAAAGGCCGAGTTGACATACGCGCCGGTGATCTTGCCACGCGCGGGGATCGAGTTATCGTCAATACGCCGCCAGGAAGAGAAGGTTACACGCGAGCCTTCTTCATTGGGAATATAGCTGCCAAACGGCAGGGCAAACATGGTGAAATCGGCCTCCAGGTCGTGCAGGCGCACGCCAATGCGCGGTGTGGATTTGTAGATCAGGGGCCGGATGTACACGTTTTCGCGGTAATTTTCTTTGCGCAGCAGGTCGATCAAAATGTTCAGCATAGACTGCGGCGTGTAGGGCAGGTCCATCATCAGCAGTTTGCCCGAATTCAGCACCCGTTGGAAGTGCTCAATAGGGCGGAAGATGAACAACTGCTGCTCGTCTTCGTTCCAGTAGGCACGCATACCGCCAAATGCGCCCGTGCCATAATTCAGTGCATGGGTCATCACGCTGACCTTGGCCTCTTCGATCGGCACAATCTTGCCCTGGAAATAGGCATAGGATGGTTCTGCTGGCATTACTGGCTCCTCCTCTGAAGCAGAAAGGTGGATATGGTGTGGGATGACACGTCTGTGGAGACTATGGTAGGCGTCATTATAGAGCCACACCTCAGGCGGGCCAATGACCAAGTAGGGCCATCTGCGACCGAGATCACTCCAGGAAGCTGAGCAGATCGGTGGTGGCGTTTTCCAGGTCGGCGTAATCGCCGCGCCGGTGTTCGGGGATGAGCGCTGCCAGCTGGTACATGGCCTCATGAGTCATCTGGGTGAGCACATCACGGGGGATTCGCGCCTGGCCCTCGGTGCGCAAACGAAAGGCGCGCCCAATCTTGACCTGGACCTGCGGACGCCGACCCCGTTTGTAAGCGCCGGGGAACTGGTCGGTCCCTTCAAGGCCCACCGGCAGGATGGCGGCGTTTGCTTTGGTGGCGACATAGGCCATGCCGTCTTTGGCGTGCTGCAGGGCAGGCTGCCGCGTGCCTTCGGGCGCGATCAACACGGGTAATCCCTGGTTCAGCAGCGTGATGGTGCTGTTGAGGGCTTTGCGATCCACTTCGCCGCGCCGTACCGGGAAGACTCCCCACATATTGGACATGAAACGCACAAAGGGGTTGGCGTAATTCTCGATCTTGGACATGGGGACCAGGAAGCGTGGGCGGATCACCCCTGTGACCACGAACGGGTCGATGCTCGCAATATGATTCATGATGACCAGCGTTGGACCTGTCGGTGGGATGTGCTCACGCCCTTCTACGCGGATGCGGATGAGCAGGCCAAACCCAATCGGGCGCAGCAGCAGGTCGCGCATCAATGCGCGCCGCCAGGTATAGCGTCGCTGGTTGAAGATGACATCATGAACGGAATCGCGGGAAGAGGCGTCGGAAATGTTCATGGGGAAGGTCTCTTTTGGGTGTGCTGCGTCATGGTTCAGCGCGATTGCTTGAGCTGGCGGACCTCGGTTGGAGATAACTCACGGTATTGACCCGGCTTGAGATGACCGATTTCGAGGAAGCCGATCTTGGTGCGAGTCAGGCGTTTGACAGGGTGACCCAACAGGCTGGCCACGCGCCTGATCTGGCGATTGCGTCCTTCAACCATTGTGACCTGAAGCAGTGTATCCTGTGTGCGTTCCTGCAAAACACGCACCTTCGCCGGAGCGGTCTTTTTGTCGTCGAGTTCGACGCCGTGACGCCAGGCCTCCAACGTTTTCCAGGTAGGGCGTCCTTCGACCACCACTTCATAGGTCTTGGTGTGCTGGTATCGCGGATGCATCAGGCGGTTAGCGAGGTCGCCGTCGCTGGTGAGCAGGATCAGCCCTTCGCTGTCCGCATCCAACCGTCCGACGGTGAACAGGTGTCCCTCGTAGGGAATGAGGTTGCGCACGATCGGGCGCTTATCATCCGCTATTGGCTTATTGGTCGAAAGCACGCCGCGCGGTTTGTTGAGCAGAAAATAGACGAACTGCTCAGGCAGTTTGAGCGTGACGCCATCCACTTTGACCGTGTCGCGTGCGAGGTCGGCTTTATCCCCAACCTTGGCGGTCTGGCCGTTGACGGTCACCCTGCCTGCCTGGATGTATTGCTCAGCCGCCCGGCGCGAGCAAATGCCCGCCTGGGAAATCAGTTTTTGAAGGCGTTCTTCGGGCATAGTCCTTTTTTCTGCTCCGTGTGCTAGCTGGGCTGTCCGGTATAGCGCACGACAACCAGGGTCGTATCGTCGAAAGGCGGGGCAGCGCCACGAAACTCGATCATCGACTCGATAATGTGACGCATGATGTTTTCCGCCGGGCGACCTGCGGTCTGCCGGACGGCATTGACCAGCCGCTCATCGCCAAATGGTTCACCGAGCACGTTTTCTGACTCCACCAGGCCATCGGTATAAAACACGACCACGTCGCCCGGCTCAAGCTGGTAAGTCACGCGCTCGACGGGCAAATCGGCGAACCAGCCCAGGGGACGCCCGCCGCGCGGGAGGAATTCCCAGCTATCGCGGCTGGTCCGGTAGAGCAAGGGCTGATTATGGCCCGCGTTCACGCCGATCAACTGGCCGTTAGGGTCGAGCAGGCCGTAGTAGACGGTTACGAACATGCCCGACTGCGTTTCGTTGAGGATGGTTCGGTTCGCCTGCCGCAGCGTCTCTTCCGGCTCGGACGAGGCCAGCGCCAGGCCGCGCAGCAGGCTGCTGGAGACCGCCATAAAAAGCGCTGCCGGAGCGCCTTTGTCCGATACATCCGCAATCACAACTCCCATGCGGCCATCGTTGATCACAAAGCAGTCGTAGAAATCGCCAGCCACCTCGCGCGCGGAACGCCAATCGGCGGCAATCTCATAACCGGGATAACTGGGCAGCTTGGAAGGCAGCAATCCGCGCTGAATGTCGTGGGCCATCTGGAGTTCTTTTTCCATGCGCCCTTTTTCGACAGCGACCCGGTACAGCCGCGCATTTTCGATGGCGATGCCGGCCTGCGAGGCAAATGCAGCCAGCAGATCGCGGTGTTCTTCTTTGAACAGGCCGGTGTGCAGCCGGTTATCGACATAGACCAGGCCGATCATGCGCTCTTTGATCAAGATCGGCACGCACAGGATCGAGCGGAGGCCCAATACCATGATGCTCTCGCCGCGTGTGAAACGCTCGTCGAACTGGGCGTTATCGGTCAGCAGCGGCTGACGGGTGTGACGTACACGCCGCACAATGGTTGAGCTGACCTGAAATTCTGGCGATCCCAGATCGCTGCGGTTGATTCCACGTGCGACCTTGAACACCAACTCATCCTGCTCGTCGTCGTACAGCATCAGGAATCCACGCTCGGCACCGGTGACTTCGATCACACGGTCCATCACGTTTTCGAGCACGTCATCCATATCGAGGCTTGAATTGAGCGTGCGCGTGATCTCGTAGAGGGTCGCCAGGTGTTCCTGACTCAAGGCCGATGCGCTGGGCTGTGGTTCGCTCATGGGTCTCTTTCCCGTTGGCAAGCGGAGTGCCCGCATTATATCATCCTGCCCGGTGCTTTGCCTAGCACCGGCTCAATCTTGGGATATAATCACCCCGTTTTTGACTGCAGTTACCCAGGCGGCGGGCCACCGGGCCAGCCGAGGAGAGATGGATGAATCCCTACGCATTTGCGGAAGCTCATTTTGACGATTATGTGGAGCAGCTTAAAGAGTGGTTGCGCATCCCCAGTGTCAGCACGCTGTCGGCGCATAAGCCCGATATTCGCCGCGCTGCGGAATGGATCCGCGCGCACCTGGTCGAAATCGGGATGACTCGCTGCGAGAAATTCGAAACCGCAGGGCACCCGATTGTCTACGCAGAGTGGCTGGGTGCCGGCCCGAATGCCCAGACCGTTCTGATCTATGGGCACTATGATGTGCAGCCTGCCGATGATCCCCTGAAGCAATGGAAGGCCTCGCCCTTTGAGCCGGAAGTGCGCGATGGCAACCTATATGCGCGCGGCGCAACCGATGACAAAGGCCAGACTCTGACCCAAGTCAAAGCGGTGCAGGCGCTGCTGCAGGCTGGGGAGCTGCCGGTGAATGTCAAGTTCATCATTGAGGGCGAAGAAGAAAATGGTTCGGATCACCTGTACCCGTTTGTTGAGCAGCATACTGACTTGCTGAAAGCAGACGTAGTCGTGATCTCCGATACGGGTATGCTGGGGTTGGATCGACCATCCATTGTCTACGGACTGCGCGGGCTGGTGAGCTTTGAGATCATTGTGCGCGGGCCTGCTCACGATCTTCATTCGGGGATTTACGGCGGCGCGGTACATAATCCGCTGCATGCCCTGGTGGACATCCTGGCCGCGATGCATGACGCCGATGGGCGGGTCGCCGTGCCGGGATTCTACGACAGGGTGCGCCCGCTGAGTGACGACGAGCGGGCCGAACTGGCCAAGACGCCGTTTTCCCTGGAACGCCTCGAACGAGAGACGGGTGTCAGCCGGGACTATGGTGAGGCAGGATATGCGATCCACGAGCGGATTGGAGCGCGCCCCACGTTTGAAATCAATGGCCTGGTGGGCGGATGGACCGGCGAGGGCGGCAAGACCGTACTCCCGGCTTTCGGTACCGCGAAGATCACCTGCCGCCTGGTGCCCGATCAAGACCCGCTTGAGATCGTGGAGTTGGTCCGCGATTATGTGCCGAAGCTTACGCCGCCTACTGTGACCAGCGAAGTCAAGCTGCTGCACAAAGGTCTGTGGGCCATCATCGATCGCTCATCGCCCTATATGCAGGCAGCGGTGGAGGCGTATACATTTGGATTTGGCAAGCGCCCGGTCTTTGTGCGCGAGGGCGGTTCTGTGCCGATTGTGGGCACCTTCCAAAAGGAACTGAACGCGCCGGTGATCATGATGGGATTCGGGCTGCCGGATGACAATCTCCACGGCCCGAACGAGAAATTCTCGCTGCTGTGCTTCCGCCAGGGGATCAAGACGACCATTCACTTCTACGAGCAATTGGGCACCCTGAAGAAGTAACCCGCGCGAGCACTGAGCCGCTGACAGATTTCGCGGCATGTCGTAGTGAGCTGGCTTGCCAGGATGAACAAAAAAACTCCGAGGGCCAAAAGCCCTCGGAGCAGTGAGAGAGGCGACGGTGGGAATTGAACCCACGATGAGGGTTTTGCAGACCCTTGCCTTGCCACTTGGCGACGTCGCCATCATCACTCAGCAACAGTATACACAAACCGGTAGAACTTGGCAAGGATAATCCCAGGTGCAGCACGCAGGAAATTGCCTGAACGTGTGCCAAATTCATCCGGCAGCTTGAGGGGTTCATCTCACTGAAAAGGCTCAAAAGAATAATTTGAAAATTGTGAGAGACTTGGCATATAATAAAATGAACGATACTACGGTGCCAAGCCAGAACCGCGGAGATATCATGAATATCGTATACGTCGAAGATGATCCCACCAATATCCTGCTGCTAGAGCGGGTCACAAACTCCACTGGTGACGTGTTGATCACGTTTGCCGATGCGGAAAGCGCCCTCGATAGCGAGGTCATTTGGGATGCCGACCTCTTCCTGGTGGATATTCACCTGCCTGGTGAGCTGAACGGCCTGGATATGGCCGACATCTTGCGCCGCAACGGGATCGGCGCGCCGATGGTGATGATCACCGCTTACGATCTGCCAGACTATGTTGAGCGCTGCCGCGCTATCGGCGGCGATCTGTACCTGGTCAAGCCGGTGAGTGTGCCCGAACTGGTGGGTGTGCTGAACGATTACCGGGTGTGATCTGGACTGTATCCAAACCACGTTTTAGCTCATCATCATATAACACTAACGCCCCAGTAAAAGCCGGGGCGTTAGTTTTTCATTCAGATTTGGCCAGGGGCCATTTGGGGCATCTGCCGGACTAGATGTCGAACTGCGCCCACTGCTCCAGCATCTTCCAACGCATAGTCACATCCTGGCGCAGCGCTTCGGCGAGCGCTTCGGCGCGGGCCGGGTCGGAATTGCGCAGGATGCGGAAGCGGTTCTGCTTGTAAATGAAGTCGGCGATGTCTTCGGTCGGCGCTTTGCTGTCGAGCATGAGCGGCTGCTTACCCGCGCGAGCGTTATCGGGGTTGAAGCGATACAACGGCCAGAACCCGGCATTGACAGCGGTCTTGTGAAGCTCGAAGCCGGTGCGCATATCGATGCCATGCGCGATGCAGTGCGCATAGGCGATGATGAGCGACGGGCCGTCATAGGCTTCGGCTTCAGCCATCGCCTTGATCGTCTGGTTCATATTGGCCCCGATGGCGACCTGGGCGACATAAATGTTGCCGTAGGTCATCGAGATCATGCCCAGGTCTTTCTTGGGCAGCGACTTGCCTGCAGCCGCGAACTTGGCAACCGCGCCGCGCGGGGTAGCCTTCGACATCTGGCCGCCGGTGTTGGAGTACACGCCGGTATCGAGCAGCAGGACGTTGACATTCTTGCCCGAAGCCAGGACATGATCCAGGCCGCCGTAGCCGATGTCGTATCCCCAACCGTCGCCGCCGAAGATCCACACCGACTTTTTGACCAGATAATCGGCCACCGAGTGAAGCTGGCGAGCCAGGGTGCTGTCATCCTGCTCCAGCAAACTCTTGAGTTCGGCCACGCGGGCGCGCTGGGCCTCGATGAGTTCCTGGTCGCTCATGTCCGCGTCGCGGATGGCGTGCAGCAGATCGAGGTGGTTGGTCGAACGGGCGATGAGCTGATCGAGCAGTTCACGGGCATAGGCGGTCAGCTTGTCAACCGTCAGCCGCATTCCCATGCCAAACTCGGCAGCATCTTCAAACAGCGAGTTCGACCACGTCGGGCCACGCCCGTCTGCGCGCACGGCGTAGGGTGTCGTGGGCATGTTGCCGCCGTAAATCGAGGTGCAGCCGGTGGCGTTGGCGATGATCGCGCGGTCGCCGAAAAGCTGCGACATCAACTTGATGTATGGAGTCTCACCGCAGCCTGCGCACGCGCCAGAGAACTCAAACAGCGGGCGGACGAACTGTGAACCCTTGACAGTGAGCGGGTTGAAGGTTGTCGGATCCGTTTCGGGCAGCGAGAGGAAATACTCCCAGTTCGCGGCCTCATTGATCCGCAGTTCTTCGGTGAGCGGGGCCATATTGATGGCTTTGCGATCGGTCTTTTTGCCGGTTTCGTCCTTGGCATACGCCGGGCAGGTTTCGACGCAGGCACCGCAGCCGGTGCAGTCTTCGACCGAGACCTGCAGCGTGTATTTCTTGCCGACCCATTCGCGGCCTTTGGCTTCCATCGATTTGAAGGTCGCAGGCGAGCTGCCATTCGCATACTGGGCATCATAGACCTTCATGCGGATGGTCGCGTGTGGGCAGATGAACGAGCACTGGTTGCACTGGATGCAGGCGTCAGGGTCCCACACCGGGACTTCGGTTGCGATGTTGCGCTTCTCGTACTGGGTGGTGGCAGTGGGGAAGGTGCCATCCACCGGCAGCGCCGAGACGGGCAGCTGATCCCCACGCAGCGCGATGATTTCCGCCGTCACCTTTTTCACGAATTCGGGTGCGTGGGCGGGAACCGGGGGACGCATGGTAATCGCGCTGGTGACCTGCTGAGGATAGTTCACCTGCTCGATCCGACCTACACCGATTTCGGCAGCGCGCACATTGGCTTCGACAACCTTGGCACCCTTGATGCCGTAGGTGTCTTCAACCGCTGCCTGGATCATGTCCATGGCTTTTTCTTCGGGCAGCACGCCAGAAATCTTGAAGAAGGCAGCCTGCATGATGATGTTGATGCGCCCGCCGAGGCCGACTTCGCGCGCGATCGCGTTGCCGTCGATCACGTAGAACTTGGCCTGCTTGGCGATGATTTGTTCCTGCACCTCGCGCGGGATGTGATCCCACACTTCGGCAGCGCTGTAGGGGCTGTTCAGCAGGAAGATACCGCCCGGTTTGAGCGCTCGCAGCATGTCGTAACGTTCGAGGAAGCTGAAGTTATGGCAGGCCAGGAAGCCGGCTTTTTGCACCACATAAGTGCTGCGGATCGGGGATTTGCTGAAGCGCAGGTGCGATACCGTATAGGAGCCGGACTTCTTCGAGTCGTAGACGAAATAGCCCTGGGCGAAGTTATCGGTCGCTTTACCGATGATCTTGATCGAGTTCTTGTTCGCACCGACCGTGCCATCTGCGCCGAGACCCCAGAACATCATGGTGTGGACATCGGCGTTTTCGGTCGAGAATTCTTCGTCCCAGTCCAGGCTGGTGAAGCTCACATCGTCGATGATGCCGATGGTGAAATGGTTCTTCGGTTTGGCCGCGGCCAGGTTGTCGAAGACAGCTTTCACCATGCCCGGCGTAAATTCCTTCGAGCTGAGGCCGTAGCGCCCACCGACGATGAGCGGCATAGAGTCAACCTCACCACCGGCCAGCGCTTCGGCGAAGGCGGTGATGACATCCTGGTAGAGCGGCTCGCCGGCAGCGCCCGGTTCCTTGGTGCGATCCAGCACTGCAATCCGCTTGACAGATTTGGGCAGTGCCGCAACCAGAGCCTTGCTGTCGAATGGACGGAAGAGACGCACTTTGACGACGCCGATCTTTTCGCCGCGCGCATTGAGGTAGTCCACCACCTCGTGTGCCGTCTCCGCGCCCGACCCCATCATGACGATCACGCGGTCTGCATCTGGCGCGCCGATGTAATCGAACAGGTGATACTGCCGGCCAGTAACCTGGGCAAAGCGATCCATCACCCGCTGCACAACTTGCGGCGTGGCCTGGTAGAAGGGATTGATCGTCTCGCGGGCCTGGAAGTATACATCCGGGTTCTGGGCCGTTCCGCGCAGCACGGGGCGGTCAGGCGACATGCCGCGCATCCGGTGCGCCATCACTGCGTCGTGGTCGAGAACAGCGCGCATATCGTCGAAGGAAAGTTCTTCGATCTTCTGAATCTCGTGCGAGGAACGGAAGCCGTCGAAGAAATGGACAAAGGGCACGCGGGCTTCAAAAGTTGCCGCGGTGCCGATCAGAGCGAAGTCGTGCACTTCCTGGATGCTGCCGGAGGCGAGAAAGGCAAAACCGGTGGCGCGAGCGGCCATAATATCGGAATGGTCGCCAAAAATCGACAGCGCCTGGGCGGCCAGCGAGCGTGCTGCAACGTGGAAGCAGGTGGGCAGCAGTTCGCCGGCGATCTTATACATATTGGGGATCATCAGCAGCAGGCCCTGCGACGCGGTGAACGTCGTGGTGAGCGCGCCGGTGGTCAGTGCCCCATGCACTGCGCCTGCCGCCCCGGCTTCGGACTGCATTTCCGTGACATTCGGCACGGTTCCCCAGATATTGGTTTTCCCCTCCGCCGACAGCTCATCGGCGGTTTCGCCCATCGGCGATGAGGGCGTGATGGGGTAAATGGCGATGACTTCGTTGAGCGCGTGGGCCACCTGTGCGGCAGCCGTGTTGCCATCGATAGTCACCATCTTACGCATTTCGTTAGACATCAATTCCTCCATGTTCCCAAAATGTGAACGCAAGCGCTGAGGAGAGAATGCTTGCTGTCACAATCGCGAGCGGCGATGCACGGTGGATAGGAAATGTAATCAGCGGGTGAGCAGCACAGCCGGTGGCACCTTCCGCCAACCTGGAGCAGGCAGCCTTCTGCCTATTACGCCACCAGTCTAGCGCCTTTGACCATGGCTCAGTAGTGTGAAATGTCGTAATCTGGGTGAGTAGTGTCACATTGTCGGATGACCTGATGCGTGCGTGTTGCCGCGCACCGGCGAACGTGTTACGCTCGTGAGGTACGATCATAAAGGGTCAAAAAGAGGCAACCATGATCAAGTTTTTGTCCCTGTTGGCGGCTCCTGTGCTCAATATCCCGGTGATCCGGCGCATCCGGCGTAACCATGGATTGGAACATGCCACCATCCACATGTTGAGCCGGCACATGCAGAACCTGAGCATGGCCGGACGAGCGACTGTGACGGGTTTTTACCTCTATGGCAACATTGCCACCGAGGAGATCGAACGGGCGGCACTCGAAGCGCTGCGTCGGATGCGCGCCGGTGAGCATGGGCTGGCGATACATCCCAACTGCGGCACAGGGCTGGTGACGGCTGGCGCGCTGACAAGCGTGGCTGCGCTGGTGGGCACCGCCGGGATGCGCCAGGGCCTTCGAGAAAAGATTTCGCGGCTGCCCAGTGTGATCCTGCTGTCGGTGATGTCGCTGATTCTGGCCCAGCCGCTTGGCCTGGCCATCCAGCGGCATTTCACCACGCTGGGCGATCCTGGCAATACGGAGATTGTCTCCGTGACGCGTTCTGAGGTTCCTGTGCCCATGGCCGGGCAGCGTATGACCGTCCATTTTGTGCGAACCCGTTTTGGCTGAGTGGTAGGTAGCCGGTATGGCCGAGCACAGCCCTACCTTTTATGTTCTACATGGTCCGGATGAGTTCAGCCTGCGCGCCCTGGTTGATGATATGCGCCGGCGTATGGGCGATCCGGCCACCGCAGAACTGAATACCACGCGTTTTGACGGCAAATCGGCCACAGCAGCCGAGGTTCTGGCCTCGGCGCGCGCCATCCCATTCCTGAGCGATAAACGGCTGGTCATTGTGGAAGGGCTGCTGATCTGGTTGGGACGCCGGGGAGCAGGCAAGGCGGGCAAAGAACAGCTTGACCTGCTGTGCGAACAGCTCCCCGATCTGCCGGAGTGGTCGCGGGTCGTGTTCGCCGAGCCGGATGCGCTGCCCGAAGATCACCCGGTGCTGGCGCTGGCCCGTAAGAGCAGGAATGGGTTTCATAAGCTGTTTGAAGCTCCGGCGAATGCCACATCCTGGATCGTGAACCGCGCGCGTACGGTGTATGACACCCCCATCGAACAGGCGGCGGCGGCCATGTTGGCCGAGGCGATTGAACAAGACTTGCGCGCTGCCGACAGCGAACTGGCCAAGCTGGCGGCCTATGTCAATGGTGAGCGGCCCATCACCGCGAGAGATGTCGCGCTGCTGACCACCTATGCCGCTGAGCCAGAAGTGTTCGCGATGGTGGATGCGCTCGGACGGCGCGATGGTACAGTGGCGTTGCGCTTGTTACACCGCCTGCTCGACAACGATGATCCACTGCGGTTGTTTGGCATGGTGGTACGTCAATTCCGGCTGCTCATATTGGCCCGCGAATACTTGAACGGGGGCGGATCGCCTAAAGAGGTGGGAAAAGCGATCGGAGTCCACCCGTTCGTTGGCGGAAAACTGGCTGCACAGGTTGGACAGTTTTCGCTCGACCAGTTGGAGGCGATTTATCGCCTGCTGCTGGAGCTTGATGCCGACATCAAAACGGGCAAGATGACGGATGTGCTGGCGCTGGATACATTGATCGCGCGCGTGGCGAGCTGAACAAAGGCCCCGGTTCGCTTCAAGCGTTTTGGGACAAAAAATAAGGGGCGCAGAATCGATCCTGTGCCCCTTGTGGTTTTAGCGGAATAGTACCCCGAGTGCTCTCGCTGCGGCTGTTTAGCTGTTCGGGCGAGCCTGAAGCGTGACTTCCAGGGTCATGGGGGAGCCATCGCGCAGGATGCTCAGCGTGACCTTATCGCCCGGCTGTGTTTCGCTTTCCAGGAAGGCGATCAGATCGTTCATTTCGCTGACCGGCTGCCCATTGATAGCCGTGATAATGTCCCCATTAATCGGATAGGTGCCCATCGGCGTGCGGATGCTGTTGGTTGCGCCACGCAGTCCTGCCTGGGCCGCGGGGCCACGCATGGAGATGGATGCCACCATCACACCGCGCGTGTCGCGGGGCAGGTCCATCGCCTCAAGCTGGGCCGGGACCAGTGTACTGCCGGTGATGCCCAACCATGTGTGCTGGTAACGGCCATTCTGGATCAAATAGGGCACGACACGGCGGACAGTGTTGGACGGGATGGCAAACCCGACGCCCGATGATGTGCTGGAATTGCTCAGAATCGCGGTGTTCACACCGATCACCTGTCCGTTTCGGTTGAGCAGGGGTCCCCCGCTGTTGCCAGGGTTGATCGCAGCATCAGTCTGAATCAGCTTTGGCAGGGTGAAGTTGGTCTCGGCGGTTAGCGTGCGATCGAGCGCGCTCACGATGCCTGTTGTGAGCGTGAATGCTCGCCCGAAGGGGCTGCCAATTGCCAGCACTTCCTGCCCGACAAACACCTCATCGGAGTCGGCCAGTGCAATCGGCTGAAGCTCGATGACGTCGGTCGGTACGCGGATCACCGCCAGGTCCGAATCGGCATCGGTGCCCACGACTTCCGCCGTGAGGATCGTCCCATCAATGAAGGTCACCTCGATGTAGCGTGCGTTTTCCACGACATGGTTGTTGGTGACGATGTGACCGTTGGTGTCAATCACAAACCCGGTGCCCGTACCACTACCGAAGCGGGTGGCAACCGAGATGCTGACGACCGAAGGCGTCACGCGGGCATAGAGATCGGCGGTCTCAAGTTCGGTAGCGTTGGGCTGGTAGGTTGTCGGTTCGAGCAAGGTGACGGGCTGTGGTTGATTGCCCCCCTGTGCCCGAACGACCACCACTCCGGTGATGATGACCAGCGCCAGGGCCATGACCATGGCCAACAAGGTGATACGTTTGAACCACTGTGAAGTACTCATAGGTGCACTGCCTTTCTGCTGCGGCATTCGCCATTCACCGGCGCAAGGCAGCGTGTTGGGCCAGAAGCCGCGCGCGTCGGAGCGCATCGGGGCGAATGTCAGTCGTTTTTCTAGGATCATCTGGTAGTGTAGTGCTAAAATATAGAAATACTCTTGGCGGAACATGAGAAACACGTTAATTCTGACAGGGAGTTCCGACGGTTGCGTCTCCCCTGGGTTAGGGTATAATCGGGCGACTTTGGACACCCGTTCCTGTCAGCCTCTCAACGAACAGGATCACTATGGATATCACGTGGTATGGGCATAGTTGTTTTCGGATCACGGAACGCGGTTTCGCTACCATTGTTACCGATCCGGTGAGTGCCAGCCTGGGCTATGTGGTGCCCCGGCTCAAAGCGGATATTGTAACGATCAGCCATGACGCACCGGGACATAACGACCTGGACATTGTGCGGGGTTTCCAACACCTGATCAACGGGCCAGGTGAGTACGAAATCGGTGAGGTGTTTATCATCGCGGTCGCGACTTTTGATCCCGCGCGCGAGAATCCGCGCCGGAATATCGTGTATGTCTTCGACTTCAATTCGCTGACGGTGGCTCACCTGGGCGATCTCGATCATGTGCCGAACCAGTCGATGATCGATGCCCTGGGGTCGATTGATGTCGCGCTGGTGCCAGTAGGGGGCGGCGAAGCCCTGTCTTCGCGCCAGGCCGCCGAAGTGATCAGCCTGTTGGAGCCGAGCATTGTGGTTCCCATGCATTTCCGCACCGAGGTTCTGCAAGGGGTGGAGTTGGAACCGGTGGACCGGTTCCTCAAGGAAATGGGGGTTAACGCTGCCGAGCCGGAGCCGCTGCTGCGGGTTTCGGCAGGCTCGCTGCCCGAACAAACCCAGGTCGTTTTGTTGGATTACCAACACTGATCCGCCCGCCAGGGATCAGTTCGCATCCAGCCCGCCAGAGTGAGGTACGCGCTCGATCATGATCAAACTGTTGCTGAGTTGGGACATCAAACCCGGACGCGACCAGGAATATTTCGAGTTTATGGTTCGCGAATTTGCACCGGGGATTACCCGGCTGGGCCTGCAGCCGACCGAAGCCTGGTTCGCGGTTTATGGCGACTGTCCGCAAATCTTGATGGAAGGAATCGCCAGCGATCTTGGCACCATGCGAAAACTGTTGGCGAGCGAAGAGTGGACAGCGCTTTATGACAAGCTGCTGACCTATGTAGACAATTACACGCAGAAGATCGTGCGTGCCAGCGAAGGATTCCAGATCTGATCTGCCGCACGTGGCATCGGAAAGCGCGACACCCAGCCAGGCACGACGCCAGACGAAAACGGGTGATCTCACTGCGAGATCGCCCGTCATTGTTCCTGGTATGCGAGAGTGCAAGTGTGTTACTCGGTTTTGGCAGCTGCAGTGGATGTATCGGGGCCAGCTTTGGCCTCAGAGGGAGCAGGCTCGGCCTTGGCCCCAGTTTTGCTGCCGTTGGCATTCTCCGAGTCGCTCGCGTCCTTTTTCGTCCCGGCGACTGCCAGGTTGTTTTTGCCTCGACTGTCAGTGGCGTACCAGCCCGATCCCTTGAACACGATACCTACTGGCTGGGGCACGCGGTGAACGGGACCGCCGCACTCCGGGCATTCTTCCAGCGCGTCATCGGAAAACTTCTGGCGCGCATCGAAGCGCACGCCGCAATCTTCGCATTGATAAGTGTAAACGGGCATGATGATCCCTCGACTCAGACTACAACCAACACCTTATTATAGTCCCGATTATGCCCGTGAACAATACGAACATCGCGCGCGTCGCGCGTTTTGCTCGCTGTGTAGGAGTCAGGTACGCGGCGGCGCACCATGACGGCGCTCCAACTCGGCGGCGATGTCGCCAGGAGTCAGGCCGCGCTGCACCAACAGGACTAGGCAGTGATAGGTCAGATCGGCCAGTTCGCTGATGACGCGTTCATTGCCCTGTCCCTTGACAGCCAGGATCACTTCGACCGCTTCTTCCCCAATTTTTTTGACGATCTCATCTTCACCCATCTCAAGCAAGCGGTTGGTATACGAGCCGGGCTTAGGATTCGCCTTGCGGTCTTCGAGTGTGGCAAAGACCTGCTGAATGATGTCGGTCAACTTAGTTCCTCCAGGGTGCGAAAAAAGCAGCTCACCGCGCCGGTGTGGCAGGCTGGTCCTGCCGGGTTCACTTTGATGAGCAGCACGTCGGCGTCACAATCGACCCAGATGCCGGTGACTGTCTGGGTGTTGCCGCTGGTCGCGCCCTTGTGCCAGAGTTCCCGGCGGCTGCGGCTCCAGAAAACGGTCTCGCCGGTGACCAGGGTCTGGCGCAGCGAGTCGGCGTTCATCCAGGCGACCATGAGTACCTGCTGCGTATTGGCATCCTGAACGACGGCGGGCAGCAGTCCCGCCTCGTTCCAGGCCAGACGAGAGATGAGGACATCGGGATCGGTCATGGGTTTGGCTCCACCATCCGCACCGGTATGCCGCTGTCGTGTAGATATTGTTTGACCTGGTTTACACTCAGCGTTTTGTAGTGAAACAGGCTGGCGGCCAGCACAGCATCGGCACCGCCCTCGGTGACGGCGGCGCGGAAATGGTCCAGCGCCCCTGCGCCACCGGACGCGATCACAGGGATGTTCACTGCGTCGCAGACGGCGCGCGTCAGGGTGATCTCGTAACCGTCCTGTGTGCCGTCGCGGTCCATGCTGGTCAGCAGGATTTCGCCCGCCCCCAGGCGTTCAACTTCGCGTGCCCAGGCAATCGCATCCAGACCGGTGGGAATTCGCCCTCCGCTGACGTAGACCTCATAGTTTGTGCCATTCCACCGGGCGTCAATGGCGACCACGATGCATTGAGACCCAAAACGCTCGGCCCCTTCGCTGATCAGAGTGGGGGTGCGCACGGCGGCGCTGTTGATGCCGATCTTATCGGCCCCGGCCAGCAGCGTGGCGCGCATATCCTCGACCGTGCGCAGACCGCCGCCCACGCAGAATGGGATGAAGATCGAGTCGGCGACGCGCCGCACTACATCCAGCATGGTGTCGCGGTTTTCGTGCGTGGCGGTGATGTCCAGAAAGACCAGCTCATCTGCCCCTTCGCGGTCGTAGATCACCGCTTGCTCAACCGGGTCGCCCGCATCACGCAGATTCACAAAGTTGATCCCTTTGACGACCCGCCCTTCGTGCACATCCAGGCAGGGGATAACGCGTTTGGCTAACATGAGGACTCCTCTCGTGCGGCAGCCAGCGCCGCTTCTAGCGTGAATGCCCGGCTGTACAGCGCTTTGCCGATAACCACGCCGGCGATGGTGCCTGTGGCGCGGCAACGCCGTATGTCGTCCAGTGTGGCAACCCCACCTGAGGCGATCACACTCAGCCCGGTGTCATGCCCCAGCGCGGCAGTGGCCTCGACATTCACCCCGCTCAGGTCACCATCGCGCGACACATCAGTATACAGGGCGTGACGCACGCCCATCGCCGCAAACTGCCGGCCCAGGGCTGTGGGAGTCCATTCGCTGACCTGCTGCCAGCCGTGCGTGGCCACCTGTTCGCCCCTGGCGTCGAGCGCGACGGTGACGGCTTCGGCTCCGAAGCGCTGCACGGCTGCGCCCGCCAGTTCGGGGGTCTGGACCACCAGCGTGCCCAACACGATACGGGTCGCGCCTGCATCCAGGGCGCGCTGTGCATCATCTAGCGAGCGCAGGCCGCCGCCGAACTGCACCGGCAGGCCAATTTCCGCTAATGCGCGCAGTATCTCCAGGGCGAGAGTCGCTTCTCCAAGCGCTCCGTCGAGGTTCACGACGTGCAGCCATTCAGCCCCGGCAGCCTGCCACTGCTGCGCGGTGGCGATGGGATCGTCGCTGTGGACGGTCTCTTGTGCCGGGTCGCCGTAACGCAGCCGCACGACACGACCCTGGCGTAGATCGATGGCCGGATACACGATCATGGTCATAACTCCAGGAAGTTGGCGAGAATGCGCTGGCCGACACGCTGGCTTTTTTCCGGGTGCGGTTGGATGCCGAAGATGTTGCTCCGCGCGACTACAGTCGCGAAGTCGATGCCATAATCGGTGACCGCCAGCACATCGGCAGGATCGGCAGCTTGGGCATAGTAGGAATGGACAAAATAGGCATACGCTCCATCTTCCAGCCCGGCCAGCAAAGGATTCACCTGCTGTTGGTGAAGCTGGTTCCAACCCATGTGGGGAATCTTCAACCCCTGGGTGCGCAGCACCGCTTCGGGGAAGCGCGTCACGCGGCCTGGCAGCAGCCCCAATCCCCGGTGCTCGCCCATTTCATCGCTGGATTCGAACAGGTACTGCATCCCCAGGCAGATGCCGATCATGGGAATGCCCTTTGCTGCATAAAACTTGAGCGGCTCCTCGAATCCCGACGCCCGCAGCGCGTTGATCCCAGCACCGAAGGCGCCGACTCCCGGCAGCACGATTTTGTCGGCCCGTGCGAGATCGTCCGGCGTGTCGGTGGTGATCACCTGTGCGCCAAGGCGAACCAGCGTATTCCGCACGCTGCGCAGATTGCCTGCACCATAATCGATTATGGCGATGGTTTGCTGCGTCATGTCGTCAGTGTCCCTTTCGTGCTGGGCACGCCGCCGCGCCGAGGGTCGCGCGCAACGGCTGCGCTCAGTGCACGACCCAGCGCCTTGAACAGCGCCTCCGCCTTGTGGTGATCGTCGCGGCCATAGAGTACAGCCGCATGCAGATTCATGCGCGCGTGGAAGGCGATACTCTCCAGCGCATGGGCAACCAGTGATGTCGGCATCTGGCCGATCATCGGCGTGTCGAACGCGGCATCGATCACAGCATAGGGTCGCCCGCTCAGATCGACAACCACGCGGGCCAGTGATTCGTCCATTGGCACATAAGCCGATCCCATGCGCACAATGCCGGTCCGGTCACCCAGTGCCTCGTCGATGGCGCGGCCCAGGCAGATCGCCACATCTTCGATGGTGTGATGCGCGTCGATGTGCAGATCGCCGGAAGCATCTACCGTGAGATCGAACAGGCCGTGATGGGCGACATTGTGCAGCATGTGGTCAAAGAACCCGATTCCGGTGGCGATGTCGGCGGTGCCGGTTCCGTCCAGGTCCAGCGAGAGCACAATCTGGGTCTCGTTGGTCCGGCGAGTGATAGCAGCCTGGCGATGTTGGTTCATAGAGTGTCTCCAATCGCGCGTAGGGCATCGAACAGGGCATCGAGTTGGGCCGGGGTTCCGGCGCTTATGCGGCCGTGATCGCTCAGTCGGGGCTTGTTGTAGTAGCGGATCAGGATGCCATAGTCTTCGGCCAACCGTCGCCGCAGTTCGCCTGCGGTGATGCCGGTAACCCGGCAGAGCACAAAATTGCTGTGGCTGGGGTAGGGGGTGAGGTATGGGATGGTGGCCAGTTCTCGTTCAAGCCGCTGGCGTCCCTCGACCAGTTTTTGTACGTTGGCGCGCAGCACCGGCAGTTCTCCCAACGAGACGCGAGCGGCTACATCCGCCGCGACGTTTAGATTGTAGGGCTGTTTGATCTTCCACAGGTGTTCCATCAGGCCATCGGGGAAGATGCCATAGCCCACGCGCAGCCCGGCCAGCCCGGCCCATTTGCTGAACGTACGCAGTACGATCAGGTTCGGAACCTCAAGCACGCGTTGGGCGGCGCTGGGGATGCCGCTGAACTCAAGATAGGCTTCATCGAGCACCACGGTGAGCGGCAGTGCCAGCAGGCGCTCCAGATCACCAGGGGCGATCAACCCCCCATCCGGATTGTTGGGCGAGCAAGCGAAGAGCAGCTTTGCACCGGTCTCTCGTGCGAGAGAGTCGATGGTATCCACATCCAGCGAAAAATCGGCGCGGCGTTCGGCGTTGATCACCTGGCCGAAGAACAGTGGGGCGTCGAAGCTGTACATGCCAAAGGTGGGCGGTGTGTTAATGATGCGGTCGCCCGGCTCGACGAACAGCTGGAGGATCAACTCGATTAGCTCATCCGCGCCCGCGCCGACCAGGATATTGTCAGCCGGTACACCCACGTACTCGCTGAGCCGGGCACGCAGCGCGCCTGCTTCGGGGTCGGGGTATATGTGCGCGAAATTGAGCGATCCGAGCGCCTCCAACACGCGCGGCGATGGCCCGAATGGGTTCTCGTTGGCATCCAGTTTGATCAGTGTCTCGGCGCGGCGGCCCAGGCGCTCGGCGAAGACTTCGAGCGAAGCCGTTGGCGTATAGGCCTCCATTGCGGCAATGTCGCGGCGGATGCGGACTTTGTCCAAATCCCGGCTCAGGCGATCTGTGGTTGGCGTCATGGGGTTCATGGGTCCCTTCTTCCCAGGATGCTCAGCGCCGGGAGATGCGCGCTTCAGCGGCGGCGGCGTGCGCGGTGAGCGCCTCGGCGCGCGCCAGGATCGCAGCGGCCCGGCTCAGCTCGACGGCGGCGGCGGTATCCAGCCCGATCAGGCTGGTGATCTTCACAAAGTCCAGCACATTCAGCGGCGAGGCGAAGCGCGCAGTGCCGCCGGTGGGCATGACGTGACTCGGACCGGCCACATAATCGCCCAATACCTCGAACGAACTCTCGCCCAAGAAGATGCCGCCCGCATTGCGCACCGCCCCGATCCACTGCCACGGATTGTCCACCAACAGGCAGAGGTGCTCGGCAGCGTAAGCGTTGGCGACTTCAAACGCCTGCGGCATGTCGGCCACGATTACCGCGCCGCTGCGGTTGGGCAGCGACTGCGCGAGAATATCGGCGCGGCTGAGGTCTTCCATACGGCGCGCAACCTCAACGGCGACACGTTCAGCCATTGCGCGGCTGGGCGTGACCAAAATGGCCGAAGCCAGCACGTCGTGCTCGGCCTGAGCCAGCAGATCGGCGGCGGCCAGGCCAGGATCGGCGTTCTCGTCGGCGATGACCATTGTCTCGGTGGGGCCGGGCAGGCCGTCGATCCCTACATCACCATAGACCTGCTGCTTGGCCAGTGTCACAAACAGGTTGCCAGGGCCGACGATCTTGGCCACGCGCGGCACGCTCTCGGTACCATAGGCCAGCGCCGCGATCGCCTGCGCGCCGCCAACACGAAAAACCTTTTTCACCCCACAGACGGCAGCAGCAGCCAGGATCACCGGCGGGACAGCCCCTGTGCCGCGTCCAGGTGGGGTCACAATGACGATCTCCGGCACGCCTGCGACCTGGGCGGGAATTACACTCATCAACAGGGAAGAAGGCAGCGGCGCAGTTCCCCCGGCCACATACACACCCACCGAGTCCACCGGGCGCACCAACTGGCCGAGCGTTCCCTCGGTGGTGGCATCGATCCAGCCCGTGACCGGCTGCTTCTGGTGGAAGGCGCGAATCCGATCGGCAGCCAGCCGCAGCGCGTCCACAATCTCACCGGGTACGGTTGTCAGGGCGGCGGAGATTTCGGCTTCGGGCACGGCCAGCGCGTCCAAATTCGCGCCGTCGATGCGCCGGTTCCAGTCCAGCACAGCGGCATCGCCGCCATCGCGCACACTGCGGATGATGCGGCTGACCGCTTCTGCCGGGGATACCGGCTCACCGAACAGGGAGGCCAGGCTGTCGAGCAGCCAGCCGGGGACGGTCACATCGCGCAGGGAATCGCGGCGCAGGATGGTAGCGCGCGCCTGCTCCAGATCGTACAGGGGCAGAATGGAATCGATGCTCACAGCTTTTTCTCCTCAAGTTTCAGGGTATCGAGCAAACGCTGGTAACGCGCGGGAGCTTCCTCAAAAATGTAGGTCACCGGGGTGACAACCACACCGCTGCCCCCGATGGCGCGAATCTGCTGGATGACCTCGTTCAGCTTTTGCGCAGGTGCCACAAAATTGATCGCCCACCAGTGACCATTGGCTTCGCGAGTGATCATGGCGGCGATGGTTGGCCCTTGCAGGCCACCCAGATCGGGCGAAGAGAAGATGCGCGAGCGGATGTCTTCGATCGAACTGCCGCGCATATTGGCGAAGATCATATACTGGCCGCGTGCCCGCAGGTGAGCTTCAATGAATTCAAGCATCTGGCGGGTGGCGGCGAGCAGATCGGGGCGATTGCTCAGGGCGGCGCGGTTGCCGATAAAAACCGCCTGCGAGTCGACGATCAAGCCATCGTCAAGCGGTCGCAGGCGGTTTTCGCGCAGGGTGGTGCCGGTGCTGGTAATGTCGGCGATCAGGTCGGCGTAGCCGACAATTGGGGCGGATTCCAGCGCGCCATCGGCCAGCACAATACGTATATCGGCGACTCCGGCGCTGGCCAGAAAACGCCCCACGCTATTATTGAACTTGGTCGCGATACGCAGCGTATTACCCGCGGCGTGGCGTTCGGCGGCTGTGCGCGCAAGATCGCTCATGGTTTGCACATCGTCCCATTCATCGGGTACGGCAATCACCAATTTGCATTCGCCGTATCCGAGCGCATCGTGGATGATGACCACCGAGTCGGCATCGCCGTTCATGCCCTCGACCAGGGTATCCAGGCCGGTGATACCGAGGTCTACATCGCCAGCGGCAACACTCATAGGGATGTCCTTGGCCCGCTGGAAGAGCACCATCACATCGGGCAGTGCGGGCAAGGTGGCGGTGTACTGGCGCGGATTGAGCTTGTTGACGCGCAGCCCGCAGCCTGCCAGGAAGTCGAGCGTTTCTTCTTCCATGCGGCCCTTGCTGGGCAAGGCGAGTCGGATCTGATTAGGCATAGGGCACTCCTTCAACGGCTGGCACACCAGGTACGGGTATGCAACAAAGCTGGATAGTCCAACAACAAAAACGCCCCCGGCAGTCCAGGGGGCGTTGGTTAGCGCAAGGTGTGATCCGGCTTGTGATCAGGCACGCACGCGCACAGCACCGCCAGGCTGCCAGCCAGGGGCGTTGGTATGATGGTGCGCGTGAGCGTGTGTCGTGCAGGCGAATGTAATCATCATGAGCGACAGTATAGCGCGCACGCCGGGCTTGTCAACCGCTGGTTTGGCGGACTGGGGCGCTCTTGGTGATTTTGCATAGACATTGGCCCGAAGTGGTTGACGAAATCCAGCCGCCATGCTACGCTTGGCGCACGTGTGGAATGTTGTTGCTATTTGGCCCTGTTCGAGATCACCGTCTGAAGGCGGATGCTGCCTGATGTCGCACGCTATCATCACCATGGCTACGATGATGACTACCACGACTACCGGTACTATGATGACCGGGCAGGCATTGCCGGCTGCTTCCAGGGTGGGGTAGGCCAGGGCGTATCAGACGACCAAACCGAGACACTAGCGAGCGTGGAGCAAACCCGGCCCACGCTCGTTTTGTTTGACCCTGTGGTTTGACGAGATGCACGGAATAAAAGTTTGGTGGCGGCAATCCGCCCAAGAGGAGAGGGAACAATGACCGAGCCACGCCAGTTTCCAGTGATTATGCTTGGGGCAGGGCATGTGGGCCGCGCCTTTCTGACACAAATCCGCCAGACACGCGAGCGGTTGGCGGAACGTTATGGGATTGGGCTGCGCCCGGTAGCGGTGGCGGATAGTTCAGGCGCAGTCGTCGATCCGGCAGGGCTGTCGATGGAGGCGCTGATTTCTTTGGTTGAGCGGAAGAACGCCGGAAATAAGCTCATTCAGCAGCCGGGCGCGCTCGAAATCGGGGGACTGGACCTGATCAAGCACTGCCTGGCAGCGGGCATCGAGAACGCGATCGTGGTCGATACGACCGACAGTGAGACCGGTGAACTGCTGCGCTACGCGTTGGCACAGGGATACAGCCTCGCACTGGCCAACAAACACCCCCTGGCCGATTTCTGGACCGAGGCGCATGTATTGTTTGAAAGTCCCAGGGTGCGCTTCGAGGCAACGGTTGGGGCCGGGCTGCCAGTGATCGCCACACTGCGCTACCTGGTCGATACGGGCGATGTGATTCAACATATCGAAGGTTCGTTGAGCAGCACGTTGGGGTATCTGTGCACCCACCTGGAAGACGGGGAGGCGCTTTCGTTGGCCGTCAATCGGGCCAAGGCGCGCGGTTATACCGAGCCAGCCCCCCGCGAAGACTTAAGCGGCAAAGATGTCGCCCGCAAGGCCCTGATCCTGGCGCGAATCGCCGGATGGCATAAGGAACTGGAAGACCTGCGCATCGATCCCCTGTTTCCGATCGAGATGGCCGAACTGCCCGTTCATGAATTTCTGGCCGAACTGCCCCGCCTGGATGCGGATATGGCGGCTTATATCGCGGCATTTGGCGGCGTGCCGCGCTATATGTGCGAGATCAGCCAGGTGAGTGGGATTGTGGGCCTACGCATGGTTAGCGAGACGCTGGCGGCGCAGCTTCGCGGCACGCTCAATCTGATCTCATTCACTACCGCGTGCTATGCCGATGTCCCGCTGACTCTGATCGGGCCTGGGGCCGGGCTGGCCGTCGCGGCGGCGGCAGTGCTGCAAGACTGTATCTCGCTGGCGATCAGCACGCCGGCGAACAACGGCTGATGGTCCCTGGCAGGTTTTCTTAGCGCGAAGGAGAGTTTATGTCCACGCTCACGATGAAATTTGGCGGCACCTCGGTTGGCAGTGCCGAAGCTATTTCGCAGGTGGTCGATATTCTCAAAGAAGCTTTTGAGGCCGGTCACCGCGTGTTGGGAGTGGCATCGGCGATGAGCGGCGTGACTAACATGCTGATCGAAGGGGCGCAGACAGCCGCCGCCGGGAATGCCACCCGGTACAAGGGACTGGCTGAACAACTAGAGGCCAAACACGCCGCCGTGATCCGGGCGCTGATCAAATCGGACGTGGAGCGGATCGCGCTGCATGACGAGATCGATGGACTGATCGAGGAGTTCCAGACGCTGTGCTATGGAATCTACGTGCTGCGCGAAGCCTCGCCTAAGGCGATGGATATGGTGTCATCGCTGGGCGAGCGGATGTCGGTGCCGATCATCTCGGCAGTGCTGCGTCAGCGCGGCGTGCCCAGTGTCACACTGAGCGCTCAATACCTGATTGTGACCGACAACCAGTTCCAAAACGCCGGGGTATTGTTTGAGGAATCCGAAGCCAATGTGCGCAGCAAGCTCATTCCCTTGCTGGACCAGGGGATTGTCCCGGTGGTGACCGGGTTCATGGGAGCCACGCGTGATGGTGTTATCACCACGCTGGGGCGTGGCGGCAGTGACTACAGTGCTGCCCTGCTTGGCGCATACGTCGATAGCGACGAAATCTGGATATGGACCGATGTAGACGGCGTCATGACGGCGGACCCACGTTTGGTCCCGGATGCCCAGGTGATCCCGGTCCTGTCCTATGGCGAAGTGGGCGAGATGGCGTACTTTGGCGCGAAAGTGCTGCACGCCAAGACGGTACAGCCCGCCATCGAGCGGAACATCCCGCTGCGCGTCAAGAATACGTTCAACCCGACGTTTGAAGGTACCCTGATCACCCACCAGGCTCAGGCGACGCCTGGCACGGTCAAGGCGGTGACTGCAATCCGCGACGTGTGCCTGATCACAGTGGCCGGGCGCGGCATGATCGGTGTGCCCGGTATTGCGGCCCGCACGTTTTCGGCGGTCGCGCGTCAGCATGCCAGCGTATTGATGATCTCGCAGTCATCCAGTGAGCAGAGCATCTGTTTTGTGGTGCCCCAGTCCACCGGGCCGCACGTCAAGGCGGCTATCGAGGCAGAACTGGCGTATGAGCTGGAGCGCCAGCACATCCACGAAGTCAGCCTGGACAATGACGTCGAGATCATCGCGGTGGTGGGCGCCGGGATGCTCACCCAGGCAGGAGTCGCGGCGCGGATTTTCGGCGCACTGGGCGATATGGGGATAAACATCCAGGCGATTGCCCAGGGGGCCAGCAACTACTGCATCTCGATGGTGGTGAATTCCGGCGATTCGGAAACTGCCGTGCGCCAGATTCATAAATTGGTCGTCCTCAACGGAAGGAATCATGATCATGCCAAAGCCGATTGATGTCGCAATCCTCGGAGCAACGGGCGCGGTTGGCCAGCGCTTCATGCAGCTTCTTGAAGGCCATCCCTGGTTCCGCGTGACGGAACTGGTCGCCAGTGAGCGCAGCGCTGGCCAGACCTACGGCAGCGCGGCGCGCTGGGTGCTCTCCGGCAACCCCCCCGCCGATCTGGCCGGGCGCGAAGTGCTGCCGCTTGATGCCGATCTCCAGTCCCCGATTGTATTCTCTGCGCTGCCAAGCGAGATTGCAAAGACGGTCGAGTGGCGGCTGGCCGAACGTGGGCACATGATCTGCTCAAATGCCAGTGCCTACCGGATGCAAGACGATGTGCCGATCTTGATGCCCGAAGTAAACGCGCCTCACGCCGACCTGGTGCTGGTCCAGCGGCGGAAATATGGATGGACCACCGGGGGAATCGTCACCAATTCCAACTGCACGATTGCGCCGGTCGTGATGGCGCTTGCGCCGCTGCGCCAATACGGCATCGACGCGGTTCACATGGTGAGTATGCAAGCCATCAGCGGCGCGGGCTATCCAGGCGTCTCCGCGTTGGACATCACCGATAACGTGATCCCCTATATTGGGGGCGAGGAACCCAAAGTGGAGACCGAACCACGCAAGATGTGGGGCGAACTGGACGGTGAGTCGATCCGGTTCTTCGACTGCGTCATGAGCGCTACCTGTACACGCGTGCCGGTGCTCGATGGTCACCTGGTAGCCGTGTCGGTGCGCTTCGGTGAGGCGCTCAGCGAGGAAACCATTCTGGAGGCGTGGCGCGGCTTTGTGGGGCCAGACCCGGTGCCAGGACTGCCCAGCGCCCCGCCTCAGCCGGTCATTGTGCGCGCGGAGATCGATCGCCCACAACCGCGCCGGGATCGAGATGCGGGCGGCGGTATGGCTACCTCGGTCGGGCGGCTACGCCAGGACCCGGTCATCGGCGGGTGGAAGTTCCTGGCGATTGCCCACAACACGATTCGCGGTGCAGCAGGTTGTTCGATTCTGAACGCCGAACTGCTGGTTGAGCGTGGACTGGTGCAGGTCTAGGGGTTAACGCACGCCGCGCGCCCCGTCTGCTGAAACGCGCGTGGCCCGCGATACCGCGCCGATGCCTGCATCTTCGTAGAGCGCGCCCATAGCCTCGGCGACGCGACGGGCTACCGGCATTGAGTCGCACACGGCGCAGAGCGTTGGCCCTGCGCCACTGATGACCAGCGAGATCGCGCCGTGCTGTTTGGCGATGGCGCGCTGCTCGGCCAACAGGGGCATCAGGTGGGCGCGGGCCGGCTCGATGACGCAGTCGGCCTCCATCGTCTCGGCGGCGATCTGCACGTCGCCGCGATGCAGGGCATCGACCAACCGGGCAACTGCGCCGGTCTGCGCGACCATCTGCTTGAGCGAGATCATCTGGGGCAGCACCGCGCGCGCCAGCGAAGTCGGTACGGCGACATTGGGGGTCACCAGCGCGCAGAAAAAGTTATCGGGCACGGGCAGGCGGCGAATCTGGTTGAAGGCGGTGCCAGTGATCAAGGTAATGCCGCCAAGCAGGCTCGGCCCAACGTTATCCGGATGATATCCGCTGACGGCGGCTTCTCCGTCGAGGCAGGCGGGCAGCAGTTGCGGCAGGGTGAGCGGCACGCCGAACAGCTCGTTGACCGCCACGGCAGCGGCGACCGCACTGGCGGCGCTACTGCCCAAACCGCTGGCCAGCGGCAGGTCTTTGTAGAGAGTGAGACTAACGCCGCAGTCAGCCTGGAGCAGCTTCAGCACACTGTTGGCGGCGACAGTGGCCGAGTTTTTGGCCGGATCGCGGGGGAGCCGACCGCCGTCGCCTTCGATGTGGACGATCACCGCGCCCGGCTCATCGCGCCGCTCAACAACGACGGTATCGCCCGGTTCTTCAAACGCCAGGCCGAGGATGTCAAAGCCTACGCCCACGTTACCCATGCTGGCGGGCGCAAATGCTTTAGCGATTGTTCGTGTCATGAGTGCCGGTATCCTTGAGGGATGCTGCCAGTGCCAAACCTATGAGGTCATGTGATGCCTAGCAACCTGCGCTGTATGGATTGTGGTCGAGAATACCCTATAAATGCTGTAGTGTACACCTGCGAAAGCTGCGGCGGTTTGTTGGATGTGCACCATTCATGGCAAGTGAAGCCCGCCCGTGCCTTATTCGATGGGCGGCTGGGTACGTTGGATGTTCCTTACCGCAGCGGCGTCTGGCGGTACAAGGAACTGATTGCCCCCGATGTTGATCCGGGTCTGGTTGTCAGCCGCCCGGAAGGCAATACGACGCTGTACTACGTCCCCAAACTGGCCGCCTGGGCTGGCGTGGATACGCTCTACCTCAAGCACGAGGGCGAGAACCCTACCGGATCGTTCAAGGATCGCGGTATGACGACGGGGGTCACCCAGGCCCGCGTGCTGGGGATGAGCCGCGTAGCCTGCGCCTCGACGGGCAACACTTCGGCCTCGCTGGCAGCCTATGCAGCCCATGCCGGGATGACCGGCATCGTGTTCTTCCAGAACAAACAGATCGCGCTGGGGAAGCTCTCGCAGGCGGTAGCGTATGGGGCGACGTGCATTCAGATCAATGCCGACTTCGACCGCAACATGCAGTTAGTGCGCGAAGTCTCGGAGCAGTTGGGGATTTACCTGCTCAATTCGGTGAATGCCTTCCGACTGGAAGGGCAGAAATCGATCATGATCGAGACAATCCAGCAGCTTCGCTGGCAGGTGCCAGATTGGATCGTGTGTCCCGGTGGCAACCTGGGCAACAGTTCAGCTTTTGGCAAAGGGTTGCATGAGCTGTACGAGCTGGGATTGATCGACCGGCTGCCACGCCTGGCGATCATCCAGGCCGAGGGCGCGAATCCGCTCTACCGCAGCTATCGGCGCGACTTCGCCGATTTTGAAGCGGTCAAGGCCGAGACCATCGCCACGGCCATCAAGATCGGTAACCCGGTGAACTATGCTAAGGCCGTGCGAACAGTGCGCTGGACCAACGGCGTCGTGGAGCAGGTGAGCGACCAGGAAATCATGAACGCAAAGGCCCTGATTGACGCTGAGGGGATCGGCTGTGAGCCTGCCTCGGCCTGCTCACTGGCCGGGACACGCAAACTCGTTCAGATGGGCGTGATTCAACCGGGCGAGTCGGTGGTGGGCATTCTGACCGGGCACATTCTTAAGGACCCGGACGCGACCATCAACTACCACCGTGCTTCGCTGGACCAGATCGATTCGTTGTATGCCAACCCGCTGCATTCGGCTGAGCCATCGCTGGATGAGATCATGCGCATCCTGGAAAGCGAGCACGAGCCAATGGCGCTCTAGGAAGGAAGGCGGGCGGGTCAGCAGCGTGATCCGCCTGACCTTCTGTGTATTTGTGCGATTTGAACGAAATTTGCCCGAAGGGGTTGTTCGATTTGATATTTCGTGCTACTCTGATGCCAGTGTCTTGAACAGCATTCTCGAAAGAGCTGTTTACCAGTGAATTCAGCCGTGTTGGTTCTCCGTTCCCCTCGTCGCCCGCGCCCGGCCTGCCCTATCAAGGGTCCGGGTTTTTGGTGTTGGGGAGACTGACGCGGCAGCGTAAGCAAAACCAGGAACACCAAACCGCTCTCGGACCCTACGAGAGCGGTTTTTTTGTGAATAGGGGCAGGTGTACACACAGGGAAAAGTACGGATGACGCTCAAAGCAGGCATTTATGGCGCGACAGGATACACCGGACTGGAACTGGTCCGGCTGCTGCAAGGGCACCCCGATGTGACGATCCAGTTCGTGACCTCGGAGTCATCGGCGGGGCAGTCGCTGCGCAAAAGCTGGCCCCAGGCCCCTGACCTGATGCTGGTCTCATCCGACAACGCGCCGTTGGGCGAGGTGGACTGTGTTTTTCTGTGCCTGCCACATACGCGCTCGGCTCCGCTGGCGGCGCGCGCGCTGGCCCAGAATGTCCGCGTGGTAGACCTTTCCGCCGACCTTCGCCTGGACGACCCCGCAGAATACGAAAAATGGTACAAGGTGGCCCATCCCGCCCCTGAGCTACTGCCTCGTCCCTATGGGCTGCCCGAACTGGGCCGGGATGCGCTGCGCGGGGCGATGTGCATCGCCAACCCCGGCTGCTACGCGACGACGACCCTGCTGGCGCTGGCTCCCCTGGTTCGGGCCGGTTTGCTGGTCAAAGGTGCGCCAATCATTGTGGACGCCAAGTCGGGGGTTTCGGGCGCAGGGCGTGCACCCAAGCAGAATATCCTGTTCTGCGAAGTTCATGGCGATTTTTCGCCTTATAACATTGGGCGGACTCATCGCCATGTCTCCGAGATCGAGCAGGAACTGGGCAAACTCGGCGAGTATGACCGCACAATGATTTTCTCGCCCCATTTGCTGCCCACCGATCGCGGTATTCTGGCGACGGTGTACGCTCAGGTAACCGATATGGCGGCAGTGCGCGGCGCGTTTGAAGCTGCCTATGCCGGTGAGCCGCTGGTTGATCTGCTGCCCGCTGGTGAACTGGCAACACTGGCTCATGTCGTTCGCACGCCCAAAGCGGCGCTTTCGCTGACGCCCGTTGATGAGCGGACTGTGATTATCGTCTCAGTCACGGATAACCTGCTCAAGGGGGCAGCGTCGCAGGCGGTGCAGAACTTTAACCTGATGTTTGGTCTGCCCGAAACTACCGGGCTGCTGTAACTCGTTTTCCTGTAAGCATGTGCCGGCTGGCCGGCAGGGGATGCTCCATGACCCAGATGCCGATTGTGATCAAAATTGGCGGGAATGACCTGGAAAAACCGGGATTCATTGATGACCTGGCCCGCGCGGTGGCCGAAGTCAGCCGCCGGACGCCGTGCATCCTGGTACACGGCGGCGGCAAGGCGATCAACCAGATGCAAGAGAAGTTGGGTTTGCAGCCGGTCTATCTCAATGGGCAGCGCGTGACCGATGAAGCTTCGCTCCAGGTGGCCGAGATGATGCTTTCCGGTTCGGTGAACAAGCAGCTTGTGCTGGCTCTGCTGCGGGCGGGAGTCGACGCGCTGGGCATGAGCGGTGTGGATCGCGGGCTGCTGATGGTCGAACCCTGGTCGGCGGAATTGGGGCGTGTGGGACGGATTGTCAAGGTGCGCGCTGAGGTACTGCTCGACCTGTGCGCGCAGGGTGTTGTGCCCGTGATCTCGCCTATCTCGATGGGTCCGGAGGGCAGCTACAATGTCAACGCCGATCACGCTGCCGGGGCGATTGCTGCCGCGCTGCACGCCGAGCAGGCGGCGTTTATCACCAATGTGCCCGGTGTGAAGGTGGGCAGCGAAATCGCAGCCAGCCTGTCGGTAGCCCAGACTCACGACCTGATCGCGCAGCAGGTCATCACCGGCGGCATGATTCCCAAAGTGACCGCCGCGCTCGACGCGGTGGCCAGCGGTGTTCAGAAGGCAGTTATCACCGATCTGACGGGCCTGTGTGCCGGGACCGGCACGGCATTTGTCGCCTGACCCGCCCCTGGTCGGGTTTGCGCCGATTTGAGGAGAAGAGAGACGTGACTATCACCCAGCAGCAGACCACCATCCAAGAGAAGACTGAGCAGTACATTTTGCACAGCTATAACCGTGCCTCGTTCGTCCTGGATCGCGGCGAGGGCATGATGCTGTATGATACTGATGGCAACGCCTATCTCGACTTTGCGTCGGGGATCAGCGTGAACGCTTTGGGCCACGCGGACGGTGAACTGATCGACGCGGTTAGCGCGCAGATTGCGCAGCTCTCGCATGTGTGCAACCTGTTCTACAGCGCACCCCAGGCGGACCTGGCCGAACTGCTGTGCCAGACATCGTTTGCCGACAAAGTGTATTTCGCCAACTCTGGTGCTGAATCGATCGAGGCGGCGATCAAATTCGCACGCAAGTATGCTCGCACCGTACACGGTCCCGGAAAAACCGGGATCGTGTCGTTTCGGAACAGTTTTCATGGGCGGACTATGGGGGCACTGGCGCTGACGGCGAAGGAGTATTACCAGGCTCCGTTCCAGCCCGTGATGCCAGGTGTGAGCTATGCGCCCTTCAACGACATCGAGGCCGCGGAGCGCGTGATCGGCCCGGAGACCTGCGCGGTGTTTGTGGAGCCGGTCCAGGGCGAAGGTGGCATCCATGCCGCGACACCGGAATTCTTGAAAGCCTTACGCGCCCAGTGTGATCGTCATGGCGCGCTGCTGGTATTCGACGAGATTCAGTGCGGCATGGGGCGAACCGGCACGCTGTGGGCGTATGAGCAGTTTGGCGTCCTGCCCGATATGATGGCAGTAGCGAAGGCGTTGGGCGGCGGCTTGCCGATCGGTGCGACGCTGATGACCAATGCCGTTGCCGCAACCATCCAGGCGGGCGATCATGGCAGCACATTCGCGGGTGGGCCGGTGGTTTGCCGCGCCGCCGAAGTGGTGCTGCGCCGTGTGAGTGATCCTGCCTTTCTGGCGCATGTGAAAGAGATGGGCGCGCTGCTTCAAAAGAAGCTTCGGGCGCTGAAATCGCCCCTGATCAAAGAGGTGCGCGGGATGGGCCTGATGGTTGGCATCGAGGTGACGGCTGATGCGGCCACGCTGGTGAAAGCGGGGCACGCGCACGGAGTCATCTTCATTGTAGCCGGGGCGCACGTGTTGCGGCTGCTGCCGCCATTGATTGTAGAAGAGAAGCATATCAATGCCTTTGTCGATGCCCTGAGCGCCGTTTTGGAGGAGAACGCAACCGCATGATTATCCGTGAAGCCCGCCCTGAAGAAGTGGACGCGATCCGCGACCTGTTTTTGGATGAAGTCCGCGCCGGGAGAATGCTGCCACGCCCTGCCGATGACATCCGCGCACACTTGGACGACTGGCTGATCGCCGAAAGCGAAGGTCAGATTGTGGGCTGCGTCTCCCTGGTATTCTTCAACGCGACCTTGTGCGAGATTCGCTCGTTGGCCGTCCACCCCGACTACCGGGGCAACGGCCTGGCGGGCAATCTAATCGCCGGGGCGCTCGCATTGGCGAAATCACGCGGGATGCAGCGGGTGCTTGCGCTCACACGGGCGGTGCGCGTTTTTGAGAAAGCGGGCTTTCGACGCGATTACGTGGCGAGCTATCCGGAGAAGGTCTGGCGCGACTGCGCGCCTTGCCCCTTCCGCGAAAAATGCGACGAAACGGCACTGATTTATTATCTCTAGGCAATCTCTCACTCACAGGATATGGACTCATCATGACTGAGGATTCGGCGAGTACGTATGCGAAGGGGTTCCGTGTGGCAGGCATTCACGCGGGACTCAAGCGCGACGATCGGAAGGATGTTGCCCTGGTAGTCAGCGACACGCCTTGCCAGGCGGCGGGCGTGTTCACGACCAACCGGGTGAAGGCCGCGCCTGTGCTCTATGACCAGGAAATCCTGGCGCGTCAAGGGGCCGTGATCCGGGCTGTGGTGGCCAATACCGGCAGCGCCAACGCCTGCACAGGCGTCCAGGGGTTAGCCGATGCACGCCAGACGGCGGCACACGCGGCGGCAGTTCTGGGCTGTGCGCCGGAGGAAGTGCTGGTCCTGTCTACTGGCGTCATCGGGCTGCCGCTGGCGATGGACAAGCTCACGGCAGGGATCGATGCATTGGCCGGGATGCTGAGTCCCCAGGCGTGGCCGGATGCTGCGGATGCCATCATGACGACCGACACCCGGCGGAAGCTGGTCAGCGCGGCATGTGATGGTTATACCATCACCGGGATTGCCAAAGGCGCAGGTATGATCGCGCCGAACATGGCCACTATGCTTGGCGTGATCGTCACCGACGCCGCTGCTCCCGCCGCACTGCTGGATCGCGCACTCAAGGCCGCGGTGACCCACAGCTTCAACCGGATTGTGGTGGACGGCGATATGAGCACGAATGACACC
This sequence comes from Anaerolineae bacterium, assembly GCA_034429275.1. Classification (GTDB taxonomy): domain Bacteria; phylum Chloroflexota; class Anaerolineae; order Aggregatilineales; family Aggregatilineaceae; genus DAOUFU01. The sequence goes on along the minus strand of DAOUFU010000294.1, from coordinate 3,552 downwards.
GTGCTGCTGCTGGCGAATGGCGCTTCGGGCAAGTCGATCACTGACGAGGCGGCGTTCATCGATGCATTGGCGGGCGTGTGCGCGCAGCTGGCCCAGGCGATTGTGCGTGATGGCGAGGGCGCGACCAAGTTTGTCACCCTCCATGTGACCGGCGCGGCCAGCGAGACGTCGGCGCTGACGGTGGCGCGCAGCATCGCAACCTCGGCCCTGGTCAAGACGGCGTTCTATGGGGCGGACCCCAACTGGGGGCGTGTGCTGGCAGCGGCAGGATACGCCGGGGTTGAACTGGACCCCATGCGGCTATCGTTGTGGCTGCTGGATGCTGAAGGTAGACCGGCGATCCAGTTGGTTGAAGCCGGGGAGCCGCTTAACTATGACGAGAAAGCCGCCATTGTGCTGATGCAAACCCCTGAATGGGGGATGCGGTTGGACATGGGGCAAGGTGAGGCATCTACCTGGGTCTGGACGTGCGACCTGAGCCACGATTATGTGTCGATCAACGGTCATTATCGCACGTAGAGGGCAGAGGTTTTTCACAAGGGACGGGAAACAGGGCGTGAGGCAAGCAGCACGCCCTGTTTTTTTACCCCTGTTTCATGACGAGTCGCGGGCGAGCCATTCGCGCGCGCGGAGAACCTGTGTCTCGAAGTCACCCGCACCGCCAGAGACAGCTCCACGCCGCCGCACTGCCGCTGCGAAATTGAACACGGCCAATACATCGGCCTCGAACACTTCGGAGATGGCCCGGTAATCGTCCAGGGTCAGCGCGGAAAGCGCCACGCCGCGCGTTTCGGCCAGGCGCACAACACGTCCAGCGATTCCGTGCGCCTCGCGGAATGGGATGCCCTTCGCGACCAGGTATTCGGCCAGGTCGGTGGCCAGCAGTGGCTCGACCAGGGCGGCACGCATGGCATCCGGGTTCAGGGTGATCGTCTCGATCAGTCCCGTGACGGGCGGCAGCAAGATCATGAGGGTGTCGAACGTGTCGAACAGCGGCTCTTTATCTTCCTGAAGGTCCTTATTGTAGCCGCTGGGCAGTCCCTTGAGGGTGGTCAACAGACCCGCGAGATGTCCGATCAAACGCCCGGCTTTGCCGCGCGCCAGTTCGAGCGGGTCGGGATTGCGCTTTTGGGGCATGATGCTGCTGCCTGTGCTGAAGCGCTCGTCCAGGCGAACAAATCCCAGTGCCGGATTGGCATAGATGATCAAGTCTTCGGCCAGGCGGCTGAGATGTACGCCGATCAATGCCGCAGCGAACAGAAACTCGGCGGCGTGATCACGATCGGCGACAGCGTCCAGACTGTTGAAGGTGGCCCCCCAGAAGCCCAGTTGCTCGGCCAGGTGCTGGCGATCCACCGGATAGGGAGTCCCTGCCAGCGCGCCCGATCCCAGCGGACACTTGGCGCGCCACGCATTGGCCAGCGCTGTCAGCCGGTCCACGTCGCGGGTGAGCGGCCAGAAATGGCTGAGCCACCAATGCGCCGCTGAGATTGGCTGGGCGGGCTGGAAGTGGGTATAGCCGGGCATGATGACATCGGGGCAGCGCTCGGCCTGGGCAAGCAGCGCAGCCGCCAGCCGTGTCAGCGCGCCGGAGAGCTGTTCGGTGGCATTGAGCAGCCACAGCAGCAGGTCTAGCGCGACCTGGTCGTTGCGGCTGCGCCCGGTGTGCAGCTTGCCCGCTACCTCGCCTGCCAGTTCTTTGAGGCGGCGCTCGACGGCTGTGTGGATGTCTTCATCGCCCGGCGCGGGGACAAACTCGCCGCGCGCGAATTCGCCGCGAACCCGGTTCAATCCCTCGACCAACGTATCGCGCTCGGCAGTGGTGAGCACACCCGCGTCGGATAGCGCGCCTGCCCAGGCGATGCTGCCGGTGATGTCGCTGTCATATAACCGCCAGTCGAACCGCAGGCTATCGTTCAGCTTGCGCACGGCATCGTCGGTGGCCTGGCTAAAAGCGCCGCCCCATAGAGTCATGATAGCCCATCCTTCAACGGGTTAGTCGCGCTTGAAGCGGGTGTAATCGGGCCGGCGATAACGGCTGGCCCCGGTTCCATCGATACTGAGCAGGGCATCAACCTTCATGGGCAGGCCGATCAGATTGATGAAGCCCTTGGCGTCGTGCTGGTCGTAGATGTCCATGTGGCCGAAGGATGCGTAGTCTTCGCGGTACAGGCTATAGGGACTCTTGCGCCCGGTGACGATGACATTGCCCTTGTAGAGCTTGATGCGCACAGTGCCGGTGACGGTCTGTTGGGTCTCCTGCACGAAGGCATCAAGCGCTTCGCGCAGGCGGGTATACCACATGCCGTTATAGACCAGCTCGGCATACTTGACGGCGATGAAGTCTTTGAAATGCATCACCTGCTTGTCGAGGCACAGGCTTTCGAGCGCCTGGTGAGCAACGTGCACAATGGTGCCGCCGGGGGTCTCATAGACGCCATGGCTCTTCATGCCGACCAGCCGGTTTTCGACCATGTCCACACGCCCGACGCCATGTTCCGAGCCGAGAGCGTTCAGCCGCTCAAAGAGCGGGACCGGACTCATCGCTTCACCATTGATCGACACCGGCACGCCCTTCTCGAACCCAAGCTCAAAGATAACCGGCTTGTCCGGGGCGTTTTCCGGGCTTTTGGTGAGGACAAACATGGATTCTTCGGGGGCATTCCAGGGGTCTTCGAGTGGGCCGCCCTCGTGACTCATGTGGAAGATATTGCGGTCACGGCTGTAGATGCTCTTGAGCGTGGACGTGATCGGGACGTTAAACTCTTCGGCGTAGGCGATCGCATCCTCGCGGCTGCGGATATCCCACTCACGCCAGGGAGCGATCACCTGGAGCTTGGGATTCAACGCCATCGCGGTGAGTTCGAACCGAACCTGATCGTTCCCTTTGCCCGTGCAGCCATGCGCGATAGCTTCAGCCCCTTCGGCTTCAGCTACCTCAACCAGGTGCTTGGCGATCAGGGGACGGGCAAAAGACGTACCCAACAGGTAGAGGCGCTCATAAACGGCACCGGCCTGCAAGGTGGGGAAGACGAAATCGGTTAGAAACTCTTCGCGCAGGTCGCGGATGTAAAGCTTGCTGGCACCTGTGCGGATGGCTTTTTCTTCCAGGCCGGTCAGCTCTTCAGCCTGACCCAGGTCAGCAGTGAAGCAGATAACCTCGCAGTGATAAGTATTTTTCAGCCAGGGAACGATGATTGAGGTATCAAGACCACCACTGTAGGCCAGCACAACTTTGGTGATCGGTTGCATAACGATATCCTTTCGCAAGCGGAACGGCTGATCGGGTGCGGGGGCCGGCTCCGATGGGTCCTGGCACGCCTGATCGCAAGTGTGTGACCCCTAATCTTAGCGTGAATTGAGGCGGCTCAATTTGTGGAGTTTGCCCAAATGACTGCCCTGTTTTAGGCGGCTGTATCGGGCAAGAAGGCTGCTTTTGTACCTGTCTACCAAGCGGGCGCGTAGAGTCATGTATTGTGCGCGCCCGGAAACAGCGAGATCAGTCCGAACAGAACGAACATGCTGGCATACATTCATGGGAATGGGGTGGGC
>DAOUFU010000293.1:0-8878 GCA_034429275.1 Anaerolineae bacterium | reverse complement strand
CCGCACATCCTGGAACAACGGTTGTGCTTCGTAGTTGAAGGTGAACTGACGGGTGTTGTTTTCGTTAGGATAGGCCCACGGGAAATCTTTGTACCACGAACGCGCGGTCGGCGTAGTATCGAGGGTCGTCTCAAATGCTTCGATATCCGCATCGAAGTACGCATCCAATTCACCACGAGACATGGCGATCGCTTTACGTGCATTGTCACCGTAGAAGATGGTCAGCACGTATTTAGGGCCAGGGTTGCCGGTCACGGTACCGGCGACGGTGTTTTGCCAGTCCTCGCGGCGCTCATAAAGTTCCCAGAACCCGTTTGGATCATACTGGATCGGCACGTAAGTCCCCAGGACCACCGGATTCTCAAAGGTGAACGTTCCCTTATCCTCTACATTCTCAAAGATGTGCTTCGGCATGATATACACGCCGTTCCACACCGTCTCGAAGAGTGTATGGAAGCGCAGGTTCGGCTCCTTCAGGTTGAACTGAACGCTGAAATCCCCGGTCTTCACCACCGATTCCACATATTGATTGAGGCTGACATTCCAACCGGCCTGACCGAGTTCAGGGGTTGCCATCAAGGTCTCTACGGTATACACCAGGTCATCGGCGGTGAAGGGCACCCCATCACTCCAGGTGAGGTTCTGCCGCAGCTCCACCGACATCTGGGTGTAGTCTTCGTTGTAGAGCGGGTCGGAGATCGCGGCCCCGTAGATGCGTTCGCCGGTTTCCTGGTCTCTGTACCAGAGCGTTTCATTCATCAGGGCGTGACGATGAGGCGTCAGGCCACTGGGCGTCCAAATGTTGTAGTTGCCAGGAACACCATAGCGGAAAATCTGGTCGAGCACGACCATTTCCTCACGCGGTACGTCTACGGGGAGTCCCTGCGGCCCCTGGGCAACCGATACACCGGTTGGCGCAAAAACGGTGGGAACCATCATGACCACGAACAAGAGGGAGAGAGCGATTTTTCTCAACATTTGAAATGCTCCTAATATTAACTCGTCGGATTTAGTTCAACAGGCGTGTCAAGGTTCGTGTATTTTTTCGAATGCCGCTGTCCTTTCTCCCGTATGCTATTCAAACTGCCGTATTATTCGCTCATTGATTGGGGGCCGGGCCGGTAGATTCCCGGATAATCAGTTTTGTGCCGGGTTTGAACACTTCGCGCGGGGAAAGCTCGTGCCCGGACAGCCGCTTGAGCAGGAGCTGCACGGCATAACGCCCCAATTCAGACGGTTGGCTAGAGACTGTTGTGAGACGGGGAACGGCATAATTGGCGAATGGAATATCATCAAAACTGGCAATAGAAATATCTTCCGGAACCCGCAGGCCCAGATCGGCAGCGGCACGCAGCGCTGCGATTCCCAAGAGGTCATTGATCACCAGCAGCGCGGTAGGGCGGTTGGGGCGCTGAAGCACCTTCAGAGTGGCCTGATACCCGTCTTCAAGGGTTTGCCCACACTGCTCGACGAGTTCAGGATCGTAAGGTATATGCGCCTGCTCCAAAACTTCTTGATAAGCCACCAGGCGATCGCTGCCCTGCGCCATCAGGGCAACACCGTAGATGAATCCAATCTGCCGGTGCCCCAATTGAAGGAGGTACTCCATTAACTCCTTTGTGCCGTCGCTGTAGCTGCCAAAAACGCAGTCAAACTCCGACTTCATGGACGTTATCTGCACGATGGGTTTCGCCGATTTCCGCAACTGCTCGATGATCGCATCCGGCAGGATGCTGGTACTCATCATCATGATGATGCCGTCCACACGCTGTTGAGCGAGTTCTCGCACCAACCGGTGTTCCTGTTGTTCTGAGGGGTGTGCCCCCGAACTGGGGACCAGCATCACGCTGAAATCGTGGACTTCTGCCTCGCTCGAAATGCCGGTCAGAATGCGCCAGAAGTAAGGATTCTCGTAAATGGGCAGCAGGACGCCGATGGTTCGAGTGCTTCCGCTGCGCAGCGACCGCGCGCGCGAATCTGGCATATAGCCCAATTGATCGATTGCGTCCTGAACGCGCTGGCGTGTTTCGGGCGAAATTGTATTTTTGGCGTCGTTATTCAAAACATAGGAAACAGTGGCCCGCGATACACCGGCCAGTCGCGCAACGTCGGCTTGAGTTGGTCGCTTCATGCCACACCCATTTCCAGCAGGAAACCGCTTGACGCCGATTTACTTAATCGTGTAAGTTATTTACAGGGTATTGGAATTTTGAAACCTTGTCAAGAAAGTTCAAATCTTCACTTGTCTGGCGGAAGAGGGTGTCTCGCACAAAATATCCCGGCTCATTTTGAACACGTGGCGGCGCTGTCCCCAGAAAGGCGAGTGGTTTCGTTTATGAACACCGTCGAAGTCGAGATTATGTTTGGGAAGGTAAGGGGAACCACAAGCGAAGGTGTCCATATCTTCAAAGGTATACCCTATGCCGGTCGAGTTTCCGGCGATAGACGATTTCGCTCCCCCGCTGAACTGAAACCCTGGCCGGGTGTGCGAGATGCCCTGGAGCCTGGCGCGCCTGCCATCCAACCCCCTCGATTGAACGAGCCTGAACCCGCCGAGGACTGCCTTTTCCTGAACATTTGGACCCCTGCCAATGATCATCAGAAGCGCCCGGTGATGTTTTACAGCCACGGCGGAGGCTTCGTCATTGGCTCCGGCAGTGCTGCAGGCCAGGATGGGGCAAACCTGGCACGCCATTTTGATGTGGTAGTGGTGCAGCCCAATCATCGCCTGGGCCTGCTGGGTTTCCTCTATCTGGATGAGGTTGCTGGATCAGACTACGAGGGATCAGGCAATCGTGGCATTCAGGATATTGCCCTGGCGCTGGAATGGGTCAACAAGAATATCAGCGTCTTTGGTGGCGACCCCGACAACGTCATGATCTTTGGTGAATCGGGTGGTGGGGCAAAAACATCGTGTTTGTATGCCATGCCAGAGACCGCGCCATATTTTCATAAGGCTTCGATTGAGAGTGGGCCTGGTGTGCGGATGTGCACGCAGGAGATGGCCGCTCAAACAACCGCACTGGTTTTGAAGCAGTTAGGTATTGCACCCAAAGAGTGGCGGAAACTGCTTGAAATCCCGGCGGCTGAACTGCTGCGCGTCCAGTCTATGTTTCCGCCAGTGCCGCCCTATCAGGAGAAACTTGCAGCGGGGAGAAGTACCGGCTCGTTTGTCGGCGGCTTTGGCCCCGTGGTCGATGGGATCGTGCTGCCTGCTCATCCCTTTGATCCAGCCGCTCCCACACTCTCCTGCAGCAAACCCCTGATCGTGGGCTGGAATGAAGATGAGTATACTTTCTTCGCCTGGGAGAAGGGCGACATCAGCGCTTTCGAACTTGATTTCGCAGGCTTGCACGCGAAGCTCGAACCTCAATTCGGCCCGGATACAGCACAGATTGTTGAAACCTATCGACGAGCAATGCCCAATGCCTCCGCCCCAGAACTTTTCGTGGCCATAGCGTCAATCACGATGATGGGGTTGGGGTCTGTGGAGATTGCCGAGAAAAAAGCGGCGCAGCATGGTGCGCCCGTTTACTTATACCAGTTTGGCTACAAGTCGGAGATGAAAATCCCCGGAACAGACTATGCGATGGGCACGCCTCATGCGATGGACATTACGTTCAAATTCCTCAACGAAACGCCTGAGAACAAGCCGGGTTTTCTCTCCGGCAGCAACCCTGCTCGTTACATTGCGGCGCGCAATATGGCCGGGCTGTGGACCAGCTTCGCAAGAACCGGGAAGCCTTCTGCCGCAGGGGTGCCGGAATGGCCGGCATACGATCTTGAAGACAGGCCATCCATGCGAATCGATTCAAAATGTGAGATCATCTATGACCGCTTCAGTGACGAGCTTGCCATGTGGCGCTCGATCGGTAAATTGTGATTGGAGGGGCCGCTGTGATTTTCTGCAGTCCTCGCCTCAGAGATTTCTTGTCTGTAGCGCTGCACTCAGCGCGCTACATATAATCGCGCGAGTCAAATCATTGTGTGATTGATTAGAAGGATAGCCATGAAATTCATTTTGGATCATAACCCGTTGGCTCCCAGTAACGCCGTTCCTGCCGATTTCAGCGTGGCCCATCTTGCACGTCCGGCCTGGATCACACCCCGGCAGCCGATGTCTCCACCTGAAGTGACTGCTTACCGGCTGCGGTTCGATTTGCCGCAAGAGGCCACAATTCGTGTGCATGTCAGCGCGGATGAGCGATACATACTCTATGTGGATGGGCAGTGCGTGGGACGCGGGCCGGAGCGCGGGTCGGATCGGGCCTGGTTTTATGAAACTTACGATCTGAACCTGTCAACCGGGCCGCATACCCTGGTTGCGATTGTTTGGCGGTTAGCTGAGATCGGTCCACAGGCACAGGTCGGCGTGATGGGTGGTTTCTTGCTGGTGGCGGACGAGCCTTACGGTCGGTTGCTTTCCACGAACTCAGCCGCGTGGGAAGCCAGGCCAGTGACCGGCATCAGTTTTGACATGCCTGGACTGGAAGGACAGATCGTTTTTTTTGTCCAACCGATACAGATCACAGACGACGCAGCTTATCCCTGGGGCGTCGAAAAAGGAATGGGGCAGGGGTGGGAACCGGTCACACTCCGGCATGAGGATATCAGTTCTCCGTTTGGCGTTCATGCGGTACATGTGCTTCAGCCTGCTTTGCTGCCGGCTCAGATGGCTACCCCGCGACATGCGGGGCGTGTGCGTCACGTGGCCGATTCCGCGTGGAACGATCCGCAGATCGTCGCGGTTGTCACAGATGCTCACCTGCCTTCTGAAGCCGCCGCCTGGCAGTCCTTGCTAGACGAAGCCAGGCCGCTGCTCATACCGCCTCACACGCGTCGCCAGATTGTGCTTGATCTCGAACAATATGTTTGCGCCTATCCCCAGGTACAGCTTTCCGGCGGGAACGGCAGCCGGATCACCATAGGCTGGGCTGAAGCGCTTTACGTGGATGCTTCCGGGACCGCAAAAGGTCAGCGTGATGAGGTTAAGGGGCGCACATTTATCGCACTGTGCCGCGATGTCATCGTACCGGATGGCGGCGCGCAGCGATCGTTTGAGCCGTTGTGGTGGCGGGCCGGGCGCTATATTGAGCTGTTGATTGAGACCGGGGATCAGCCCTTAACCCTTGAAAAGGTCAGCCTGTTAGAAACGCGCTATCCGCTAGAGATGGAGAGTCGCTTCAGCAGCAGCGACCCACGGCTGGATGCAGTGACGCCTGTGGCATTGCGTGGGCTGCAGATGTGTGCGCATGAAACCTATATGGACTGCCCCTATTATGAGCAGTTGATGTATGTCGGCGATTCCCGCCTGGAAGCGCTGACGACTTATGCGATCAGTTCGGATGATCGCTTGCCGCGCAAAGCGATTATCCTGTTTGGACTGTCGCGACTGTCGGATGGGTTGACAAGGGCGCGGTATCCATGTCGGGATGTGCAGGTCATTCCGCCGTTTGCCTTGTGGTGGATTGGCATGGTCTACGACTACGCTTTGTGGCGTGATGATCGCGCCTTCATCGCCGAAATGCTGCCGGGCGTGCGCTCAGTGCTGGATGGCTTTCTGGCGCACATTCGTCCTGGGAATCTCTTACAGGCTCCCAACGGGTGGAACTTCACAGATTGGACGCCAGGCTGGTTGTTAGGTGTTCCACCCGAGGCGTTTGACGGGTTTAGCGGGGTGCTCAACTGGCACCTGGTTTATATCTTAGGGCTGGCGGTTCAGTTAGAGGAATGGGCGGGCGAGAGTCTGTTAGCCCAGCGGTGGCAAGGTTGGCGAAATGTGCTCGCTGCCGCATCTATGGCGGCGTTCTGGGATGATAGACGGGGCCTCTTCGCTGACGATCTGGCGCACACAAGCTTCTCCGAACACACCCAATGCCTGGCGCTGCTGTCCGGCATGCTTGAAGGCGAGCAATACACGCGCACGGCTCACAACCTGCTCAATGATGATTCGCTGACTCGGACGACCATCTATTTCACCCATTACCTGTTTGAAACCTACCGGATGCTCAATCAGCCGGGAGCGTTCTTTGAACGCCTGGGGCTGTGGTTGGACCTGCCTAAACAGGGCTTCAAAACCACCCCTGAGCAGCCTGAGCCATCCCGTTCTGACTGTCATGGCTGGGGCGCACACCCGCTGTATCACTTTTTTGCTACCCTGTTGGGCATACGCCCGACCTCATTCGGCTTTGGCCAGGTGGAGATTGCGCCCCTGCCGGGCTATCTGACGCATCTGACCGGGGACATGGTTCACCCTGGCGGGCGGATTGAGGTGGACCTCCACTTTGAACACGACCATGTCTCTGGGAGTGTATCTCTGCCCTCCAGTTTGAGTGGAGTGTTCCGTTATGCCGGGAAAACACTGGAGATGAGGCCCGGTTTGCAACCCATCGAGCTTTGATTAACAACGCCTGTATGGTTGAAAATGTCAAGAAATCACAAGCGAGCATTTGTTCCTTGAAGGTTCAAGAAGATGTGCCCCGTGCCCCGTCCTCGTCAGGGTTCTGATCGGTTCTGCAGGGTTTTTTTGTAGGGGTGATGATTGGCCAGTTGATCTCGAACATTTCCGGGGAAAAGTGGCTCGGATTGAGTTTTTCAACCATACAGGCTGCTGGATCAGCTTGAGCACCAGCATGAGCAGACCCGGCTGGTGGCCGATCGATAACCTCAGGCCATTAGGGTGCTTCTTGTGGAGCAGCAACCGGCATCGTCCACAGATACTCGACCAGCATCCAGGTTTCGTCCGGGGTGAACAGCGTGCCAAAGTTCGGCATCCCCGTGCCCATGCCGCCGCGCCGGATTTTCGCATATAGCACATCGCTGCGCCGTTCATACATATACGCTGGATCGGCAAAGGCGACCGGCTTCTCGGCGGTGGTACTTGCCGCTGGGCCGTTCCCGCCACCGTACTGCCCATGACAGGCGGCGCAGTTGCTGTTGTACAGCGCTTCGGCGGTGGCCAGCCGTTCGGGGGAGCTGTCGCGGTTCCACAGGTGGGCAACCACGTCGAGCAAATCCGCCTGGGCTATCCCGGTATTGGCCGCGACCAGCAGGTCGAGCGCCTGCGCGGGCGTGTGCGAACGCCGCCACAGCGGATCGGTCACTTCGGCAGGGATAGCCAGGCTGTCGATCAGGTCCGCGCCGCGCTGCGCCGAGGGCGCGCGCGCGATGACCAGCGCGGGAGTGCTGCTGTGCTCTGACGGGGCACCGGCAGAGTGAGCCGCGTCAATATCGACTCCTTCGGCGATCAGCGCCTCGATCACCGGGTCGGACTGCGCGGGCGGCACATAGGCGGGATTTTCCGGATCGATCACATGGATCGTGCCGCGCATCCGCCAGTGGTCCGGGCTGCACCACGTGGTGCAGTAGTAGGTATACGTGCCGGGCCGGTCGAAGGTCAGCGTGATCTCGCTCATCTGGCCGGGGTCGATGTGGCCGAGGTCGATGCTCAGCCCTGGCCCGATAGCGACGCCGTGCGTCACATCCATCGAGGCAAAGCGCAGCGTCACCGGCTCGTTGACCGGCACGCGGATGGCGTCCGGCGAAAAACCGCCGTTTTCCGGCGCGCGCGCGGCGATATTGATCACGGCGTGCCCAGAAGTGGCCGGGCGCAGCCAGTATTCGTAACCGAGCGCGGCGGCGGGCAGGCCGACCACGATCAACCCCAGCATCACCAGCGCGGTGATTTCAGTCCGGTTCAAACTCATCCCAGGTAGAGCCTCAAAAAAATGACAATTACGATGGCTGCAAATCCGGTGACAGGCAGCGTCGCCAGAAAGGCCGGGCGGTGCAGGGTGTGGTGCTGGCGCGCGATCTTGTAGGCCGTGTTGAGCGCGACCATCAACCCGGCAGTTAGCACGCCCACCTGCAGGAAGGGGATCAGACTCGTGCCTGATGGGGTCCAGGTCGTTTGGGCGGTGCCGAACAGGTTCCAGCCCCAGCCAAACGGATCGGAGAGCACGACCAGCGCGTAACTGCCATTGACCAGCACAAAGCCGAAACTGAACGCGATCCACGCGGCAAGGCCAAGCGGGATCAGCGTGTAGGCGTAATCGATGAACATCTGGCGGAAGGGGCGTTTAGTGCGAGTCACCTGCCGGATGAGCAGGACGACCAGGGCAAACAATCCCGGCAGCAGCACGAGGTTGAAGGTCAGGAATCCAGCCGCGTAGAGCGCCCAATGGGGCAGCGTGTCCATGTTGGCCCAGTGCTTGATCCAGCCCCAGGGGCCGAGCAGCACCGCCGAATAGGTCAGCGCGCAGCCGAGCATGATGAAGGCTTTGTAGGCTTCATCCAGGCGGCGCTCTTTGGCGACCATCAGATCGCTGCCGAAGGGGCGCAGATTGAGCACGATGTTGTTGCGCGAACAGGTTTTCAGGCACTCGAAGCACATGCCGCAGTAGGTATTGCGCGTCAGGCTGCCAGGGAAGACCATCCAGGGACAGCCATAGCCCAATTCGTTCCCCGTGATACAGTCTTTGGTTTTGTGGTCGGCGCAGACGTTGGGATCGGCCACGCGCAGCTCGACCGGGGACATCAGCGAATACAACCCGATAAAGCCGCCCACCGGGCAGACATAGCGGCAGAAGACGCGATCCTTATAGAGGGCGCTCAGGATCACCCCCACCAGCAGAAAACTCAGCAGCAGCCACGCGCTGACACTGGGCCGCGTGAGGATGATCGTGCTGAACAGTGCCACGCCCAGAAAGCCGAAGTTTTGCAGCCACATGTTCTTCAGGCGGCGCGGCCAGCGCAGCCCGCGCGTCCACAGCTTGCCGGGCCTGCGTTGGATGATAGCGCGGCGCTGGAGCCATTCACCAGGGGCTGGAATCGGGCAGACGGTACACCACAGCCGCCCGAAGAATGGCACCAGCACGAT
>DAOUFU010000292.1:0-3482 GCA_034429275.1 Anaerolineae bacterium | reverse complement strand
TCCGGGTGCCGCGCCACATAGCGCAGCCCTCGCCAGGTGACCAGCCCCAGCATCGCCAGCAACACCAGCGCACTGATCACCGCCGCCGTCACCATCTGCCCACCACCGTTTCGATCACACGCACCGCGCCCGCTCCCTCCAGCGCCTGCCGGACCGATGCCGCGTTGTGCTCATCCACCAGCGCGATCATGTTGCCACCGCGCCCACCGCCGGAGAGCTTCGCCCCATGCGCGCCCGCCGCCAGCGCCGCCGCGCACAACCGGTCCAGCGCCGCGTTGGATACCGTCAGTTCGCGCAGCAAGGCATGGTTCTCATTCATCAGCGGCCCCAATTGTTCGATCGCGCCGGTTTCGATAGCCTGCCGCCCGGCGCGCACCAGCTCACCGATTCGCGCAAACACCGCCCCGATTCGCTCCGGCTCCGCCTCATACAGCACACGCACATCACCCACTGCGATTCTCGTAGGGCTGCCCTGGCCTGTATCACCCACCAGCAGCCGGAAAGCCCGCGCAATGGTGAAGGTCTCCGGCGGCTGCCCTCGCACAAAATATACCGGCTGCTCATAGACGATGACCGTGTTATCGATCCCGCTTGGCGTGCCGTGATGTCGCTTTTCCACCTCGAAAACCAGCGCGTTCAGTGCCTCCAGCGCAAAGGGCCGTCCCACCGCCAACCCCAGGGCGCGCACCAGTGCCGCCGCGACCGCCGCCCCGCTGCCCAGCCCGCTCGCAATCGGGATCGTCGAACGCACGGTCAGCACCAGGTCCGGCGGCGCGAGTTCGAGCGCCTGCAGCCCCAACTGCACGGGGTATACCAGCGCATTCACCCACCCCTCAGGCATATCGGCGGGCGTCTCTCGATCATGATCCGCCCGAAGCCTCACCTCAGCCCCCAGATCGGGCGCACGCACCGTCAGGCCGTCGCCCGCTGGCGCAGCTTCGATGTCCACCGCCGCGCGAACTGCGCTCAGCGGCACGGCTATCGCGGGCTGGCCATGCACTACCGCATGCTCGCCCAGTAGAATGATCTTTCCGGGCGCTTCCGCCCGAACATCGGCCATCGTCGCCCTGCCTCACACCACGTAGAGGATCACACCCACCGCCATCACCCACAACACCACATCCAGCAGCAGGCTGGCATCCTTGAACAACAGCTCGTCCGGCGCGCTGCCCTCGCCCCGCACGTGGATCAGATACAGGTAGCGGAAGATGCCGTACACCACAAACGGAATCGTCAGCATCATCCGGTGGCCGCTTGTGCGGATCGTCTGCGCCTCAATCGTGTACAGCATATAGGTGATCACCGATCCGGTCGTCACCATGCGCAGCATATCATCGAGCAGCGGCATATTGTAATCTTTGTAGGTCGCCCGGTAGCCTTCTGCGTTTTCCGCCAACATGATCAGTTCCTGGCGGCGTTTGCCGATGGCCAGGAACAATGCCAGCAGCCCGGCGCACACATAGAGCCAGGGCGAAAAGTTCGAGAGCGTGATCACCACCACGCCCGCCAGCACCCGCAAAACAAATCCCGCCGCGATTGCGAACACGTCTACGATCACCACGTTCTTGATCCAGAACGAGTACACCAGTTGCAGCGCCAAATAGGCCGCCAGCACCGCCGCCAGCTTCCACGACAGCGCCAGCCCGCCGCCCAGCGCGATCATCGGCAGAATCGCCGCCGCGATCTTGGCCCACCGCACCGGGAGCTGACCCGAAGGCAGCGCCCGATAGCGTTTTTTCGGATGCAGCCGGTCCCGCTCGATATCCACCAGGTCATTGATGATATAGATCGTGCTTGCCGCCATACACAACAATACAAACGCCGCGACCACCCGCGCCAGTGCGCCCACGTCGCTCAACTGCTGATCAAAAAGAATCCCGGCGAACACAAAGCCGTTTTTGGTCCACTGCTTGGGCCGCATGGTGCGGATCAGCCCGCGCACCGGGGCAGGCAGCGCGGACCACGCCGGGCGCAGCGCGACCTTCACCGCGGCTTTGGTCGCCCTTATGACGCTCTTCTTTTCGCTCTGCACGCTGTTCCCTCTCACTACCTCGCAGAAGCTCAACCGGACCGCCTCTGCGCATTATACCCCCCGTTGCCCGTTTTGCCCTCAGTGAAGCGCCCCCTTGCCCGTCCGGCCTCACGTCGACTGGGCAAAACTCTCGCCCTGCGGGTAGAATAGTCGCCGCGTCGTCCGGCACGATCGACCCCCAAAGCGAAGGCTGATGATGTCACTTCACATCCACGAAACAGGCACGCCCGGCGCGCCGGGCATCGTCTTTCTGCACGGCGTGGGGGCCAGCGGCTGGATGTGGCAGATGCAGACCGCCGCCCTGTCCGATTTCCATTGCCTGGTGGTAGACCTGCCCGGTCACGGCAGAAGCAGTCAGGTTCCCTGGCTATCCCTCGAAGATACAGCCCGCCAGGTTGCCGAGATCATCCGGGCGTGCGCTGCCCACGGTCAGGCCCATGTGGTAGGGCTGTCGCTTGGCGGCTACATCGCGTTGGTGTTGCTGGAGCGCTATTCCAGCCTGCTTAAGAGTGTCATCGCCAGCGGAGTGACTGCCGCGCCAATGCCATACCGCGTGTTGCTCAGGCCCCAGCTCTGGCTGATGTCGCGGCTGCTGCGGCGGCGCTCGCTGGTGACGAAGCAGGCTCAAGCGCTGCACCTGCCGCCGGAGATGGAGGCGGCCTTCATCGAAAACGTGCTGGTCATGTCGATGCAGGCCTACCGCCAGATATGGAAAGACGCGGCAGATTTCCGGCTTCCATCCACCCTGCGCAGCGTGCATGTTCCCACGTTGATCACTGCCGGTGCCCGCGAGACAAAAATCATCACCCAGGCCGTCAGCACCATTGCCAGTTTGATGCCCAATGCGCGCGGATGCCTTGCGCCAGGGCTGGGTCACGGCTGGAATGTCGAAGCGCCCGACCTGTTCAGCGCGATGGTCCGGGCCTGGATTCTGGGCGCGCCGCTGCCCTCCCGCTTGCAGCCGGTCCCTGCCGATCCTCGCCCCAAACGGTGATCGCTCATCCGCCGATCCCCAGGTTTGGCTGCCCGCGCACCCATTGCTATAATGGGCCGCGTTGGTCCTTGAGCGCCCGGAGATCGTCATGCCCGACACGCCCGGCAGTGTCCGCCCATCTCACCAGCGTCTGCGCGCCACCGTGCACGGCGATGTGCAGGGGGTCGGTTTCCGCGCGTTCACCCAGCGCGAAGCCCTCCGGCTTGGTCTGACGGGTTGGGTGCGCAACACCTGGGACGGCGCAGTTGAGACGGTCGCCGAAGGTCCCCGCCCCGCCCTGGACGCCTTTGAGCGCGCGCTGAGTGTTGGCCCTCGCGCCGCCTATGTAGACCGCCTCGATGTGGTCTATGAAGACGCAACGGGCGAGTTCAGTGGTTTTCACATCCGCTATTGAGGCTGATCATTCATGCGCCTTTCCCCCCAACGTCTGGCCTGGATCGCGATGCTGTCCGCGCT
>DAOUFU010000291.1:0-19809 GCA_034429275.1 Anaerolineae bacterium | reverse complement strand
GGCGAAGGTGGGGGTGGGGCCGGACTCTCGCGGGTCACGTGTTTTGATGCATTTACCCGGGTAGATTCACCCACCGGCGGGAGGATCAGGCCCGGTAGGGGCGTTTTTGCACGCGATTCCGCCCGGCCCATTTCCTACATCGCCGCCATCAGCCGATCGCCGAAGTCGGGCGGGTCGCTGCGTTCGATCACCAGCGTATCGGCCTCGTGCCACGCCAGAAAATCGCGCATAGCCGCTGCTACATCGGCGATCATTTCCTCGTCCGGCGCGATGCCGGGTTCCAGCAACAGCGACACCAGGCGGAGCGTGCGGGCTTTACGCTCCAGCCTGGGATCAAACCGCCCGATCAAGCGGCCCCGGTGCACGATCGGCAGGCAGTAATAGCCCCAGATGCGATCCTTCGCGGGTTTGTAGGCTTCCAGGCGCTGGCGGACACCCCACAGCAGCTCGTCGCGGCCATTGGCCCAGAACAGCGGGTCGAACGGGTTCAAGAAGGTGGTGCGTTCGGCGGTGATCGCGCCATCCGCTGCCTGGGCGAGAGCGTGCAGTGACTCGCGGTGGACGAGCAGGGGGCGCACCGCGCCGCCCATGACTTCGGCCTGCACTTCGACCAGCACCCCTTCGGCCAGCAGCGCCTTGACGTGTGGCATACCGGTGCCGCGTCGCAGATAGGCGTAATCGGACGCGTGACCGGCCTCGAAAATGCCCAGCGCGCGCGCCGCGTGCTCGATGTGATGACGGTTGGCCTCGTCGGCGGTGACCGGGCGCGTATCCACCCAATCCGGCAGCACGCGCTCGCGCAGGTCGTAGACGCGCTGGAAGTTCACCCGGTCCGCGATCATTACGTCGCCGGTGTTATAAAGATGCTCCAGCGCGCGCTTGGCGGGCTTCCAGCTCCACCAGGACCCCGGCTGGTGGCCGTCGCGGTCGAAGTCGGAGGCGCGCAGCGCGCCCTCTTCTGTGAGCCGCCGGCGCACGGCTTCGATCACCGGCTGGTTTTCGGGCTTCTTGCCCCAGCCGCCCCACCATCCGCCGGTCGCGCGCAGCCGGTCCATTTCCGGCTGGCGGAAGCGGTAACCGGTCAGCGGCAGGATGCTGGCGGCGTGTCCCCAATATTCAAACAGGCGGCGCTGAGTGGGGTCGTAGATCAGGCGGTCGAACGCGGCAGGGTCGTAGCGCCCCAGGCGGCTCCACAACGTGACGTAATGGCTGCGGCGGACCATGTGCAGGGTATCGATCTGCACGCAGCCGAGCCGTTCGACGGCGGCGTACAGCGCATCGGGCGTCGGATCGGGCGACGCGGCGGCAGCCAGGCCCTGGGCGTGCAGGGCCAGCGCACGGACGGCGGTCAGGGGCAGGGGAGCGGACACGGCATAGACTCCTTGGGCAGGAACGCGATTGAGCGCAAGGATAGCACAAATGTTCGGCGGGGGCAAATGAGCGGGGGGTGTTCGCACGTAAGTTCACGCCGCCATTTCGCCGCACGCTCAAGCGTGCGGCTATGTGCAGGGCCTGAAAGCGCACTGAAGGCGCTGGCAGAGTTGGTCGGCGGCGGGTAGGACCCCCCGACTCTCGCGGGTCACCACAGCCAGTTATTTTCTCAAAGTGCATCAAGGCCAGGCGATGTCCAAATGAGCAGTGGATCAAACGTGCGTGGGACGTTATGATCACGCAGGCGAGGGGCGGCAGGGATGAGTCTCTGTGCGCCGCTGTCGCCGTCGGTGTGTGGGACTGCGGCTCGCGTGGCGAGCCTGTGCGAAGGAGCGAGCCAAGCCGATGAATACCCGGCCCGCGTGGGGTGCGCTGTTTGTTGGGGCGCTGGTTGTGGCGGCGCTGCTGCTATCGCCGCTGTGGCTTGTGCAGTTTGAGGATTATTTCCGCCGCGAGGAAGAGGGCGAACTGTTCCCCCCGGCGTTCTATGTGCTCTCGCCCGAACAGCAGGAGCTTTATGAAGCGCTGCTGGCGATCGACGAACAGATGGCGATTGACTTTGTCGGCGCGCGGCTGGCGGAGCCGGTCGAAGTGGTGGATGAGAACCTGCCCGCCACTGATCCCAACCCGGTCGCGGTGATTGAAGCGCTGCGCGGCAATTTTGTGACGGTGGACCCGGTCCGCAGCGCGACGGGAATCGCCAGCATCTACCGCCTGTCGAATGGGCGCTGGCTGCTGCGGTTGCAAAACCTGGACGCCTATGGGGGGCCGCAGGTGCACGTGCTGCTGAGCGCGGTGCAGACGCCGAATACCCCCGAAGCGCTGGCCCAGGGTGCGCGCTTGCAGATCGACCTGGGCGCGCTGAAGGGAAACCGGGGCAGCCAGAACTACTTCATCGAAGACCCAACCTTCAACGTGGATAACTACCTGCGCGGCAGCGTGGTGCTCTATTCGGTGCAGTACGACGTGGTGATGTCCTATGCGCCGCTGGCGGTGACCGATCAATACACGAGCGGTCAATGAGCGGGCCGGAGGCAGGCGCGCCCCCGGCCCGGTGCGGCGTTAGAGTTTGGGCAGCACGATCCCCTGCTGGCCCTGGTATTTCCCCTTTTTGTCCGCATAGGAAATCTCGCATTCCTCGTCGGCCTCGAAGAACAACACCTGCGAGATGCCCTCATTGGCGTAGATCTTGGCGGGCAGGGGGGTGGTGTTGCTGATCTCCAGCGTGACGTACCCCGACCATTCCGGTTCGAAGGGGGTCACGTTGACGATCAGGCCGCACCGCGCATAGCTGCTTTTTCCCAGGCAGATCGTCAGCACGTTGCGCGGGATGCGGAAGTATTCCACCGTGCGCCCCAGCACAAACGAATTGGGCGGGATGATGCACACATCGCCCTCAAAATCCACCATCGACTTGGGGTCGAAGTTCTTCGGGTCCACGATGGCGCTGTAGACGTTGGTGAAGATCTTAAACTGGTTGGCGATGCGCACATCGTAGCCGTAGGACGAGACGCCGTAGCTGATGACGCCGTTGCGGACCTGCGAATCGACAAACGGCTCGATCATGCCGTGTTCGAGCGCCATCTTACGAATCCAGTGATCGGGTTTGAGTCCCATGAGTGCGAACGTGTCTCCTTTGGAAAAAAGCCACCAACGATGAATTCCGGGCCAGGGGCCGGCGCACTGCTCTTTTACGACCGGTTACGCCGGATCACCGGAGGGCACATGCGCGCTTTCTGCCGGTGGAATGCCGCCGCCCTGTGGCGCAGTGAGCGCCAGAATCTCGCGCACGGCCTCCACCACCAGCTCCGGCTGCTCGATCATGATGTGATGGCCGCTGTGTTCGGCCACCCGCACCCGGCCCTGCGACGAGAGCGCGGCCAGGCGATCCTGGGCGGCGCACCACTGCGCCTCGGCCTGCTGCGCCCGCTCCGCGTCCAGGTCGGCGAACAGGTCTGGGATGCCGTGCCGGATCACAATCAGCGGCAGGTCGTGCAGCGATCCCGCGCTGCGCACCTGGGCATCGGTCTGGTCGGTCATGCGCGCTTCGCGGTTGAGCGCGGCAAAAAACCGGCCCTGAAACAGGACCGTCACCGGGTAGTGGGGCAGGCGCTCGCGGAAGGGGGGCGGCAGTACCGACCGTCCCATCGCGCGAATCAGCCCCAGGCGCGCCAGCAGAGGGACCAGGCGCAGCCGGCGATTGGCCCGGTCCAGGTCGCCGAGCACGGGCAGGCTGCCGATGTCATCGGGGCGTGCGTCGAGCAGCACCATCCCGGCGACGGCATCGGGCTGGCGGCGGGCGAACAGGCGCGCGGTATGCGCTCCGTGTGAATGTGCGACCAGCAGATACGGCCCCGGCTCCCCTGCTTTGAGCAGTAGGCGGTGCAGTTCATCGGCGAGATGCTCGCCGGAGCGCGGCGGCGGCCCCGGCTCGCTCCACCCATAGCCCGCGCGGTCGTAGCTGCACACGCGGGCGAACCCGGCGATCTCGCGCTGGACCAGCGTCCAGTCATAGGCCGAACTGCCGCGCCCGCCTTCCAGCACGACGGTGGGCTGGCCCTCGACGACATCGCCCATGCAGTGCAGGTGCAGGCGATAGCCGCCCACATCTACCAGGGTGCCGGGCGGTGGAAAACGCCGGCGGTCGCGGGCTTGCAACAGCGCTTCGAGCGCGAGCAGCAGCCCCACGAGGCCCAGCACGATCAGGAAAAATGAGAGCATGACCGGTCCTTGTTCCGGGCAGGCTGGAACGTGTCCAGGGTGCGAGTGGCCTAATTGTATCCGCAGCCATGGGGTTAGGCCACCGGCAATTG
The DNA here is from genome assembly GCA_034429275.1 of Anaerolineae bacterium. Lineage (GTDB taxonomy): Bacteria > Chloroflexota > Anaerolineae > Aggregatilineales > Aggregatilineaceae > DAOUFU01. Next base: position 15,565 of record DAOUFU010000291.1, on the reverse strand, counting down.
GCACAGGGGCACACCGCGCCGGGGTTCCGCCGGGGACGTCCCCGCAGGGGACGCTGAAGCCGCCCGGCTAAGGAACAAATCAACCCAACCGCCCCGTTCTTGAGCGCCCGTCAGGGCGCTTTGCTCGCCCTGAGCCTACGCCCTTATGCACTTTGAGAAAATAACCGGCTATGGTGACCTGCGAGAGTCCGGCCTCACCCCCGACCTGCGCGCCTCTTGGGAGGCGCTTGGTCTGCCCCCTCTCCGAAAATTTTCGGAGAGGGGGCGAAGCGGCCCGGTTTTGGAGCCGCGCGGGGGTGAGGCCAGCCCTTCGCCCTCTCACATCCGATCCATTTGCCAACGTAAATCAGGCCCAGGCCCAGGGCCAGGCCGGGCTAGGGTGTGTAGGTGAACGACCCGGAAGCCGAATTGTTGGATGAATTCCAGTCGCGAGGGGTGCTGCCACTCACGTTCACGTCGGCGCTGCCGGAGCAGTAGACCCCGGCCTCAAAGCTGGCGATGGCCGCGCTGTAGGTTTCGCCGACATTCAGCGAAGGCACCGTACCCGCAAAGGTTGGGCCGCCGCCCACTGGAGGTGAGCAGGTCACATACGCATAGCCGACGCCGTAATTGATGGCGGTGGCAGCGCTGGGGCCAAGATTGGTGATGTTGAGGGTGAAGCTGACGATTTCGCCATTGGCCGGGGCAGGGTTGCTCACCAGGATAGAAGCCGCGATGTCGGTCACCGGGTCGCAGGCATCGCCCTGGCCGTTGCCATCGGTATCGGTCTGGTCCGGGTTGCCAATGCCGGGACAGTTGTCCATCAGGTCGTGCACGCCGTCGCCATCGCTATCGGGCGGGTAATAGGCAAAGGCGTTGGAGGCGCTGTCGTTGCCCGTGTTGTAGTCGCGCGGGACGGCGTTGAGTACCGTTGCGCTCACGTTGGCGCTGCAGGTTGTGCCCGCCGTATAGCTGATCGTCTGGGTGACCGTCTGGCCGACGGCGAGCGATCCCAACGGGGTAGGGGCGGTGGTGCCGCTGCCGGGCACACCTGTACACGAGACGAACCCGATTCCGCGCGCATAATCGACCGCGCTCACAGGGTAGGGGCCAAAGTTGGTGAAGGTGATGGTGAAAGTGACGACTTCCCCATCCGCCGGGACAGGGTTGCTCACTGCAACCGCGACCGAAACATCGGCCAGCGGGTCGCAGGCGTCGCCCTGGCCGTTGCCATCCGAATCCATCTGATCGGGGTTGCCGACTGTGGGGCAGTTGTCGGCCCAGTCGGGCACGCCGTCGCCATCGGCATCGGGCGGATAAAAGACGAATGAGGCCGAGCCGAAATCATTGCCGGAATTATAGTCAGGCGGCGTGCTGCTGCTGATGCTGGCATTGGCGCTGGCCGAACAGTGGCCGCTTTGTCCTGCCGTGAAACTGGCGATCACCGTGCTGAAGGTCTGCCCCACGTTCAGGCTGGCCAGCGTATTCGTCCAGGCGGGACGGGTAGTTTAAGGGGGGCAGGATGTTGTGGGCCCCCAATCTGCGTAGTAGGTGATGTTGCTGGCCGCCCCTGGGCCATGATTGGTGATGTTGAGTGTGAAGGTGACGGTCTCTCCATCTGCCGGGGTGGGGTTGCTGACCAGCACCTCCACGCCCAGATCGGCCATTGGATCGCAGGCGTCGCCCTGGCCGTCGAAGTCAGAATCGGCCTGGTCGGGATTCCAGTCGAGCGGGCAGTTATCATACGAGTCCGGCCAGCCATCGCCATCTGTGTCTTCGCAGGCATCGCCGATGCCGTTCTGGTTGGAGTCGGCCTGGTCCGAGTTCCACTCGGTGGGGCAGTTGTCGATGCTGTTTGGCCATTCGTCGCCGTCGAGGTCATCGTCGCAGGCATCGCCGATGAAATCTTCGTCTCTGTCTTCCTGGCCGGGGTTGGCGACCTGCGGGCAGTTGTCCTCACTGTCACTCCAGCCGTCGCCGTCTGCGTCGGAATCGCACAGGTCGCCGATGCCGTCGATGTCATTGTCGGCCTGGTCAGGGTTGGCGATGGACGGGCAGTTATCCTGGTCGTCGGGGATTCCGTCTCCATCCATGTCGGGCAGCGACGGAGGGGCGGGAGCGCAGGCATCGCCGATGCCGTCACCGTCGGAGTCGGCCTGGTCGGGGTTGTAGACGGTGAGGCAGTTGTCGTCGAAATCGAGCACGCCGTCATCATCGAGATCGAGATCATCCAGGTCATAGGGGCAGGCGTCGCCCTGGCCGTCACCGTCGGAATCGGCCTGGTCCGGGTTCCAATCGAACGGGCAGTTATCGAGCGAATCCGGGATTCCGTCGCCGTCGAAGTCACTTTCCGGCTCATCTGGGCCGACATCACAGGCATCGCCGAGGCCGTTGCCGTCGGAGTCGGCCTGGTCAGGGTTCCAATTGAACGGGCAGTTATCGAGCGAGTCCTCGATGCCGTCGCCGTCCGAGTCAACGACATCATCGCCGCCGCCCTGGTCCCAGAAGTTGTCCCAGAAATCGTCGTCGGGATCAAAGACAGGATCGCACTCGTTGCCGATGCCGTCGTGGTCGTCGTCAAGCTGGAAGGGGTTGGGCACGTCCGGGCAGTTGTCGAGCGAGTCCGGGATGCCGTCGCCGTCGCTGTCGCCGAAGATGTCGCAGGCATCGCCGGTGCCGTCGCCGTCGGAGTCGGCCTGGTCGGGGTTGAAAAGCCCGACACAGTTGTCGCTGCCCCTGGGCACGCCGTCGCCGTCGAGGTCGCGGTCGTCGAAGATGTCGCAGGCATCGCCGAAGCCGTCCTCGTCAGTGTCGGCCTGGTCAAGATTGGGCACGGCAGGGCAGTTATCTTCCTCATTGAGCAGGCCGTCGCCGTCCATGTCCGGGTTTTCGGGGTCGAGCACGATCAAACCGAGGTCTTCCTCGTCCTCGCCGGTGAGCGCGATGATCAGGCCGCTTCGCCCGGCGTTGCCTGCCGCGTCGTTGAGCAGCAGGATCACCCGGTAGGCCCCGACCGGCGCGCGCCGCCATACCAGCCGGAAGGGAGTCGGCTCTACGGTGAGCTGGGCGGCAGCCGGGATGCTGAACAGGCGGTTGCCGACGCCGAGCGTGATCCAACTGGGCTGGAACAGGTCGCCGACTTCGGTCACCAGCTCGAAGGGCATCAGGCTGTGAGACGAGGGACGGAAACCCCAGGCGCTGATCATCTCGTTGGTGGCCAGGTCAAAGATGAGCTGGGCGCGCAGTGTGCTGCCGTCGGGCAGCAGGAATCGCCCGTTGACGATGCCCATCCCGGCGTTGGTCTTGTGGCGCAGCACCAGCACGGGAATCTCTGTCTTGCCGTTGGTCAGGTAGGGGACAAGTCCGTTCCAGGTGGTGGCAGCGTTGGGGTTGGGCGCGTAATCGATGACGATGCTCTGCCCGCCGCCCAGGTCGAGCGTGATGACCAGCGCCGCCCGGCTGAGTGCCGACAGGCTGGAGTCCAGCTCGATCTCGGCCTGGCTGCCGCTGCCGGTGATGCCGGTGATATTGCCGGTCAGGTTGGCGGCATCGAGCGTTTGCAGCGCGATGTTGAACAGGGTAGTCAGCAGGGCGCTCCACTGGGCGACGCCGAGCGGAGTCTCCTGGGTGTAGCGGCGCGCATTGGGTGTCTGCAGGAACGCTTTGGCGTCCTGGGGGAAGTAAATCGAGATGCCCGCGTTGGCAGGGGCATCGATCACGGCCCTGGCCCCGGCTCGCGGACCTTCCCCGGTGCTGCTGCGGTAATAGATCAGCAGCGAACGGGCGGCATCGGCGGCGCGCGCGGCGGCGCTGCTCAGGCTCTCGATCCCGGCGGTCTCGCGCAAATGCAGCAGGAACTGGATCAGGTCGGCGGCGGCCCACACATCGGCATACTGTGGATCGTCGAATGCCCCATATTCGGGCGTGGCGTTGCGGGCGGCGACAATGGCTTCGGCAGCGCTGTCGGGCGATTCGTTCACCACCTGGTTGAGCGCTTCCAGGGCGTCGGTCACATCCCCCGCCTGCGAAAGATCGACTACCGCCAGGTTGAAGATGGGATAGTTGGTGACGACGGTGGTGTAGAACGTCATGAAGGCATCGACGATGGCGCGGCCCACCAGGTCGCCGGTCATGGACGGATCGGCGGCCAGCGCGTTGAACGCGCCGGTGTAGTCCCAGCCGTTGCCGGGGATCAGGTCTGCGCTGCCGATGCCGAACAAGGCGTAGGGCGCGACGGCCTGGTAGACCTCGAAGGCTCCCATCAGGCAGGCATCGAAGCCGACAAAATCGAGCCGGTCGCGGCCCGTGGCGGCGGTGATGGTCGACAGGGCCTCGTCGAGTTCGGGCAGGATCAGGTCATCCTGGCCGGCGGAGTCGTCGGTCGCCACACCGAGCCACGATCCCCCGTGATCCCAGATGATCAGGCCGTAGTGCTCGGCGGGGTAAGTGGTCATGGCCCAGATGGCGAAATCGCTGAGGGTGGCGGGGTCGCCGGTGTTGGTCTCGCGCGCGAAGCCATCGACCGGCTCGCTGCCCAGGCGGGACAGGCGGCGGTCGCGGGTGATGAAATAGCGGCGGGTCTCGGTCCAGTCGCCGTCGCTGGTATCATAGCCCTGGGCGCGATCCACCTGGGCGACGATGTTGACTTCGGTGGTGCTGCCGACGATCTCCATCTCGTTGAGGTCGCTCAAGGCGAAGCGTTCCAGGTCGTTGTCGGCGGCCATGTAGACCATCACCGTCCACCGGGCGACGGATTGCCGGGCCTGGGCGCTGGTGGTCGGGATGCCCGCGACATGAGGCGCGGCGTCCAGCAGGTAAGCGGCGTGTGCTGCCGAGAAGCTGCCCGTCTCGGTGGGGGCGGCATCGGGCGCGCCGGCCAGCGCCCATGTACCGGGCGCGGGCAGCAGCGGCGCTGCGCCCAACATCATCAGCAGCAGCACGGCCACAACGCGATAAGTCCTCATAGAGAGTCTCCATTCCGCCAGTCAGACGCGGGTGCTGCCCCCATCCGGCACACCGGATGACGCACTGCCCGGCGCGCATCGTCGCAAACTTCTATCCTATTGGTCGTATCCCGGCCCGCTCACGGTGCCCGCTCACGGTGCCCGCTGGCGGGGTGTAGCAATGTGTTCAGAGGCATGGCAGCGAGCCTCAGCAGTGATTTACCGAGGCCGGGTGAGCTTAATCCTATTATAGTACGTCTTGACCCGCCGCGCGCAGGGAAAATTGAGAAACAGTGGAGAATTCACAAAAGTTAACCGGCGGCGGGCCGAATCACAGCGGCGGGGCACTGTGCCAGCGCCCCGCTCGCGACCTGACTCGCGACGGATCACTCTGGCATACTGTCGAGCCACTCGAAGGCTTCGTCCAGGTCGGCGAAGACCATCATACGCAGGCCCATTTTGAACAGCGCTTCCATGGTGGGAATCATGGTACCGGCATCCACCACGGCCTGGGGGACGACCAGCGCCCAATACTTCCACCCGGCATCGATGGTGCGGCGGTTCCAGTCGTTGAAGCCCCATTCGCGATCTTCTTCGGAGAGCGGGCCGTTCTTGCGGTCATCAGAGAGCCACTTGCAGGCTTTTTTCTCTGCCAGGGTGGCTGTGCCCATGTTCAGGACATCGCGCAAAGGCTGACCACCCACCGGCTTGTGGATGGTGTGGTGAATGATCTTTTTGTCATCCAGGTAGGCCAGGGTCATGTATTCATTTTCCATGAGAATCTGTCGAGCCATGCCGGTTTTCCTCTCCATTAAGCCGTGAATCGCCAATTCGATGATAACGCCCGCCAGGGGAACATTGAGGGGCACCCGTGATCATTGAGGACGGGCCACGTTCTCAATTAAATCTTAATCTTATGCCGATTAAAACGCCATAAAAATATCGCTAACACATTGCTAACAAATGGTGGTATAAGCGGTGCAAACGCAGCCGCTGCGCGGCCAGCCGCCGCGCGGTCAACCGACGGCGAACGCGCCCACCCATTCGGCAAACAGCGAGTCCAGCTCGCTGCCCAGCGAAGCTTCGAAGCGGGCCAGCATGTCCTGCGGCTCGACGATGCGGTAGCGATAGGCGGCGAACAGGTCGGCCAGGGCGAGCAGCAGCGCCTCGGTGCCGAACATCTCATCGAGCGCGGCATAGAGCAGCGGGCCTTTCTGGTAGACCATGAAAAAATAGGCGCTGGCCTCGTAGGCGCTGACGGGATTGCCGATGGGCTGGTCGCGATCGGGGTAGCGGGTGATGTACTGCTCGAACTGGGCGCGGAAGCTATCGAGCGCGGCGTAGTAGGCATCGTCGCCTTCGCGCTCGCGGATGTAGAGCGCGACGCCGTACTGGGCCAGCGCCTCGTCAATCCAGGGATGGCGGGTCTGGTCGTTGCCGACCAGCGCGTACCACCATTCGTGGGCGGCCTCGTGAACCAGCACGAACTCGAAGAACGAATCCTCGACGTTCCACACGCTGCGGGCGATCACGAACACGCCCGGATATTCGATTCCGGAGGCGAGGTTCGGGGTTTGCACGACATCCAGTTCGCTGTAGGGGTAGACGCCAAACGCCCGGTTGAAGATGCGCACGGCTTCCTGGGTGATGACCAGCCCGGCCTGGGCCGCGGTCTGCGCACCGGGCAGCGCAGGATCATAGGTCAGGTGGATCGCCGTGCCGTCCTGCGACCCGCTGAGAGTCACAAAGGCGGCGCTGGCGAACAGGGCGAAATCGCGCATGAGCGGGGCGACATAGACATGAGTCAGCGTGCCATCCGCATTAGCGGCCAGGTCGATCTCGCTGCCGCTGGCGACCAGGATCAGGTCGGCGGGGGCGGTAACCTGCACCGTGTAGAAGGCGGTCTCGCTGTAGACTGCGTCGCCCTGTGGGTGATCGGTGACCTGCCACCAGCCGAGTCCCGGCTCGTAGACTGAGAGCACGGGGTAGGCGTTGGGCAGCGAGAGCACGCCGTCGATGTAGCTGAACTGGGCATACAGCCGCTCGCGCCCCGCCGTGAGGATGATCTCAAACGCCATGCTCACCTCGACTCGCGCGCCCGGCGTCAGCGGGGCGGGCAGGGGCACGGTCAGCACTGAGCGGGTCGAATCCAGGGCCGGATCGACGGTCACACCGTCGGCCATCACGTCGCTGACGGTCATCACCGCGCCATACGAGGGCAGGTTGGGATAGAGCCGGAAGACGATGGAATCCAGCGGGGCGCTGTGGCGGTTGGTATATTCGACCGCAGCCGTGCCGGTGATGCGTGCCTCGTCCTGGCCCGGCTCCAGCGTCAGCGCGAGGGCGTAGCGCGGCGCATCGGTCCAGGCGAGCATATCGTCGGCGTACTGGGGCAGCATGGCCGGGCGATAGGCGGCGGTCCAGTCGGGATACTGCGCACGCGCGGGCAGGGCAGGCGCGGCGATCAGAGGGGTCAGCAGGGCGGCCAGCAGAAGCATCACCGCCCACAGGCGCAGGACACGCATGGGAAACGCTCCTCTCCGCAGACTCTATCCGCTCGAACCGGGCGCGCTGCTCGCAATCACCGCCGGATCAAGCCCTTCGAATTCGCCCACCCACTCGTAAAACAGCGCGTCGAGGTCCTGGCCGCTGACGTCCTCGAAAGCGGCGAGAATATCGTCCGACTGGGCCACTTCGTAGCGGTGGCGCTCGACATAGGTTCGCAGCGCCTGGAAGAACACCTCGTCGCCCAGAAGCTCGCGAAGCTCCTGGTAGAACAGCGGCCCCTTTCGGTAGATGATCGCGCCGTAGTTATTCTGGAAGTAGGCGCTCACCGGCAGGTTGAGCGGCAGATCGGGCGCGCCGGTGCCACGATAGGCGTTGTAGCTGTCGCGCGTGGTGGTGATCAACTCCTGGGCGCGGCGGTCGTCGTAGACCTGCTGCATATAGACGAACTCGGTGAACGCGGTCAGCGATTCGTCGATCCAGGGATGATCCACCTGGTTGCTGCCGACCAGGCTGTAGAACCACTGGTGACCGACCTCGTGGGCGGTAGCGACTTCAAAAAAGGCGTTGCCAGGCTCCCAGACGCGGTCCGATACCAGGATCACGCCGGGGTACTCGATGGCAGTGTAGTTGAAGGTCTCGACTACGTCAAATTCGGCGAAGGGATATTCGCCATAGGTGGCGTTGTTCACCCGCAGCGCGTCGCGGGCGATGGTCAGCACCTGTTCGGCGGCCCCTTCGCCGCCGGGCCAATAGTACACGTTGACGGCGATATCTTCGACGCTGCCGGAGACCTGCCCAAAGATCGGGCTGGCGACCAGCACCGAGTCGCGCATTGGGCCGCTGACAACGTGGTGAGTCACCCTGCCATCGCCCGTTGGGATGCGGTCGATCTCGGTGCCGCTCAGCACGATGTGCACGTTCTGGGGCGCGGTGATCTTGACCTCGAACAGGGCGGATTCGGCATAGACGGCATCGCCCATCGGCGATGCGCGCTCCATCCACCAGCCGCTCGCCGGGTCGTAGACCGACAGGACCGGGTACCATTCCGGCGCAGAGAAGACTTCGCGTTGGTAGCCAAACTGGCCGTAGGATGCGTTCAGGCCGCGCTCGGCGGTCAGGCTGAAGGTGAGCATCACCTCGGCGGAATCACCGGGGGCAAGCGGCCCGGCCAGCGGCACGATCAGCGCGGTGCCCCGCGCGGCCAGCTCCGGCGTCACCGGCGAGTCGTTGAGCCAGACGTCATAGACGGTCATGCTGCCGCCCAGCGCGGGCAGGTTGGGGTAGAGCCGGAAGACGATGGAGTCGAGCGGGACTCCGGCGCGGTTGGTATAGCGCACACGCTGCGCCCCATGAAGTTCGGCGGTCGATGCGCCCAGCGTCAGCTCAGCCTCGATGGCGTAGCGGTTGCGTTGGGCGAAGGCATCCACGTCACCGGCGAAGGCGGGACGCATGGCCGCCCGGAACGGCTCCAGGTTGTCCCAGTCTACCGGGGCGAGCGGCGCGATCTGCGGCTGGGGCAGGGGCGTGGGCGTGGTGGGCGGCTGCGCGGTGACGGTAGGCGCGCGGTCAGGCAGGCCGCCGGGCGCACCGCTCGACGCCGTCTCTCCGCACGCGCTCAGCAGCGCTGACGCCATCGCCAGCGCGATCACCAGCGCCATCACGAGCAGGATGATCCACAGCCGGTTGTGCTGCGCCTGATTCTGCCTTCCGACCACGCTCTTAGCCTTTCCCGCTATACTTCGAACGCCCACTCGCCGCGCTGCATGACCGGCTCGACCCGGCCATCGGGCAGGATGCCCTCGATGTCCATCTCGCCGGAGCCGACCATGAAGTCCACGTGGATGATGCTGTTGCTGCCGCCCGCCGCCGCGAATTCTTCGTCGGTCATGGATTCGCCGCCTTCCAGCGAGAAACGGTAGGCGCTGCCCAGCGCGAGATGGCTGGAGGCGTTCTCGTCGTAGAGCGTGTTGTGAAAGACCAGGCCGGACTGTGAGATCGGGCTGCTGTGGGGCACCAGCGCGACTTCGCCGATGGTGCGCGCGCCCTCGTCGCTGTTGAGCAGGGTATCGAGCAGGTCGCCGCCGCGCTCAGCCTCGGCGCGGACGACGCGCCCATCCTCGAAAGTCAGCCGGAAGCCCTCGACCATCGAGCCGCCCAGGTTGAGCGGGCGCGATGCCGTCACCGTGCCGCTGACGCGCTCGCGGTGGGCCAGGGTGAACACTTCTTCGGTGGGGATGTTTGGTGTGAAGGTGATGCCGGTCTGCGCGGTCATGCTGCCGCTGCGCCAGATGTGCCCCTCCGGCAGGCCGATCTTGAGAGCCGTGCCCGGTGCGGTGTAGTGCAGGGCTTTGTAGCGCTTGCGGTTCAGGTAATTTGCGCGGGCAGCCAGCCCGGCGACATGCGCCCGCCAGGCGCTCACCGGGTCCTCGCCATCGACGCGGCATAACCGAAACACAGTTTCCCACAACGCCATCACGCGCTCAGATTCGGGCACATCGGGCAGCACCTTGGCCGCCCACTGCGGTGATGGCACCGCCGCCACCAGCCAGTTGGTCAGGTTCTTGCGGATCACCTCTTTGCCCGGCTCGGCGGCACGGTACATGGCCTTCAGGCGGCGATTGACCAGGTCCTGGTCCTGCCCGGCCAGCAGGTCAGGATCGGGCATGCCCAGCGAGAGCAGCGCATCGCCTCTGCGCCCGAACTGCTCGGTGAGCCGATACTTCCAGTCGCTCACCTCGTCGAACGAGTCGCGCGGGGCGTGGGCCATGCGGGTGAGGATCAGCGGGCGGTCGTCCCAGTTGACCTCGACGTAGCGTGCGCCTGCCTGGTAGGCTTTGGCGGCGAGCAGCCGCACCATCGGGGCGGCTTCGAGCGGCACGCCCGCGGTGAGTCCCCCGGCAGGGCCGATCAGCAGGCGCTGGCCCGGCTTGAGGTTGAGGCCGACGCGGATCAGCACATCGGCGTATTGTTCCAGCTTGTGTTCAAACTCACTTGTTCCCATGATGATCCCCATTTGCTCCCGCTATGCCTCAATCCTGAACGCCCACTCGCCACCGCGCATCACCGGCTCGACTGCACCGCGCGCGGTGATGCCGTCAATATCCATCTGCCCGGAGCCGACCATAAAATCGACGTGGGTCATGCTGTAATTGCCGCCCGCTGCCATCAGCGCTTCGCGGCTGAGACTGCCGCCATTCTTCAGGGTGAAGGGCAGGGCCGCCCCCAGCGCGATGTGACAGGCCGCGTTTTCGTCGTAGAGCGTGTTGTAGAACAGCAGGCCAGAGTGCGAGATCGGGCTGCTGTGGGGCACCAGCGCGACTTCGCCGAGGCTGCGCGCGCCCTCGTCCAGGTTCAGGATGTGGTCCAGGTGTTCCTGGCCGACGCGGGCCTGGGCAGCGACCACGCGCCCGCCCTCGAAGGTCAGGGTGAAATCTTCGATCAGCGCGCCGCCGGTATACAGCGGCTTGGTGGAGCGCACCACGCCCTCGACAACATCGCGGCGCGGCATGGTGAAGACTTCCTCGGTGGGGATGTTGGCGGTGAACGAGACCCCGTTGGCGGCGGTCAGCCCTGCGCCCACCCACAGGTGATCGGGCACCAGGCCCACGCGGAGATCGGTGCCGGGCGCGGTATAGTGCAGGGCCACGTACTGCTTGCGGGTCAGGTAATCGGCCCAGGCGCGCAGGCCGTCCAGGTGGCGCTGCCACGCGGCGATGGGATCGGCGTGGCGGACGCGGCAGACATCGAACATCACCTCCCACATGGCCGCTACGCGCTGCTCTGCCGGGACGCCCGGCAGCACTTTGGCCGCCCAGCCTTCGGTCGGCGCACCGACGATCAGCCAGTTGACCAGCGGCTTACGGATGTATTCGGTCGCGGCCTCGAAGGTGCGCACGGCGAGGCCCTGCCACTGGCGGATCAGGGCGGAATCCTGACCGGCCAGCAGGTCGGGGTTGTGGCCATAAATGCGCAGCAGCGCATCGCCGCGCTGCCCATATTCCACCGCGAGATCGGCTTTCCAGGCGGGGAACTCATCGAACGAATCGCGCGGGGCGTGCTCAAAGCGCAGCCGATCGAGCTGCTCGTCGTGCCAGACGACATCGACATACTGCGCCCCGGCGCGATAGGCATGTTCGGTCACCCGGCGGACAAGGGGCGCAGTCTCGATCAGCGCGCCGCCAATCGCCGCGCTGGCCCCGATCAGCAAACGCTGCCCGGCCCGGATGTTCAGTCCGACCTTAACGATTATTTCGGCATATTTATCGAGGTTTTGTTCAAAGTCTGTTGTAGTCATGCGGCGTCCTTGGGTGAAGACAGGTCATGCGCTGAGTATACCAGCTTTTGCGGGGATGGGGCGGGACGCGATCGCCTGGCCCTGAAGGGCGCAGGCTCAGGGCGAGCAAAGCACCCTGGCGGGTGCTCAAGAACGGGGCGGTTGGGCATTCCTTAGCCGGGCGGGCATCGCCTGGCCCTGAAGGGCGCAGGCTCAGGGCGAGCAAAGCACCCTGGTGGGTGCTCAAGAACGGGGCGGTTGGGCATTCCTTAGCCGGGCGGCTTTAGCCCTCGGCGAAATGGGTGCTGAAGGGCCGGGCGGTTGGGTATTCCTTAGCCGGGCGGCTTTAGCCCCCGGCGAAATGGGTGCTGGAAGGCTGGGCGCTTGAGTGGCCGGGCGGCTTTAGCGGCACCCTCTCTCTGGCCGCGGAGTGACATGAACAAACGAGGCCGGGCGCTGTGCCCGGCCTTGTGGTGTCTGTGTGCGGATGAACTGCCGGCGGCAAGCCGCGCGACTCTCAATTCGCGTGCACGGGAACCAGCGTCGGAGCCTGCGCCTGCCGCGCCTTCTCAACCTGGTACCCCACCAGCAGCACCGTGCCCAGCACAACGCCGAAGGTCAGGTCCACGTTCATGCTGCCGCCCACACCGAACGACTGCGACACGGCCAGCAGGGTGAGCGCCATCGTCAGGCTGAGCACGATCTTGCCCAGCAGAAGCGGGGCCGCCACCTTGCGCGCCGGATAGCCGACCAGCAGCAGGGGCATCAGGGCCGGGTCGAGCGGGATCACGGTGCCTGCGGCGATGAAGATCATCAGGGGCGCGAAACGAGGCCGCCGCGTCATCTGTGCGCTGATCCAGGCGTGGAGCGGGCTGTCGCCAAGCGATGGGATGCGCGCCGCGACCCGCACCGCCAGCGCATAGGCGGCCAGTTTGCCCAGCCCGGCCCCGATTCCGGTCGCCAGGCTGAAGGCGAGCACGCCACCCGGTGTGGGATCGGCCAGCACCCAGGGCAGGGCGACCACCATGAACGGGATGTTGACGATCACGGCCAGGTTGCTGATCAGCGCGATGGCGAACATGCCCACCAGCCCGATACCCGCCGCCGCTTCGAGCGCGCGCATCAGGTCGGTTTCCAGCGGGGCCATCGCGCGGCTGCTGGAGAACCCTGCCAGAAGAAGAATAAGAAGCCCACCCAAAACCGCGTACTTGAATTCCAACCGCTTCTCGCCCAGTGCTTCCGATAAACGACTCTGCATCCGTGTAAGCTCCATTTTTCGTCCAGTGGCCCATGCAACCGGGCGGGCTTCTCTTTGGAGATATGCTCATAGTATAAACGAAACGTTGAGAAATACAATAAGGATTTGTGAATTGTTCATGGAAAAGCCAGCAGGGGAATCAAAACGCCCCACAAGGGGTGGGGCGCTGAAGCAGACCAGGTGGATTCGACCGGCGGGCATCTGCCCGGCGAACGGCAGCAGTGAATGCGAGCAGAAACGCGGGCGAAATCAGGCGGTCGCGGTACGGGCGGCGGGCCGGGCGGGCGCTTTGGCAGCAGCCTCGGCCTGGCGAGCCTGAGCTTCCATCTCGGCCTTGAGCCGGGCCAGGCGGCGGTTTTCCTCGTCGAATTCCTTCAACTGCTCGATGGCAAGGCTGCCGGCCATGACCGACGGGGTGCCGCCCATCGTGATGGCCACGCCGATGGCTTCGAGCGCTTCCTGGATCGAGGCCCCGGCGCGCAGCGCATCGTGCGCGTGGAAGCCAACGCTGTGTTCGCAGCGAATGGCGACGGCGATGCCGAGCGCGATCAGTTCCTTCAGACGGGGGGTGAGGGCGGAACTGTTGTTGCTCAGATGGTCCATGTGGCCCATCGTCTTCTGGTGCATATCGGCGTAGAGGTCCATGGTTTCGGGAATGCCGTAACTCAGTTCCCCCATCAGGCCGATCATGTGCTCGTAGTCTTTCACAAATCGCTTATGCATGGGATGCCTCTCCTGCCGTTGTGCCCGGTTCATATCGGCGCGTTGTTAGAGACCATTTGCATAGGCTTTTTGGGCCCTTATCCCCGCGATCCCACAAGGGTTCGCGACCCCTTCTCGCTCAGGGAGACAGGGTAATGGGTTGGTTTTCCCTCGCCTGAGTGAGAGGGAACCGGCGTAAGCCGGAAGGGTGAGGGCTGTTTGAATGGTCTCTTAGACACTACCTGACCATGATCATACCTTGAGAGAGGCAGCGGGCGGATGTGCAGAAAGTCACCCATCATTTGTGACAAGTTTCACAAATTTGTGAATCTTTTCACGAACTTGTGATGAATTTCACAGTCCGCCTTAATCGCGATATTCGATTAACTCGATGGAGTTACCGTCGGGGTCGCTCAACCCGGCCATGATCACCGGCCCGGCGTGCTGCACCTCGCCCAGCACCTGGCCGCCCGCCGCCAGCGCCGCGCGCAGCACAGAATCCAGGTCATCGACCACCAGCCGGAGCTGCTGGCGGTTCTTCTCCGCTTCGATCTGGGTGAGCGAATTGGGGCAGAAGATCAACTCAAGATCGGCCAGGCGTCCGGCGTGGAAAGGGAACTCGCTGGACGGGTCGATCAATTCCAGGCCGCAGCCGAACGCGGCGTTGTAAAAGCGCACCATCGCGGGCATATCGTTTACCGCGACGGTCACGCGGTCCACTCGTCGAACCACCATGATCATCTCCTCGTGCTGCCGGTCTGTGGCTCCGGCATGCGCGATTGGGCACGCGCGCACCATCATACCACCGCCGCGCAGAATCACAAGGGGGATAGTGCCCTTACAATCGGGCGGCCTGCCAGGCTTCGATTACGCCGTCTGCGGCGAGCGAGACTGCCGCCCCGCACGATTCGCAGCGCCAGCCGGACTCGTCCGCCTGCGCGGCCATATCCACGCGGGCGCAGCGCGGACACTGCCACACCTCTTCGAGCGGGCGCGCGCCTGCCGGGGCGATCTCGCCCGGCTTCCAGGCCCACACGATGCGATACTCGACCTGCCACGCCTGCACCTGGACTCGCTCCATGCCCAGCGGTCCACGCAGCAGGGCCGCTAGTTCATCGTGGCCGAAGGTGTGCCCTACCATCATGCGCGCGTCGATGCCCTGCCGGTTGGTGATCACCAGCAGGCCGCCGGGCCGCAGCACGCGCACCAGTTCGGCCAGCACAGCGCGCGGATTCATGGTGAATTCAAGCGCTTCCAGGCAGGTCACCAGGTCGAAGGTATCGGGCGGGAAGGGCAGCGACTCGGCGGGGTAGTGCATCAGGCGGACCCGGTCGCCAAATGGGGCGAGTTTTTCCCCGGCCACCGTCAGCATCCGGCGGCTGAGGTCCAGCCCGATGATCCGCCCCTGGAACGTGGACTGTTCCAGCAGGGCGAGCGGCAGCCGCCCGGTCCCGGTGGCGACATCCAGCACCAGCGGCGCGCGCAGATAGGGCAGGCGGTCAAGGATGGGCCGCGCCAGGTAGATGTCTTCGTTGAAGGGGTCGAACTGCTTGATGCGGTCGTAGCGGCGGGCGTAGAGATCGTAGAGCCAGATGACCACGCCGCGCCCCAGGAACACGCCCTCGGTGCGGATCAGCAGCCACCACAGCAGCACACCCAGCAGCAGCAGGCCGATCATCAACGCGGCAAAGAGGGGCAGAGTCATGGGTCCATCCGGCACAGAGCAGAATCGCGGCGCATGGGGGGCGATCATACCACAACCGGGCATGGGGTGTGAGCTAGAGTTGACAGGCAACCACCTGACAAACCGGGCACTCGCTGGGCGGGCGATCTGGCCTCACCCCCGCGCGGCCAAAACCGGGCCGCTCCGCCCCCTCTCCGAAAAATTTCGGAGAGGGGGCA
>DAOUFU010000290.1:0-9829 GCA_034429275.1 Anaerolineae bacterium | reverse complement strand
CTTGGTCTGCCCCCTCTCCGAAAATTTTCGGAGAGGGGGCGAAGCGGCCCGGTTTTGGCCGCGCGGGGGTGAGGCCAGTCGTTCGCCCTCATACCCGATCGCAGGGCCAATGGGCATCAGGGACCGACGATGCGGCCCCGGCGGGCAGGATGTCGCCAGATGGAAAGAACCCGTTATAATGGGCGATCATGTGTATTGGAAAAGATGAGCAAGAGCTGTAGCGTATGCAGAGTCGTAAGGGAACGATCTGGCAAGATTTCGATTTTGTGATGTTCGGGCTGACGCTGCTGCTGATCATGATCGGCATCCTGTTCATCCGCAGCGCGACGATGGGCGCGGTGGATACCGACCTGATCAACCGTGTGCCCAGCCAGATTCGGTTCAGTGTGATCGGGGTAGCGATCATCTTCATCCTGGCCGCGCTGGATTACCGGCTGCTGGGCAGTATTCACTCCTTTCTGTATGGGTTCATCTTGTTCATTTTGGGGCTGGTGGCCGCGTTGGGTGCGGTGGGGCAGGCGGGCGCGCAAAGCTGGCTGAATGTCGGTCTGCAGGTGCAGCCTTCGGAGCTGGCCAAGATGCTGCTGGTGATCACGCTGAGCCAGCACCTGGCGGACCGAATCGACCGGATCGGGGACCTGCGGACCGTGCTGATCTCGCTGATGCACGTGGCGGTCCCGGCGGTCATGATCTTCCTGGAACCGGACTTGGGCACCACCACCGTGTTGATGTTCCTGTGGTTCCTGATGGTGTGGGCGGCAGGGCTGCGGATGAAACACCTGGCGCTGTTTGTGCTGGCCGGGCTGGTGATGATGCCGGTGCTGTGGACGCAGATGGAGCCGTACCAGCGCCAGCGCATCACTACCTTCATCAACACGGGCGAGACCTGTTATGACGACCCGGTGCTGCGCACCAGCCCTGACTGCGTGTATGTGGACGAGGACGGCAACGGCATCCCGGATAGCAAGGATGCGCGCTACAACATCGACCAGGCGCTGATCTCCATCGGCTCCGGCGGCGTGCTGGGCAAAGGATACGCCAACGGTTCGCAGACGCAGGGAAAATTCCTGCGTGTGCGGCATACGGACTTCATCTTCAGCGTGATCGCGGAGGAAGCCGGGTTTGTGGGGGCGACGATTGTGATCGCGCTGATGGGGATGCTGGTGTGGCGATGCCTGCGGGCCGCCGCGCTTGCCGCCGACCCGCTCGGCAGCCTGATCGCGTATGGGGTGGGCGGCATGATCTTTTTCCAGACGATGGTGTCTATCGGCATGAATCTAAGCATCTTGCCGGTGACGGGGCTGACTCTGCCGCTGGTGAGTTCGGGCGGCTCATCGTTGATCACGATGATGATCGGGATCGGGCTGGTGGAAAGCGTGGTGATGCGTCGCCGCGTGGGTGAATACGTGTAGCGAGAGGATGGGGGAGCGATGTTGTGTCCGCGCTGTCAGAAGGGCGACATGGTGATGTCGCTGGCGGGCATCAAGTGTTCGGCGTGTGGGTACGATCTCTACGCCGATATGGACCATATCCCCGGCAATGAGCCGGACTGGGACCCTGCCGAGTTCAACCGGCAGCAGGCCGCACACGGTGCTGAGCCGGTCCCCGCGCCGATCAAGCCGCCGCCAGAATCGCCCCCGCCAGAACCGGCACGCACCGAACCCGCCCCGGATGTGATCCCTATCGACCTGCCGCCGACGATTTATCGTCACGAGGTGCCAGGACTCTCTGACCGGGCGCTGGCTCGCTTCGAGGGATTTTGCCTCGATGCCTCTGCCGCGCTGGCCGATGGCCGACGAGATGAGGCGCGCGCTGCCCTGCACCGGGCGCTCGAACTGAGCACTAATTCCGACCAGGTGTGGTTGTTCCTCGCCGGGCTGGCGCTGACCCGCGAGGAACAGCGCGAGGCGCTGGAACAGGCGCTGGCGTGCAACACGGGCAACCTGATCGCCATGGAGGCGTTGGCCCGTCTGCGTGGCGACCTGGACCAGGCGGCCAGTCTTCGCGCTGAAAGCGGCGGGGCACAGGGCAAGCCCGGTCAGATCGAGGTGAGCTGCCCCAACTGCGGCGGAGCACTGGTGTTCAGCACGGATGAGCAGGCGGTCAAATGTTATCACTGCGGGCATGAAATCCTCGATGTGAAGGCGCTTCAGCGCGGCGTGGGGCCGATCCCTCTGCCCATTGGCTTGCTGCGGCGCAAGAATGCCCCGCAAGAGTGGAATATTGGCGGGCGATGGCTGCACTGTCGATCGTGTGGGGCGTCGCTGACGGTCTCGCGGCTGACGTTGAGCACGACCTGCCGGTTCTGTGGATCGCAGCAGGTGATGGTCGAGAGCATCGGTTACCGGTTTGAGCAGCCGGACGACATCGTGCCGTTTGAGATTGACCAGGCGACGGCTCAGGCAGCCGTGGAAGAGTACCTGACGACGGGGCTGAGGCGGGTTACGCGCCTGTTCGCGGACCCGGTGAGCCGGATCGAACTCCAGGGGATATACCTGCCGGTGTGGGTGATCGATGCCGAGATGCGCATCAACTGGTCGTGGACTGCCTCATCGGTTCGTGGGCAGCACCCGGTGCTGGTGGGCGATGTGCTGTGGCCGGCTACGCCCAGCGTGCCGCGATCGCTGTTCTTCGCCATCGAGCCGTTCGACCTGGTGCGCGGCAAGCAGTATGACCCGCGGCTGCTGGCCGTCTTTCCGGCGGAATTGTACCAGGACGACATCGACCGCGCTTCGCTGGATGTGCGGCCCCGGCTGAAGGCGCTGGCCGAGCGCCAGGCGTTTCCCAGCCTGTCGGCGAGCAGACCTGCCGGGCAATCGAACGGCTGGGGATCGAAAAACGAGGGTCCCGGCAGGTTGGTCATGAATACGCAGACCCATTTCATGAGCTACCGGCTGGCGCTGGTGCCGGTGTGGGTGGGTCGGCTGACCGAGGATGACGGCGACCAACAGCCGGTGGTGGTCAATGGGCAGACGGGCGAGGTGGCGTTGGGGCGGGTGGAGAAAAACGGAGTGACCGGCAGCCGCACGAACAGGGACTTGAGCATATGAGAACCCCGGCGGGCAGTGAATGCCCACACTATTATGAAGACTACAACCGCGGGCGAGAACTCCAGGAATGCCGGCTGGCGCGGCTCAACCCGGCGTCGCTGCGCTGGCAGCCGAAGGACTGCGCGCGCTGCCCGGTGCCGGAGATCGTGCGGGCCAACGCCAGCCCGACGATGAAACTGACGATCACTATCGGCAAGCGCTGGCTGGGGCTGGGCCGCCAGGTGACGGTGACGGCGCATTGCACGCGCCACAATGTGGCTATTGAAAACCCGTATGTAGGGTGCCCGCTGGATGTCGAACAGAATCCCGCGTTGAAGCTGTTCCGCGAGGCGCTGGACGACCAGGAAGAGAAAGGATAACCCCATGCCGCGTCAAAGTGAGGGCCATGTGCTCCCCAATGCGCCATCGCTTGAGCAATGGCGCACGCTGTACGAGGTCAGTGCCAGGGTGCGCGAGATGGCCCCCTGGACGTGGATGGAAGAAACCGAGGTGTGCGCCGTCGAAGAACCTGTCACCGGGCAGATGGGCTTTGTCAGCGTGATGGGCCAACTGGGCGAACACCTGGGGATTGCGGTCTACCTGGGCGGCGATGGGCTGCACGGGTTTTATGGGATGTCCCACAGCGGGGTAAGTGTCGAGGCGATGTTCATGGTTCCGCAGATTCAAGTGTCGTGGGAAGACCGCGATCTGCTGGACAGACAGGATCGAGAAGTGATCAAATCGCTCGGCCTGAAGTTCCGCGGGCGAGGAGCATGGCCCTGGTTTCGCAGCTATCGCCCATGCTACTTTCCCTGGTTCCTGGAGGCGGATGAGGCACGCTTCCTGACCGTCGCGCTGGATCAGTTGCTGGATGTCGCGCCGCGCCTGCGCGACAAGACTCTGCGGCTGCCCCAACGGTTCCGGGGGCAGATGCTGTTCCGAATCTCCGACGGGATCGGCACGCGCCGGACGTGGAGGGACGAGGTTCGCGCGATTCCCGGCCCGGAAAAGCATCAACTCTCGATGCCGATGGACCTGGAGCTGCTGGCGCGCCTGAAGGAACTCAAGCGGGGTGGCTCTGTGGAGGTGGATTATTTCCTGCTGCCGACTCCTATCTACGACATGGGCAACCGCCCCTATCTGCCGCACGTGATGCTGATGGTTGATTCACGGTCGGGGGCTGTCATGGACCTGATGCTGGTTTCGCCAGCACCCGACGTGAACTCCGTCATGAGCCGCGCACCGCTCACCCTGGCGACTTTGTTGGCGCAGACCGAAATTCGCCCGCACGAGGTCCTGGTGATGGATAAGTCATTGGGTAACCTTCTCAAGCCCCTGGCCGATGCCGTGGGGTTCAGGGTCGTGTACCGCAGACACCTCGATCATGTCGAACAAGCAAGGATGTCCCTGATTATGCATATGAGCGAGGGTCACTGAAACAAATCGGGGCGCGAGCCAGATTGCCCGCGCCCCGGTTCGTTGGGCTGAGGGGTTCAGTCAATCGGTGGCCGGGCGCTGGCCGGTGGCGAGCCACAGGCGCACATCGTCGCGGGCGATCTCCCACAGTTGCAGCAGGTCTTCGTCGGACCCTTTGAAGCGGTTGAGCGACTGGCGGGCACAAAAGGTGCAGCCGCGCAGCGCGCGGTAGCTGTCGGCGTGGCAGGCCAGGCAGCCATCCAGCCGGATCATGAGCAGGTTGAAGGCGAGCGCGTCGGGGTCGGTTTCGGGGCGACCCATGATGTTCTCGACCAACGCCTGCCACTTTTCCCCGCGCGATTCCCGCAGGCCCGGCACAACCCGGAAGGGGAACAGAACCTCGGCATCATCCTGGTACATGGCGCACCTCAGGCAGAGCCGCCTTCACCTTCCGATTGAGCGGGTTTGGCGGCGGCTTTCTCGCGCTGCCTGGCTTCGCGCTCGCGGGCCTTGAGCACATCTTTGTGTTCCCAGCCACCGCGCGCCTGGGCTTCCTCAGCGGCGCGACCGGGGGCAATCGCCTGCCAGTAGCGGAATTCTTTGGAGAGGCGCTGCTTGTCGAAAATGTGGCGGGAGGTGCGGTCGTAGCTGGCCAGCTCGTAATCGTGATCCATCTTGATCGCATCGAACGGGCAGAATTCGGCGCAGAAGCCGCAGTTCATGCAGATGTCGATATCGATGTAGAACTGCTCCGGTTCGGGCACGGGGCGGCCCGTCTGCGGATCGGAGCCGCGCACGATCCAGATGCACTGGGGCGGGCAGACTTTGGCACAGATGCCGCACGAGGTGCACCAGTCGTGGCCGGGGCGTTCGGGGTGGTCGTAGTTTTCGACCACCAGGAAGGGGATGAAGCGGAACCGCTCTGGCACGGCGAGCTTCTCTTCGGGATACTGCACGGTGAAGGTGCCGCGCGCCTCGATGCCCTGGCGTGCGGGGAAGGCTTCATCGGGGATGTGTCGCCGGAAGCCCCATTTGACGTCTTCGATGTAAGAAGCCACAAAGTGTTTTAGCGTAACCCCCAGGCCACGCAGAATACCTGATCCGTACATAAGGACTCCTGATTTGCGATTAGCCATGCGCGCTCAGGTTGTGAGCGCGGGCGAAACGGGCAAATACGTTAGCGGTCCAGTTCGCCGAGCACAATATCGATGCTGCCCAGGATGGCGACCACATCGGCGACTTTGTGGCCCTTGCACATCTGCTCCAGCGCCGTGATGTTGATGAAACTTGGGGCGCGCACGTGATAGCGCCAGGGATTCTGGCCGCCGTCGGAGACGACGTAGTAGCCCAGTTCGCCCTTCGGGTTTTCGATGCGCCCGTAGGATTCGCCTGCCGGGACGCGGACGTTATAGGCTGCACGCCCGGCGAAGAAGGGCTGGCCCTGGGTTTCTTCGAGCATGGGCAGAAGCTGCTTGAGGATCCGCACGCTCTGGCGCATCTCGTCCACGCGGATCAGGTAGCGGTCGAAGATGTCGCCGTGGTGGCGCACGCACACATCAAACTCCAGCTCCGGGTAGATGCTGTAGGGCTGGGCACGGCGCAAGTCGTAGGGCACGCCACTCGCTCGCAGCACGGGGCCAGCGGCGCTGAAGGCGATGGCATCTTCCCTGGTGAGGATGCCGACGCCGATGCAGCGATTGGTCAAGATTTCGTTGCTGGTCAGCAAATCTTCCACCTGGTCGATGGCGCGCGGCAGACGCTCGTTGATGAGCTGGCGCAGGTAGGCCATGGTGTTGAAGTCGCGCACGCGGTCGTTAACCAGGCTGGCCTGACCCTTGATGGCTTCGGGCAGGTCATAGGCGACGCCACCGAAGCGCATGTAATTGCACATCATGCGGCTGCCGGAGGTGGCCTCGAAAAAGTCGAGGATCAGCTCGCGCTCGACGAACGAGTACATCAGGGGGGTGAAATAGGCCCCCAGGTCGTTGAGCAGGAAGCCGATGGCCGAGATGTGGTTGACGATACGGGTAAGTTCCGCCATCAGCACGCGGATGATCTCGGCGCGGCGGGTGGGGGCTTCGTAGCGTTTGCCGGTGGCGAGCAGTTGTTCGACGGCGATGGCATAGCCGAGGTTGTTGGACATCGAGCAGAAATAGTCGAGGCGGTCGGTGAAGGGCATATTGCCGATGAAGGTGTTGCGCTCGCCGATCTTCTCGTGGTTGCGGTGCAGATAGCCCATGATGGGCTGAAGCTGCTCGATGGTCTCGCCGTCGAGGGTGACGACCATACGGAACACGCCGTGCGTGCTCGGATGCTGGGGACCCATGTTAATCACCACGCGCTCTGCGCCAATGCCGCCCTTGACATCTACGCCGAGCGCGACATCCTCATAGATGGCATCCTCGGCGGGCGAGTGGTAGGTTTCCATGTCGAAATCGTCGGGGTACTGCACATTTTTGCCGTAGGCGTTGTGTTCCTCGGCGCGCCAGACATGGCCGTTGGGCCAGCGGCTGTCGAACGGTTTCTGGTCCTGCTCGTAATATGGCTCGCGCCAGTCTTTACGGAGCGGGTGGCCGTGGAAACCTTCCCACATCAGGATGCGCTTGAGGTTGGGATGACCCTCGAAGCGGATGCCCATGAGGTCGTAGGCTTCGCGTTCCTGGAAGTTTGCGCCGGGCCAGACACCGGTCAGGCTGGGCAGGCTGGCGACGTCGCGCGGGGTCTGCGCCTTGAGCACGAGCGGCGCGCCGCCCGCGATATTGCAGACGTGGTAGACCATCTCCAGGTGATCGCCCTTGCCGAGATAATCGACGGCGGTGGCGCTGGCCAGGTAGGCGTAGCCGAGATCGTCGCGGACGACAGCGGCCACTTCGACCAGCTTATCCGGGGCGACGATCAGGCCGTCGTAGCCTTCGCGCGTATCGCGGCGCACAGCATCTCCGAAGCGGGCGCTCAGCAGGTCGAACGCGTCGCCGGTGGGGTTGGTTGTCTCTGCCGCCGGGGCTTGATCGGTCATAAAAAAGTCTCCTTAAAACCAGCGATTAGCGAAAAGCTGTAAGTCGTTGGCGAAAAGCCAACCCCGTGTTCATGCAATGGTTCCATTTACTCCGCGCCGCCATCTTCAGCGCCGGAGGACGCGCCGCGCTGCGGCGTGGTATCGCCGGGCACGGCAGAGGGCGGCATGGCGGCCAGGCCCTTCGCCCGGATGTATTTCTGGCGCGGGTCGAAGATATCCGGGCCGAGAACGGGCACGGGGACCGGGTCGTGTGGTCCCTTGCCATACCAGGGCAGGCTGTTGGCATTGCCGAAGCTCTGGCCGTCGATCTTTTGCTGGAGCATGATCAGGCCGTGCAGCAGCGCCTGGGGCGTGGGCGGGCAGCCGGGCACGTAGACATCTACCGGCAGGTATTTGTCGATGCCGCTGACGACGTTGTACCCCTCTTTGAACGGGCCGCCGCCGATGGCACAGGCACCCATCGCCAGGACGTATTTCGGCTCGGCCATCTGGTTATACAGCCGCACGATGGGCACCACCATCTTTTTGGTGACGGTGCCGCTCACCAGCATGAGGTCGGCCTGGCGCGGGCTGGCGCGCAGCACTTCCATACCGAAGCGAGCCTGGTCGAAACGGCTGGCAGCGGTAGCGATCATCTCGATGGCGCAGCAGGCCAGGCCAAAGGCCATCGGCCAGATCGAATTGCGGCGGCCCCAGTTGTAAATGGTGCTGAGCAGTTTATCCGTATTGCTGACGGCAACCGACGACTGCAAGCCTTCGGGCACGGGCAGATTGGGATCGTGTAATTCTCTCAAAAAGTCAGCATTGGTCATAACGCTCGTTTTTCTCCTCGTACCATTCCCGCAGAATATCGGTCAAAAGCGCATCGTTGGCCAGTATCGGCTCATCTTCAAATCCGGGCAAGGCGATGATCCACTCGAACAGTTGGTGCAGGCCCAGCGCGTCCAGGTCGGCTTCGGGATGGTGCTCCATCAAGGCGAGCACGATCTCGTAGGTGGCTTCCCAGTAGAGCGGGCTGGCGTCGTCGGCGCTGCCGGGTGGATCACCGGTCATCAACAGTCCTTTCGCGCAGGCCGTTAGCTTCCGGGCGTGGGCGTGGCCGCCGCCTCGCCGGTTGCTTCGGGCACCAGCGTGCCAGTGGCATCTGGCGCGGGCGTGCCGGTCGCCTCAGACTCTGGCTCGGCGGTGGCTTCTGGCTCGGCAGTGGCCTCTGGCTCGGCAGTGGCCTCTGGCTCGGCAGTGGCCTCGGCTGCTGCGGCGGCAATCTCACCGGCGCGCTTGACCAGCCAGGCGCGGTAATCGGCATACACGACCGGGTTGGATGCCCCGGCCAGTTGGTAGCGCGAATAGGTGATCTGGCCGTCGCCGTGATCGATCAGAGTGAAGGCAATATCCGCCCCCTCAAACGGCGATCCGTTGGCCAGGGTGGCCGGCTGAAGGGTGTAGCGCAGATTGACGGCAGGGATGCCGGTATCGCCGAGCAGCTCCAGCGCCGGTCCCTGGACGTTCACGGCTTCGGGGGCGAGGGCGAGAGTGCTCACCTGCTCATCGAAGACGGCCTTGATCTGCTGCATGGCATCCAGCAGGGGGTAGGGCGCGTCTTCGGCGGCGGGAGTCAGGCCGTTCTGCTGGAGGAACTGGTCGAGCGGGGCCTCGCCGTAATCCACCGAGACCTCGACGCCGGAATCCACATAAGAGAGCCGGTTCGCCCCGGACTCGGTCCAGTTATCGGCAGAGGCGACCGGGACCGGCGTGGCGGTAGGCGTCGGCGGTATGGGGGTCGGATCGGCTGAAAAGACGCGAGTGGATACGCCGGAACTGGAGACGAGGGCAAAGATCACGACCACCGCGACCAGAATCACGGCGAGGGCGATCGTTTGTGCGCGTTGTGTCATACGACGCTCCTTCAGGGCGGAGAGCACGGGCCGGGGGGAAGGCAGATCGCCGCGACCCGGATGGCGTAAAAAATCAATACCGGTAAGTGTAGCCCGAAGTGCCCTGGCTTTCAACTAAGCAAATGGCAGGGGGATTGCATTGGGATTTGCGCCGCCGGTTCGCCGCACGCTGAAGCGTGCGGCTATGTGAAACGCAAGACGTGAAAGCGCACTGAAGGCGCTGATAAAGTTGGTCGGTGGCAGGCACTCCCTCAAACGCGAAAATTTTCGGAGAGGGGGCGGAGCGGCCCGGTTTTGACCGCGCGGGGGTGAGGCCGGGCAACCCCCACAGTCTCATGCCCCGAAAATGGATTACACCCTTTGCCAGGGAGTCTTTCATCCCTCCGGACACGCGGAAGCGCGCCAGGCGGTCGAATACGGTTCAGCTTATCTGGGCGGACGCTGCCGGGAGCGTGAAGAAAAAGGTGCAGCCT
>DAOUFU010000289.1:0-7312 GCA_034429275.1 Anaerolineae bacterium | reverse complement strand
TCCCCACGTCTCCGGGGTGATTGAGCGGCCCCGCCTTTCGGAGCGGATGCAGGCTGCCTACGATCACAAGCTGACGCTGATCTGCGCCCCGCCCGGTTATGGCAAGACCACGCTGGCAGCCCAATTCGCCGAGCAAACCCCCTACAAGCTGGCCTGGCAAACCCTGGAAGAACGCGACCGCGACCTGCCCAACCTGTTCGCGGGGGCGCTGGCGGCGCTGGAAGGAGTCGCGCCTGGAATCCAAGACTGTGCGCCACTGCCCGGCTGCACCCCTGGCGAACTGGCGACCTTGCTCGCCGATGAACTCAACGCGCGCACCACTGAGCCGATCTTTTATGTGCTGGATGATATTCACGTGCTGGCCGGGTCGCCTGCTGCTGAGGCCTGGCTTCAGGTGCTGGTTGGTCGGCTGTCGCGGAATGTCCACCTGATCATTGTGGGCCGCATTCTGCCCAACCTGCCGCTGACCGAACTCATCGCGCGCGGAGATGTGCTGGCGCTGGGCCAGGAACAGTTGCGCTTCACGGCGGAAGAGATCTACGACCTGGCGCGGCAGTCGCGCGGCAGCATCACCACGCGCACCGAGGCCGAGGCGTTGGCTGAGCGGCTGGAAGGGTGGCCCGCCGGAACGGTACTGGCGCTTCACCCGCTGCCGGTTGATCTCGAACAGGTGATGCTGCGCGGCGGGACCGGGCCGGAGGCCCTTTTCAACGCCCTGGCCGCCTCGATGTTGGACGCCCAACCGCCCGCGCTGGCCGATTTCCTGGTCGCCTCGTCCACGCTGACCCGGCTCACGCCCGAACTCTGCGGGGCGGTGCTGGGGCTGGGTAACGCGGCCTACTGGCTGCGCGAGGCGCAGAATCGCAGCCTGTTCCTCTCGCGGATGCCGGGCGGGCTGGTCTATCACCGGCTGTTCCGCGACTTTTTGCAACTGCGGCTGCAGACGGAAAATCCCCGCCTGTTTGTGCGGCTGCACATGCGCGCGGCGCGCTGGTTCGGCGAGCGCCAGCAGGTAGAGCTGGCCTTCGAGCACTACTTCGCCGGGGGCATGGTAGCGCGTGCGGCGGCGCTGGCCGAAGAATCGGCGGACCTTTATTTTTCGCAGGGCAAGGTCGAGACACTGCTCAAATGGCGCAGCCGGTTAGGCCCGGCGTGCGCGTTCGCGCCGCGCCTGCTGTATAACTGCGCGCGGGTGTATACCGACCGCTACCATTACGACGATGCCGAGAACGCACTCAACGAGGCGGTACGCGCCTTCGAGACGGCCAATGGGGCCAGCGGCCTGATCGACGTGCAGCTTCAGCGCGCCTTCATTCAGCTTCAGCGCGGGCAGTTCCAGCAGGCGGTGCAGGCTGCCTCGGCCCTGACCTCGCCAGAGGTCGCGCCGAACCAGCGCGGGCGAGCGCTCAAGATTGTGGGGGTGGCACACCTGCGGCTGGGCGAGGTCGCATCGGCGGTCGAGGAACTGGAGCAGTCGCGCGCGCTGCACCGCGCAGATGGCGACTCGCATGCGCTGGCCAATACCTTGCAGGACCTGAGCGTAGCCTATTCGCGGCTGGGGCACTTCCGCGAGGCCAGCGCGTGCCTGCAAGACGTGGTCGCGCTGCGCCGCGAGTTGGGCAGCGCGGGAGCGCTGGCCTCGGCGCTGAACAACCTGGGCTACTACTATCACCGGGGCGGGCACTACCAGCGCGCGCTGGCGACCTTCGAAGAAGGGCTGAGCGCGGTGGCGCGCTCGCCTAATCGCCGTGTGGAAAGCGCGCTGCTGTGGAGCCTGGGCGATCTCAAGCGCGACCTGGGCATCTTCGATGAAGGGCTGCGGCTGCACAACCGCGCCCTGGAACTGATCGGGGCCAGCGATCCCTGGCTGCGCTGCGCCGTGCTGGTGAGTTGCTCGACGCTGCGACGCTGGCAGGGGGATGCGGCAGAGGCGGCGGCGCTGGCCTCTAAGGCGCTCGAACTGGCCGAGGCGCACGGCGTCGCGGTGGAACGGGCGACGGCGGTAGCGGCGCTGGGGGCGGCGCGGGCGGCATTGGGAGCGGATGACGACGTGGCGCGCAGCGCGGGCCAGTATCTTGGCGGCGTGCTGGAGATGCTGAACACCCTGGGCGCGCGCGGCGAGCATGTGTGGGTGCTGGGGCAGGTGGCCGGGCTGGCGCTGGCCCAGGAAGACCTGCGCGAAGCCGACCGGGTGCTGCGGGTAGCCATGCGCGAGGCGGACGAGGTCGGCGGGCTGCACATGCTGGCCGCCGAAGTGTGCTTCACCCCGGCGCTGGCCCAGTACGTCCACACCCACGCAAACGCCTTCCCCCAGTTGATCGAAGCGCTGCAGCAGCTTCGCTCGGCCCAACTGGAAGCGCAGCCGTCGGGTAAAACGGCGCAGATCGTCACCATGCACGAGACGTTCAGCTTGCGGGTGTATACGCTGGGGCGCGAGCGGTTGGAGCGCGACGGCGAACCGGTGCCGGAGAATGCATGGCGTTCGGCCACTGCCCGCGAGTTGTTCTACTATCTGCTGTTCCACGGATCAGAGAGCCGCGAGCGGCTGAGCGTGATCTTCTGGCCGGAAAGCTCGGCCAAGCGCGTTCGCTCGAACTTCCACACCACGCTCTATCGCGCGCGCCAGGCGCTCGGCGAGAATGTGATCCTGTTCGACGAAGGGATATACCGCCTGAACCCCGATCTTGACCTGTGGTGCGACGCGCATGAGATGGATGAACTGGTGCGCCAGGCCCGGCTGATGCCGCCGCGCGACGCCCGGACCGAGGATTTGTGGCGGCGGGCCGTGGCGCTCTATCGCGGCAACTTCCTGCCCAGTTGGGACAACGAGTGGGCGCTCTACCGCCGCGAGCGGCTGTTTGAGCAGTATATCGAGGCGCTGGTGGGGCTGGGCCAGTGCGCGCGCGCCCGCCAGGATCACCGGGCGGCGCTGGATGCCTTCCGCCGGGCGCTGGATTCCGACCCCTACCGCGAGGATATTCACCGCGCGGTGATGCAGTGCTATGCCGACCTGGGCGAGAAAAAGCAGGTGCACGATCACCTGGAGCGGCTGCGCACCCTGCTGTGGGATGAACTGGCGCTCGAACCCTCGGTTGAAACGACCACGCTGGCGGAATCGCTGCTGGCGTGAGGCGGGGACGGCGGCGATTCCGCGCGCTGCCAGAATGCGGATCGTGTTGGGACGGGGTTCACAGCCTCTGCCGGTGAGTTGGGTTGTGCCCCACAAGGTGAACAGTGCATACAGCCGGGAATTTCAGCGCCATTTGATGGCGCTTTGGTTTTCTGGGCCTGTTTCCTGGCGGCAAGGCCCTGCCCTCGCCCGGCGGGGCTATACACAACTGCGCCGGGATGCGCTAGACTTGGCGGTGTGGCTGTTGGCAGTGAACGCGAGGTGTGCACATGGCAGGAACCAACGAACAACCCGCGCGGCGGCGATCATCGCGGCTGTCGGGGTTTTACCGGCGACCGCTGGCCGAGCGGGCGGCGATTGTCGCGCAGTGGGCCGGGCTGACTCATGAAGAGCAGGCGGCGCTGCTAGGGATCTCCGGGCTGACGCCCACCCAGGCCGAGCACATGATCGAGAACGTGATCGGCGTCTACGCGCTGCCGATGGGTGTCGCCACCAATTTTCTGATCAACGGGACGGATTTTCTGATCCCGATGGTAGTCGAAGAGCCGAGCATCGTGGCCGGGGTGAGCTATGCGGCCCGGCTGGCGCGGGGCGCGGGCGGCTTCATCACCACCGCCGATGACCCCGTGATGATCGGGCAAATCCAGGTGATGGACGTGGATAACGTCTATGCGGCGGCGGGGCGGGTGTGGGATGCGCGGGCCGAACTGCTCGACGAGGCCAACTGCTGCGACCGCACGCTGGTTGAACTGGGCGGCGGGGCGCGCGGGTTGGAGCTTCGGCCCCTGGTCGATACGCCGGTGGGGCCGATGCTGATCGTTCACCTGCTGTTTGATGTGCGTGACGCGATGGGGGCAAATGCCATCAACACTACCTGCGAGCGGCTCGCCCCCTTGATCGAGCAGTTGACCGGGGGGCGCGTGAACCTGCGCATCCTGAGCAACCTGAGCGACCGGCGTAAGGCGTGCGCGGAATGCGTCATCCCGGCGGATGCGCTTTCCACCGAGGACCAGGACGGCGCGGTGATCGGGCGCTGGATTGTCGAGGCGTGGGGCATGGCCGCCGCCGATCCCTACCGCGCCGCCACGCACAACAAGGGCATCATGAACGGCATCGACGCGGTGGCGCTGGCGACCGGCAACGACTGGCGCGCGCTCGAAGCGGGCGCACATGCCTATGCCGCCCGCTCCGGCCAGTACCGCTCGCTCACCGAGGGGTGGCAGGATGCACAGGGCGACCTGCATGGGCGGATCGAGCTTCCGCTGGCGGTGGGCATCGTGGGCGGTGCGACTCGCGTGCATCCCACGGCCCAGATCGCGCTCAAGATTCTGGGCATTTCGACGGCGGCGGAGCTGGCCCAGGTGATGGCCGCGGTGGGGCTGGCGCAGAATTTCGCCGCGATCCGTGCGCTGGCGACCGAGGGTATCCAGCGTGGGCACATGAGCCTGCACGCGCGCCAGATGGCGGTGGCGGCGGGCGCGCACGGCGACGAAGTGGCGGCGGTCGCCGAGCGCATGGTGAACGAAGGGCAGATCACCACTGCCCGCGCCGCCGAACTTGTCCGTGAACTGCGAAAGGAGTCCTGATTCATGAAAATTACCCGTGTTACCCCGATGGTGCTGGGCACCGAATGGCGCAACCTGACGTATGTGAAGGTCGAAACCGACGAGGGGTTAGTCGGGGTGGGCGAGGCGCGTATCGTCAACCGGGATGACGCCGTGCTCGGCTACCTGGCGCAGGCGGTTGAACGGTATGTGCTGGGCGAGGACCCGTTCAACATCGAGCGAATCACCTCGCGGATGCTGCGCGACGACTTCATGCGCTCCGGCGAGATTGTCATGATCGGCATCGCGCTGATCGAGATCGCCTGCTGGGACATCATGGGCAAGGCGCTCGGCCAGCCGGTCTACCGGCTGCTGGGCGGCGCAGTGCGCGACAAAATCAAAGCCTATGCCAACGCCTGGTACCGCGTCGAGCGCACACCCGAAGAGTTCCACGCGGCGGCCAGGCAGGTGATGGCGAAAGGGTACAAGGCGCTCAAGTTCGACCCCTTCGGCGGCGGCTATTACGAGCTGGATCGCGCCGAGAAGCGGCGGATCATCTCGCTGGTCGAGGCCGTGCGCGATGCCATTGGGCCGGATACCGAGATGCTGATCGAGATGCACGGGCGCTTCAACCCGGTGACCGCCGTCGAGATGGCGCGCGCGCTGGCCCCTTATGGCCCCGACTGGGTGGAAGAGCCGATCCCGCCGGACAACCTGAGCGCGCTCAAGCGCACCAGTGAGGCCATCGCGCCGCTGGGAATCCCGGTGGCGACGGGCGAGCGGCTCAACACGCTGCACGACTATCGCCCGTTGATCGAGATGCAGGCGGCGGACATCCTCCAGCCGGACATCACCGCGTTTGGCGGGCTGGCTTTCGCCAAGAAGTTGGCGGCCTGGGCGGATACCTACTATATGCTGGTCGCGCCGCACAATGTGGGCGGCCCGGTCTCGACCGCCGCCGCGCTGCATTTTGCCGCCAGCACGCCCAATTTTAAGATTCAGGAATTCTTCAACGACTTCGTCAACCAAGACATCATGCAGGCTGCGCCCGGCTGCCCGCCCGTCGTCGATGGCTACTTCAGCCTGCCGGAAGGGCCGGGCCTGGGCGTCACGCTGAACGAGGACTACATCGCCGCGCACCCGCGCCAGCAGTTCCACTTCAACCTGTTCGCGGATGACTGGCACAAGCGCTTCAAGGGCGAGTAGGGGCCGAGCCTACGCGGGCGGCGGTTCGCCGGGCCGGTCGGGCGGTTCATCCGGGGCGCGCACCCGGTCCGCGCGGCTCTTGACGCGGTACAGCAGCTGCTCGGCGTCGTCGATCGGGGCGCGCGGGTCTTTCGCGCTGGCGCGCATTGGTCGCAGGCGCGGCCAGCGCAGCGCCGCGAGCCGCCGGTGAACGCGCAGTTCCCACAGCAGCAGGCCTGCCGCCGCTGCGCCGCAGGCGGCCAGGCCGCGCCCGGCGGCCCGATCGACCGGGTCACTGTAGCCGGGCACGGCCAGGTAATAGACCACGTCGCCGCCGGTGGCTTCGACCAGCCTGTCGATCTCGTCCGGGACGCGCGTATTGGTGCGCACGAACAGCCAGAAGGGGATGCCGAGATTGTCGGCGGCGGCGGCATAGTCGCGCAGTTGGTTGTAGATGCTTCTCTCGTTCACACTGAGCGAGACCCGGTTCTTGACTTCGGCGATATAGTCATCCGTCACAAAGTCGGGAATGCGATAGCTGAGCACCATCTGCACGTGCGTAATGCAGACCTGGCACTCGGCGGGGGGATGCGTCGTGCCGGTGCCGCAGATACACAAGCGCTGGCTGCGGTCGTTGTTGTTGGGCTGGTCCAGATCGCGGGTCAGGATGCGCTCCCCTTCCGCGCCGATGGCATCGCCCCTGGCCGCTTCGGTGGTGAGCACCGTCTCGCTCGAATAGCGGCGGTGAGTCGGGTTGGGAGCGGTGAAGTTGAGCAGCAGCACGACGCAGATCACCATGCCGATCACGGCTGCTGCCAGCACCAGGCGTCGTAGAAAGATCACCATCGTTCCTTCCTCACGAGCTGCGTGTGTATTCGACAGCTGTACTATACGCTGTGCCCGCTTATTCGCCAACAATCCCGTCGCTGCCCAACCCTGCCACCTTCCTGAGAGCTTCTGATAGCTTTTGAGAGCCGTTCGCTGATACCATCTGCGCGGTAAGTTCAATTCCTCCGGGCGGCGCGCGGTTGTTCCCTGCTGCCCGGTGTCTGCGTAAGAGACGGCGCCCGCTGCACGCCGCGCTGAGTTGGCGCTGTACGGTTGTTCCCTGCTGCCCGGTGTCTGCGTAAGAGACGGAGAACGCCATGTCGGATGCCATCAATCCCCTGAAGATCGGGCAAACCGTGCTCAAGCCGGATCGCCCGGTCGGTATCGTCGGTTACGGCGCGTATGTGCCGCGCTATCGCCTGCCCGCCAGCGAGGTCAGCCGCGTATGGACCGGTGGGACCGGCGGCACGCCCATCAAAGAGAAGGCAGTCGCCGGGCTGGACGAGGACGTCATCACCATGTCTATCGAGGCGGCACAGAACGCGCTGGCGCGCGCGGCCATCGATCCGCGCCTGATCCGCGCGGTGTGGGTGGGCAGCGAGAGCCACCCCTACGCCGTCAAGCC
>DAOUFU010000288.1:0-2077 GCA_034429275.1 Anaerolineae bacterium | reverse complement strand
TCCGATCTGCGCGGGGTGAGGCCAGATCGCCCGTCCGGCGAGTGCCCGGTTTGTCAAGTGGTTGCCTGTCAACTTTTGCTCACTCCCGCCACGAACAAACAACGGGCGGGGGATCGCTCACCCGCCCGCGTGAATTCGTGATCGCCGCCGCCCGTCGTTATTCCGTCGCAGGCCCCAGCCAGTAGCGCGTGTCGCGGCCCTCGGCGGCCCAGCCGGTGATCTCGTCGCCCGCATCGCCCGTCACAGCGGAGACCTGCCACCACAGCGTGCCATCGGCGCAGCGCGGCCCATCCAGGATCGTCAGGCGGCTCTCGGCGGGCAGCTCGGCCAGGACCTCGCCGGATGCGTCGGCCCCGGCATAAACGTTCACCGTCAGGCGCGGCACCACGCGCGCTACCTCGCCCACCCGCAGCACAGAGGGAAGGAAACCGGGGCAGGTCACCGGCTCCGGCAGCGCGAAGTCACACTCGCCCGCCGCCGCTTCACAGGTATACACCGGCACGCGCGCCACTTCTTCGCCCAGCAGGTCATCGGTGATGATCCGCACCAGGCTGAAACTCTCGCCCCCCAGCCAGAAATGGCGGCTCGGCGCGGGACTCTCCACATAGCCCATCAACCGCCGACACTGGGCGGCAGGCGGTGGCGCATCCGACGCGCTGACGGCCCCGGTGGAAAGGCTGAAGCAGGTGCCCGGCTCCATGCGCGCCGGGTTCCCGGCAGAAAGTTCCTGCCACAGGGCGACCGGGAAGATGACATCCGGGCGGCCATCCGCCATCAGTGCCAGGCCGGAGATGTTCAGGTCGCGCTCGGAGACATTGGTGATCACAAAACGGCTCTCGTCGTACACCATGCGCAGATCGGGCTGCGCGGCGGGGGTCGGCGAGGGCGACGGGGTCGCGGTCGGCGTGACGGTGGCCGTCGGCGTGAGAGTGGGCGTCGGCGTGACCGTCGGCGTATCGGTGATGCGCGCGATGAAGGTCGCGGTTTGTGCGTCAGCGGTGGCCGTCTGCCCCAACGCCTGCCGCGTGCCGAGTTGTTCACGGGCTTCCTGCGCGGTGGTGGCCATCAGCATGATCTCGGTCGCCGCCGCTTCATACGTCGCGGTCGTGTTGACGATGTCGGCGGCGCGGGTGGCCGTCGCGTTGAGCGCGGCAGCAGTCGCCTGTGCGCGAGCCGCCTGGGCGGTCGCGGTGCGCGCGTCCGCCGTCGCCATGCGGCTGAAGGCGGCCTGCGTCGCTGCGGCATCGGTAGCGTTCAGCGCGGCAGAGTCCAGCGCGATCTGGGTCGCGCGTGCATCGAGGGCAGTCTGGGTCGCCAGCGCGTCGGCGGCGCTGCGGGTCGCGGTGGCGCGCGCGTCGGCGGTAGCCTGGGCCGCCTGGGCCGTCGCGGTCGCGCGCTCGCTGACTGCCGCCTGGGTCTGGGCCGCGCTCTGGGTCTGGCGAGCCTCGGCCTGCTCAGCCGCCGCCTGAGTTTGCTCGGCATTGAACGCCTCAAAGGTCGCGCGGCGGTCGCCAGCATCCTGGGTAGCGGTCGCATCCAGTGCCGCCTGAGTCGCCCCGGCCACAAATTCGGCGGTTGCTGCGTCGGCCATCGCCGCTGCCGTCTGGGTGGCATCGCGAGCGGCCAGCGCGGTCATGTTTTCAGCTTCGGCAGTGGCGCGCCCGGCCTGCTGACCGCGCGCCTCAGCCGTCTGCAAATCCTCGGTGGCGCGCAGGGCCTCGCGCGTGCTGAAGTCACTTAGCGCCGCCGCGACGCGCGTCTGGGTCTGCGGGTTGCCCAGCAGGCTGGACGAATCCCCATCGCCGCCGCCCAGCCACAGCGCGGCCAGCACACCGATCACCGCCAGCAGCGCGACCACCACGCCCACCACCACCAGCTTGAGCCGCAGCGGAGTCCGCTGGTGGATGGTGACCAGGTCCTCATCGCTGGCCGTGGAGACCAACTGCGCGCCGGAGCGCGACGCGCTGGAGATGGGGCCGGAGATCGGCGCGGGCAGCGAACCGGGGCGCGGCGTCGAGCGCAGCTTGACCGGCGTGGTGAAAAAATTGGTCGCCTCGCCCATCTGGTCGGCGGCGGC
>DAOUFU010000287.1:0-37158 GCA_034429275.1 Anaerolineae bacterium | reverse complement strand
TCATCCTCATGCCCGGAAGGGCATTATGACAATAAGTAGCCGGACACTAACGTGGTGGCCGGCTTGCTGGCCGATCAGAAACATCCTCATGCCCGGAAGGGCATTATGACCGAGAAGACCTCGAGGTCCTTGGCCGCCTGGTCGCGGATCGACATCAGAAACATCCTCATGCCCGGAAGGGCATTATGACTGTGGCGGGCGTCTCCGGGGTGTACGCCAGACGAGGTTATGATGAGCATCAGAAACATCCTCATGCCCGGAAGGGCATTATGACGCCAACCGGCTTTGTAGCCGGTGTGGTACGTACGATCCAGATCAGAAACATCCTCATGCCCGGAAGGGCATTATGACGCTCCCGCCCGCTTGCGCCACAGCCTGCGCTGGACAGCCTCTATCAGAAACATCCTCATGCCCGGAAGGGCATTATGACACTTCCATTTCCTTCCCGGCCTGGTCGCGCACCGACCAGGATCAGAAACATCCTCATGCCCGGAAGGGCATTATGACGTCTTGGCCGCGAAGCGGTCCCCATCGCCTAACCAGTAGACCATCAGAAACATCCTCATGCCCGGAAGGGCATTATGACGGCTTCACCGAGGTCCCGCAGAACCGGCTCAAAGAGCTCAAGATCAGAAACATCCTCATGCCCGGAAGGGCATTATGACACCACACCTCCGGCAACGTTAGCTGCCGGAATGGAGAACTTACATCAGAAACATCCTCATGCCCGGAAGGGCATTATGACCCATGCCCAACGCGCCCCGCGTGAGCGGGTATACCCCGTGGCAGCATAAGATAATTCGAGCGTGAGAGCCAAGCACTTGACAAGAACGCGCAGGGAGGTAGACTGCGCGTTTTTTGCACCAGGAGTCCAGGGGAGAAGCTTCTATGCTCGATTCTCTTCAGCTTGAATACCTGGAGATGCCGGGATTGATGGTGTATGTAGGGGCGGCTGGGGGAGCCGGTACGGGGCTAAGCACTTTCTGGAGCCACACCATCTCTTGTAGTTTGTCGACCGTCTCTTTGCGCCGCTTGAATTTCCGCCGCCATAACCGTGACCTGCGCGCGCCCACCGGACGGTGTTGGCTGTCAACCTTCCGGCGTGAGGCCGCTGCAGGTTGAAGGAATCAGACCGCCGCTCATGGGGCGCATCACGACCACTCTGTGCTCCGCCTCTGAACACAGACCAATGCCGCGCAAGACAACCGTTTTTCGGCCCGGCCCATCTCCCCACTAACGAACCGAACCGCAGGATTGGCGCACGATGAGTTCGCTGTAGACGACACTCTTGAATACAGTTGGAGCCTCACCCATGATGATGTTGTTGAGTTTTCGCATGGCGAGCATACCGATCTCGTATTTGGGAATGTGGACCGTCGTGAGCGGGGGACGGGTGAACTGGCTTTCGCGGGTATTGTCAATGCTGCCGATTGCGATGTCGTCCGGGATGCGCAGCCCCGCCTCCCGGATGGCGTCCATCGCGCCGAAAGCGGTCTTGTCGCTAATGGCGATCACCGCTGTTGGCCGGCGGTCCAGCGCCAAAATTTCCTGCATCTGCACATAACCCTTGAGCGGATGCCCGGAGAGCGGTTCTGGCATCCACTCCGGGGGGAAGAGCAGTTGTTCTTCGGCCATCGCGGCCATACACCCGCGCAGACGATCCACCAGGCTGCTATATTTGGATGGCCCCTTCAATACCGCGATATCGCGGTGCCCCAGGTTCAGCATGTGCCGCGTGATCTGATACCCCGCCATGAAGTTATCGCCCAGCACGCACGGAAGCTCGTGATCCGCGATATAGCTCTCTACCAACACAACTGGCAAATCGCGTGCTATCAGTTGGAGCACCGTTTGAGCAGGCAAGTCACCGTCATTGGCGACAACCACGCCACGCACATCACGGATCAGCCCATTCAGATCGAAGCCTCGTTTGTTCCGGTCAAATACCGAAAGAACCACGCGCATCCCCAGGCGTTCGGCTTCCGATTGGACTCCCCGAATCACGTCGCCATAAAACACGTCGCTGATCGCCGGAATCGATGACTGTTCGATCAATAACCCCACCGTTTCCAGTTGTGAGTTGCCGTCAAACTTGCGGGGCTTGTAATCCAGATCGTGGATGACCGACCACACCTTTTCCGCGGTATCGGGCGAGATCCCCGGTTTGTTGTGGATAACCATCCAGACGGTGGTCACCGAAACATCCGCCGCCGAGGCGATGTCACGCATAGTCGCTTTAGGTAATTTGCTCATCGATCGTTTCCGTCGCCACACTGGCGTTTACTAAACAATACTGAATTTCATCGTACAATAGATTGACCCGTCTGACCATAGGGCACAGGACAACCTGAGAGACAAACACTTTGACAAGCTCACAAGATCATCCTAGAATGAATTCAAATGAAGGTGTTGTTCCTGGATATTGCGAAACATGCTTTAAGAAAATTCTCAAATATCGTCCATGTTTGTTTAGTGAATTGCCCGTGTGACATACCGCTGAAAGCCGCATACCAACCCCTAATGTTTGATCTTTAATCTGGAGGAAAAGAATGAAAAAGTACACGTTAACCAGACGACAGTTTTTGAAAGGGGCCGCTGCACTCACCGCAGCCGCCGCCCTCCCCGCCGATGCTCTATTGAGACAGTCTCCCGTCTTCGCAGGCCGTACCTGGGAGGAAGTCGCGCCAGGCGTGCCCAGAGAAGAATGCCTGATCCTGGAGAACCCATCGGGAACGGTCGTTCCCGCCGATGACTTCAACCGCTGGCGAAGCGGCTACAGCGGCGTCTGGGTATGCGGCCTCCAGCAGCTTGCCCTGGACGCGCTGTGGTACATCGACCCGGACGCAGGCGTCGCCGGCGTATGGGATAATGCCCTGGCCGCCGAACCCCCGATCTACAACGAAGACTTCACCCAGATGACCGTCAAGCTGCGCGAGGGCATCTACTGGAGCGACGGCGTCGAGTTTACCGCAGACGACCTGTACTATACCGTTGATCTCATAAAGAAAACACCCGGATTGTCGAATCACGGCCTGTTCGATGGCAACATCGACCACATGGAACAGCCCGACAGAAATACTGTTATCTTCTACCTGAAAAACCCCAACTCACGCTTCCACGCCGCCTTCACAGTGCGCTGGGGTGCCCAGTATATCATGCCCAAACACATCTTCGAACAGGTAGAGGATCCGGTAGCATTCAGTTTCAACCCCCCGATCAGCCTGGGAGCATACAAGCTCCGTGATTTCGATCCGAACGGCATGTGGTACTTGTGGGAGCGCCGTGAAGACTGGCAGCGGACCTCGGTCGCACGCCTGGGCGAGGTGTCGGTCAAGTACGCTATGTACATTGACCCAGGTCCAAGCGACAAGCGGGTGATCGCCCAGATGGCACACAAGCTGGATGTGATCCACGACATCACGCCCGAAGGCCGTATTACCCTTGCCAGGGAAAATCCGTCCTCGGTCGGCTGGTTCCCCTCGTTCCCCTGGGCGCATCCAGATCCTACCCTGCCGGCTGTCATTTACAACAACGAAAAGCCAGGGCTGGACAAGTGGCAAGTCCGCTGGGCGCTGACCCTGGCCATCGATATCGCCCAGGTCGCGCTGGCCTCCTATCGCGGTGCGGCAACCATTTCCGCCATTCACGTCCCGCCGACGGGCATGTACCCCCAGTACTATCATCAGCCGCTGGAACCCTGGTTGAATGAATTCACCATCAAGGTGGGTGGAGAGGACTACAAACCATACGACCCAACCGCCGCCCAGCGGATCGCCGATCTGGCTCGCCCAAGCCTGGGTGATCTGGTGCCGACCGATCCCGAAGTCATCAAGCGGTATATTGGGGCCGGTTGGTGGAAATACGACCTCGCGGCTGCCGAACAACTCATGCTGGATGCTGGCATGCAGAAGAAAAACGGCAAGTGGGCCTTGCCCGATGGCTCAGCCTTCAAGGTGCCGCTGATGAGCATGAGTGAATCTAACCCCACCATGAACCGGGCTGCCGCCATGGTCGTCGAGAACTGGGACGCCTTCGGCATCGATACTACCCTCGATGCTCAGGCTAACCCCTGGCCCATCATGAGCAGCGGCGAGTACACTGCCAACCTGGCCTGGACGATCGAGACCTGGGGCGGTCATCCCGACCTGTTCTTCTTCCTGAATTCCTGGCATTCAAAGTTCTACGTGCCGAGCGGCGAACCCGCCGTTGGTACCAACAGCATGCGCTGGCGGCATCCCGAACTGGACCGGATCATCGAAGAAATCCAGCGGATTCCCTTCGACGATCCCAAGGGCATCGAGCTGGGTCTGGAATACTGCAAGCTCGCCGTCCAAGAGATGCCGATCACGCCGCTGATGGCGTACAACGTCTTCACGACCATGGATACCACCTACTTCACCGGGTATCCTTCTGTCGACGACCCCTACACGGACCCGGTGCCGAACTGGGGCAATACCAAGTACATGTTCGTCAAGATCAAACCGAAGACGTCATAGCCTCGCCGTGACGAAGATCGCGTCGATCGTGGGGTTGGTGCCTGGCTCTTGAATGCGGTAACCGGGGCAAGCTAGTAGTATCAACGTAGTACTCCTCCACTGCGGTGGTCTTCACCGGCGATCGCGGTGGAGGTTTTTTCAAAAGGAAACCGACCTATGCGAAAATTCATCCTTAAGTATTTGATCCCACGCATTGTTCAGTACCTGACGCTGATTTTTGTCGGAATCACGATCACCTATATCATTCCCCGGCTCGCCCCCACCGACCCGGTAGAGGCGCAGATATCCATGATGCTGGCCAGGGGAAACTCTCTCGACCCGGCATCGATCGAAGCCATGCGCGATGCTCTGACCGATATGTACGGGCTGTCCGGCAGTCCGGTCGAGCAGTATTTTACGTTTTGGGGGCGCTTGCTGCGGGGCGATCTCGGCCCTTCCCTCAGCAATTTCCCGACCCCGGTGTCCAAGATGATTGGCCAGGCATTGCCGTACACCCTCCGGCTGCTGATCCCTTCGGTGATTATCTCGTTCATCTTTGGCAACTTTCTCGGAGCTTTGTCCAGCTACTACCCTGAGAACAAAGCCTTGAATGTGATCGAGGTGCTCGGCCAGGTGGTCCGATCGATTCCATACTACATCGTGGCGATCGTTCTGCTCGTGGTGTTTTCGTATTTCATCCCAATCTTGCCCTTCAGTGGGGCCTACCCGATAGGGATCCGTCCCGATTGGACCTCGGTTGATTTTATCCTGAAATACCTCGAACATGCCGTGCTGCCGGCAGCCACCCTGATCCTGGTTGGCTTTGGGGGCTGGTTTGTCGGCATGAAATCCCTCACCTCTAATATCATCTCCGAAGACTATGTGGTTTATGCCGAAACCACCGGGCTGAGTAAGACCAGGATCCTCCTCCACTACATTATGCGCACCGCCATACTGCCGCAGCTCACAGCGCTGGCGATGGTGCTCGGAACGGTCTTCAGCGGTGCCCTGATCATGGAGGTCGTCTTTGGTTACCCCGGCATCGGCAGCCTGGCCATCAGGGCGATCTATAGCAACGATTACTCGATGATCATGGGCATCACCATTTACTCGATCATTGGGGTCGCCACCGCCGTATTCATCATGGATTTGCTCTACCCGCTGTTCGACCCGCGAGTACGCTACCAATAGGGGGAAGGGAACTATGCTTAGAGTTTTGCGCGATCTCCTCAGATACGATGGCCGCTTCCGTCTCGCCATCATCTTCCTGGGCGGTATTGTGGTGATGATCCTCCTGTCCTATGATTCCCCCTATGATCCTGGCAAGTCCTTTGTGGTGCCCTGGGACCTGCCTCCATCGCGCGAACATCCTTTTGGCACAACTTCGCGTGGGCAGGATCTCTTTTGGTGGCTCACCTTCGCCGTGCGCAATTCACTTTACGTGGGGATAGTGACGGCCATCATCTCGCGCATCATTTCTGTCCTGGTCGGCCTGACCGCAGGGTATCGGGGCGGATGGATAGACAAAGTGCTGATGGCGATTAGTGACACCTTCGTAGTCTTGCCGCTGCTTCATTCTGATCTTGCTGAGCTTCCTGCTGCGCGAAAGCATGAACCTTTTGACCCTGGCGATTATCCTGGGGCTTTTCGGCTGGTCATTTGACGCCCGCCTGATACGCTCGCAAGTGCTGAGTTTACGCGAGCGCTCATTCACACGCACCGCGGTCTATTCTGGGACGAACGGGTTTTGGATCACGATCCACGAGCACCTGCCCTTCGTGCTGCCCATCGTATTTGCGACCACCCTCAACAACATCTTGTGGTCCATTGGGATGGAAGTCACTTTGAGTATCCTTGGGCTTTCCGAACTGACCACCCCCACCCTTGGCACTGCACTTTTCTGGGCAAACCAGCACGGGGCATTGGTAGCGGGCGTGTGGTGGTGGATCACGGCACCGGCTATGGTGACTGTGATCTTGTTCCTCGGTCTCTACCTGTTCTTCACCAGCATCAACGAGTACATCGATCCGCGGACGCGCTTGCGCTTGATCGGAGGATAACCTGTGACCCTGCTAAGCGTACAAAACCTCCGTGCGTATTACCGAACTGAGGCGTATGGAATTTGGCGGAATGTCCGGGCTGTTGACGGAGTCTCTTTTGACCTCTTCCCCAATGAGATTTATGGCGTGGCTGGCGAGTCGAGCTGCGGCAAAACGACCCTGATCAAAGTGATCTCCGGGAGTGTCAAACATCCACTCAAGGATCTCGAAGGCAGCGTCCGCTACAACTTCGACGGTTATGAAGTCGATATGCTGAAGATTTCCGAGAACGAACTCCGCCGGAACGTGCGCTGGAAGCAGATCTCGTATGTGATGCAAGGCTCGATGAGCGTCCTCAACCCGGTGCGCAAGGTGATCAGGACGTTTCAGGATATTGTGAATACTCACGAGCACATCACGGACAAGCAGAAATTCCTCGAACAAACGCGCGCCCATATCAATCAACTTGGGCTTCCGACCGATGTGCTCAACGCCTATCCGCACCAACTCTCCGGGGGGATGCGCCAACGGGTGGCCATCGCCCTGGCAACCGTGTTCCACCCCGCCCTGATCATCGCGGACGAGCCTACCACGGCCCTGGATGTTGTCGTGCAGCGGGGGGTGCTACACATGATCAAAAATATCCAGGCTGTGAGTCACAATACGGTCCTGCTGGTCACCCACGATATGGCCGTGCATGCCAACGTGGCCGACCGGGTGATGATCATGTACGCTGGCCGGATTGCCGAAGAAGCACCGACTGAGAGCATCTTCAATGCGCCGCTCCACCCCTATACCCAACATCTGATCAGCTCGCTGCCCATGATCGGCGAAAAATCGACCAAAGCGGGCCTGCCAGGTACACCGCCCAACCTTGCCGATCCTCCGAGTGGATGT
Source organism: Anaerolineae bacterium (assembly GCA_034429275.1). Classification (GTDB taxonomy): domain Bacteria; phylum Chloroflexota; class Anaerolineae; order Aggregatilineales; family Aggregatilineaceae; genus DAOUFU01. The sequence goes on along the minus strand of DAOUFU010000287.1, from coordinate 29,747 downwards.
CGCGTCCACCCTCGCTGCCCCCATGCGAGAGACGTATGCCGAACCGTGGTCCCCGATCTGGTCACGGTCAAAGAGCGTCATCGCGTGGCCTGCCACCTCGTCAAGGAGAACTCTCTATGAGTGCAAACGGAAAACTGCTGGATGTCCAGCATGTGACGGTCGAATTCCACATCGGCGGATTGATAGGGGGCACTCTTCTCACGGCGGTGAATGATGTTTCCTTCTCACTGGAGAGCGATAAGCCAGAAATCTTCACGCTCGCCGGGGAAAGTGGGAGTGGCAAAACCACGCTTTCGCGCTTGTTGCTTCGCGATCTCGAACCCACAAGGGGGAAAGTGCTGTTCGAAGGCCGCGACGTGTCAACGATCCGCAAGCGATCCGAGTTCATTGAGTTCATGAAAAAAGTCCAACCGGTCTTCCAGAACCCGTTTGAGACCTTCAGCCCATTACGGCGGGTTGACGCGTATTTGTTCGATACCGTTAAGAACTTCAAGATGGCGTCAAATCGCCGGGATGCAGCCCTGATTGTGAATGACGCGCTGCGCAATGTGGGGTTATCACTGGATGAAGTGAAGCAGCGTTATCCCCACGAGCTTTCCGGTGGTCAAATCCAACGCGTGGCGGTGGCACGGGCGTTGATCACGCAGCCCAGATTGATCCTGGCTGATGAACCTGTCTCGATGGTCGATGCATCCCTGCGCATGGAGATCGTGAACCTGTTCCAAAAACTGCGAGACGAGCAGGGAGTCAGCGTCCTTTACATCACCCATGATCTGGCGACCGCTTACTATATCAGCGACCGGATTGCCATCATGCTGCGCGGTTATGTGGTGGAATCAGGCCCCGTCGAGGATGTCCTGGAACGACCTGCACACCCATATACACAACTGCTGAAGGAGTCGGTTCCCGAACCCGCCCCCCAAAGACGCGAGTCCTGGGCAAGGCATATCGAGCTTGGAGCCACCGAAGTCAAAGAATATGGGCGAATCGGGTGCAAGTTTGCAGGCCGCTGCCCCAAAGTGATGGATATCTGCCGCCAGGCTGATCCGCCGGATGTCCAGGTTGGCAACCAAACCGTGAAATGCTACCTGTACTCGGATCACGCAGGGAAAGCTGAGGCTGGGGCACAATCTTGATCTCCATTTGGGTTTTCCATTTGCCGGTGATATTGAGTATCAGGTCCGGTAAGGTACTGCCGTCACCAACACGGGAATGGACCGCGTGACATACACCATTGACGATTGATTACGGATGCCGCTGTGCCATGCTCCCGTGACGCGTCGACTGTTTCGGAAAATATTTGTTATGAGGTGCACCGATCATGGCACAAGCGACTATTTACATTGATACAAACCGGGTGATCAGCCCCATTTCGCCGCTGCTCTTCAGTGGGTTCGCCGAACATATGGGGCGGTGTATTTATGAAGGCATCTACGATCCGGCATCGCCTCATGCCGATGCACACGGACTGCGCCGGGATGTGCTTGCCGCGCTGCGCGACCTCAACCTGCGCGCTGTGCGCTATCCCGGCGGCAACTTCCTCAGTGGGTATTTCTGGGAAGACGGCATCGGCCCCAAAGACCAACGTCCGCGCCGCCGCAGCCTTGCCTGGAAAGCTATCGAAACCAACCAGTTTGGCACAGACGAATTTCTGCATTTCTGCCGGGAATTGAACGCCGAGCCGATGTTGGCCGTCAACATGGGCACCGGCACCATCCAGGATGCGGCCAATCTTGTCGAATACTGCAATGCCCCGGTGGGCACCGTTTATGGCGATCTGCGCGCCCGCAATGGCCACGTCGATCCTTATGCTGTGAAGTACTGGTGCATCGGCAACGAGATGGATGGGCACTGGCAAATTGGCCACCTGGAAGCCAGTGAATATGGCAAAAAAGCACTGGAAGCCGCCAAAATGATGCGCTGGCACGATCCATCGATCGAAACTGTGCTGTGCGGGTCATCCAGCGCGCGGATGCCGACCTATCCGGACTGGGATCGCATCACGCTTGAGATCGCCTGGGAGCATGTGAACTACCATTCGATGCACTACTATGCCACCAATTACAACAACGACACGGCCAGCTATCTGGCCCTCAGCGTAGATTTCGAGCATTGCGTTGATGTGCTGGCAGGCGTCTTGCGTTACGTTAAGGCCAAGAGACGCTCGAAGCATGATGTATATCTGTCGTGGGATGAATGGAATGTCTGGTACAAGGATCGCAGCAGTGACGGGAACTGGACTGAAGCACCGCATCTGAGCGAGGAAGTCTATAACCTGGAAGATGCTCTGGTGGTGGCGCAGTGGATGAATGTGTTCCTGCGCAAGTCCGATATACTGAAGATCGCGTGTCTCGCGCAAATCGTCAATGTGATTTCGCCGATCACCACCACGCGGGACGGCTTACTCAAACACACCACCTATTATCCGATCATGCTGTTTAGCCGGATGGCATCGGGTCTTGCGTTGGATGTGGCCGTCAAGGCTCCGCTGATCGAGACCCGCGAGTTTGGTGATATGCCCCTTTTGGACGTGGCTTCATCCTATAATGAGCAAACCGGGACCAACGCGATCTTTATCGTCCATCGGGGCCAAACGGACAGCGTAACGGTTGATCTGCGTTGGCAGGCGCTTGGACCGACCCGCGTGACCTCGGCCTATCAAGTCGCCGGAACCGATCCAAAAGCCGTGAACAGCTTCGAGGATCCGGACCGTATCGTGGCCCGCCCGATCAGGGTTCAGGACGTGAGCGATAGTACGCTCACCCTGCAACTGCCGCCCCTCTCTTTCACGGCGATTGAAGTGGCGATCTGACAGGCGATCTGGGCTGCCCCTGGTTTGCCAGCACTCAGCGTGCGCTGCTTGACCCACCTCTTGTGGGCAGGGATGAGACAAAGCCCAGGTATCGACAATGTGCTGAAGGCGCATCCAGCCGCGCCGGGCATCACTTGCAGCCCGGATATGCAAAGGCGTCGAGCATCGTTTCCAACAGCGGCGCGACCTGCGGGTAGCTGTCGACCGGGGCGGAAACCTCGATGATGTACGTACTGCTGATCACGCCCACATAGCCCTGACGGTTCCCAACCTGAAAGGGAGTCGTTATCTTTTGATTGTCGCAAGGCGGATTGACGGCGATATCTTGGGCTGTCCAGGGGGCATGAGCAAGCCCGTAGGTGGTTGCAAGCCCATTCAGCATTTCCTCCCCGTGTGCGCGGCGCGAGATCGCGTACATATCCTGCTCGCTGCCCGGCGGATCATAGACCGGTACCGCGTGCAGATAGGGCGCGCTTGGGTCGCCGGGCTGCGCGCCGTCCGGTGTGATCCACACCTCGACGCCGTCCGGGGAATGAGCGGTCCAACCCTCCGGGTAGCCGATCCGCGCCAGGGGGTAACTGCCCCAGGTGTAGCTGTCTGGACGGGTGAGGAACAGCGTATGTTTCAGGTCAGGGCTGGTTTCGTACTGGTGCCCGGCGGCGTAATCTAGCAGGGCGGTGTACAGCGCTTCATGCACAGTCCAGTCGTCCGCGCCGGTCAGCACGGTGACCCACGGCGCATCATGCTCGGTGATCGCCCCCACAAACGGTTCGTAGCGCACGCGCACCCGGTTCATCCAGTCGAGGATGTTTTCCGGGCTGTGAAAATCGGAGTAGCTGGCGGCTTTGCCTGTGAGCCATTCATAGACCCATTCGGCGTGTACGACCAGCATGGGCGGGGCAGTTTGCCCGTCGAAATAGGCTTCGATGTCCGCCAGCGTGACCGGCTCCGGCGCGAGGACGGGGAGGCTGTGCGTGTACGAACCATCGCTGTTGAGCGGTGTGTAGTTCGGGTCCAGGGTGTAGCTTAGCTCAATTTCACTGAGCACCCAGTCCGCCGGGTGCGCCAGGTCAATATTCCCGACCCGCGTGCGACCCTCCGGCAGTTGCGCGAGAGTGTCCGGCGCGAGGGCGTTCGCGCTGCTGCATCCCCAATACGCAATCGGATCGGCGGCGGTGCGGTCGAGGATGTTCGACACCAACGGCGCGGACTCGTCCGGCTCGAAAACCGGATCGACGGTCATCTGTGCGGGCGTCATCTGCCCGTGAAAAACCGTGAGGGTCGGGTAGCGCTCAATCAGCGCCGCCAGGATGCCCGGCGTTTCGTCATCCAGCAGCGCAGACGAAGGCCCCGCGTAGCGTGTAACGAACACGTGCCCGTCATATTCGCTCTGAATGCGGCTCAATTCCATGAGCAGCGAGCGACTCCTGCGTTCGGTGGGGTGGTGACTGTAGCAAAGCTGGACGAAATCCCCGAACGGTTCTGTCAAGGCGTTGACGGGGGCGTGAATGTTTTCGAGATCAATCGCGGCGTGTGTCACATTCGCTGAGACATAGGGCGCATCCGCGAGGATCGAAACGGTGATCGGGACCGTGCGCGTGGTGTCGGCCTGCGACATCAGGCGCAGCGCCAATATTGGCGTCGTGCCCGGATAGGTGATGCGCACATGTTGGATGAAGCCCCAATAGGGGATGGTGGGGGGATAATCGAGCGCCAGGAACACCCAGCCTGCCGCCGCGTATTCACCCAGAAGCGTTTCCATCGGGCCGGTCAGGGTGTAACTGTTGGCAGCGATCCAGGCCAACACCGCATCCGGCGCGGTGAAAACTTCGTACTGCGCGGCGGCTGGTCGCCCATAATCCATCCCGCCGCTGCCGCAGTCCCCCCAGATTGGGACCAGCCCGGTACACATCTGGGCGGGAGGGAGAATTTCGAACTCTGTGTGCTGGTAGATCGCCCCCGGCAGACGTTCCAGCGGCCAGACCTCGTCGTCAAACTCAATGGTCATCGGCGGCGCGGGCAGCGGGATGATCCACCCGAAAGGGCGCAGGTCATCTTGGTAGGGGCCGCGATACGCCGCGTCGATGGTCTGCGTGATGGCGCCCGCCTCAGCATCGACCACAAAGTTGACGTGCAGCCCCCAGGGGGTGATCCAGTTCCGCTCTGAGACGAAGCCGCCCGATCCGTGCGCGGTCATGAGCGGAACGAGCAGCACCAGCCCCAGCACTCCCGCCAGCGTCGCGCGTTGGTGTGTGAGCCGTATCATACTTTCTCCCGATCAGTGATGTGGATACTCACCCTGAAGCATACTCCAAAACGCGGCGAATGATTATCCGGCGCCTTTGAAGCGATAGGGTGTTGGCGTGAGCATGTGTGGCAAGGGATTTCTACCTTAACGCCTTGACCGGGCGTTTTTTCAGCCCCTTGCGCGCCGGGTGAGTCCAGCTACAGCGCTTTGCCCCGCGCTTGCCAGCGCGATGGGCTGTCTTTGAATGCCTCATGGTATTTTGCAATCGTCAGCGACTTCATTCAGCTTTGGGCTATTGCTCGCCGGTTGATTTTGAAGCCGCCCATTCCCCTTGAGAGTCTGCTACCCTCCGCCCCCCACCGGAACCATAGTAGACAACCTCGCTTTCAATCCGCACCGACCGATTGACATGCTGCCCCCTTTTATGATACGCTATCGGTAGAGTACCGAAAATATACCGATAATCTTCCAATCATGCGGAAAACCTGTCATGTCCCCCTTCTCTCAGCCTGAACTCGACGACCATTCCGAAGTCAGTATTGCCGATGTCGCCAAAGCTGCCGGGGTATCGATTTCCACCGTCTCGCGCGTGCTCAATAACAAGCCCGACGTTGCCAAAAAGACCCGCGCCCGCGTCCAGCGCGTGATCGATGAGCGGGGCTATGTGCCCTATGTGCAGACGGTTCAGCAGAGCAGAACCAATACAATCTCGCTGCACTACCCGCTGCTCTCCCAAACTCGAATGGAAGTCACGGATATTGAACTGGACTTCATCCTGGGAGCTTCGAGCGCGGCTGGAGAAGAAGATTTTTCGCTCACGCTACTGACCCGCGAGCTGTCCCCCACAGAGATGCTCGACCTGTATCGTACGGGTCAGCTCCGGGGCATGATTCTGATGGAGACCACCCTGGAGGATTGGCGCGTCCAGCTTCTCCGCAGCAGCGGGTGCCCGTTTGTGATGATTGGGCGCTGTGCCGACAATACCAACTTGAGCTACATCGACCTGGACCTGGAAAGGGCTGTGATTCAGGCCTTCGAGCACCTGATTGCACTCGGTCACCGGGAGATCGGTTTCCTGGGTTTTCCCGCCAATATTCACCAACGCGAGCTTTCCTCAGCCCACCGGCTGCATGCCGGCTATGAGCAGGTCGTGCAGCAGAACAATCTGCCCATCTATTACCGCCACGTCGATTTTGGCGTTCAATTCGCCTATCAGGCGGCGTGTGATCTGTTCGATGAAGCGCCGGGACTGACCGCCGTAGTCATGGCCTACAGCGCGACGGTTGTCGGTCTGATCCGGGCATTGCAAGAGCGCCATCGATCTGTGCCCGAAGATTTCTCCATCGTCGGCATCGCCCCCGGCAAGATCGCCAACCTGCTCCACCCCACACTCAGCTCGGTCGATTTTCCGTTTCACCAGGTGGGCTACCAGGCGGCCCAAATGCTCATCCACCAGATCGAAGAAGGTAACTCCGGCGTACAACAAATACTCGTTCCACCACAACTGGTCGTCCGCGAAACGTCCGGGCCTGTTCAAAAGGAGGCATAACACACAACCACCCTCGTTCAACCACTCGTCACGTGTTCTGTTCGCACACCCAAACCAAAAAGGAGTTTTGCTCACATGAAGAAACTATCGCTTTTCCTCGTCACGCTGTTTGTCGTGGTAGCCCTCATCGGCCCGACGTTTGAGTCCGGTTCTCGTGCCGATGCCCGGCAGGCCATCACGCTCACCTACCTGGCCAGCCAGGACTGGATCAGACAAGGCGAGCTTGACCTGGCAGTCAAGTTCGAGGAAGAAACCGGCATTCACATCGATTACCAGATTATCCCGTCCGATCAGTATTTTAATGTCCTGCAGACCAAGCTGAACACCGGCGAGGGGCCAGATATTTTCGGCGGACAAAGTGGGAAGACCGATCTGGCCATCAACTATGACATCACCAAAAACGGCGTGGACCTCTCCGATGAAGAATGGGTCGCCCGCCAGGACCCGCTGGTGACCGAACAGGTGACTGTGGATGGTAAGGTCTGGGGGATGACGTTGTGGGATACGTCGGCGTCCTGGGTCATCGTCTACAACAAAGACATCTTTGCCAACCTGGGCTTGAACGTTCCCACCACCTACGAGGAATTCAAAGCCGTCTGCCAGGCGATTCTGGACGCTGGCATCACACCCATCTACGAACCCATTTCGGATGGCTGGCACCACGTGCTGTGGTTCCCCGAACTTGGCCCGCGCTACGAAGAGGTAACTCCCGGTCTGGCAGAGGCCCTCAACGCCAATGAAGCGAAATTTGCCGACAATGCCACCATGCTCACAGTCCTGACCCAGCTCAAAGAAATGTATGACCTGGGCTTCTTCGGTGAATTTGCCATGTCGGATACCTACGCCGACGGGCCGGAATTCATGGCAAGCGGTGAGTATGCGATGACCGTGCGGCAAACCGCCTTCGTCAACCTCGTCGAGTCGGAATACGGCGTCCCTGCCTCGACCTTTGGCTTCTTTGTGATGCCGCTGGCCGACAACCAGATTCTCAATGTGAACCCCGCCGGGCCAAGCAAGTTCATCTACTCCGGTTCCAAGCACATTGAGGAAGCCAAAGAATATCTGCGTTTCCTGGCGCGCCCCGAAAACCTGCAATACAACCTGGACCACACGCCGGAATTCGCCTCACTCAACTTCAGCGGGGTGACACCCAAGTACAGCGAAGAAGAACAAGCCTTCTTCGATGCCTATGCCAACAAACGCGGAACCGTCTATCAGACGGCAGTCAACTACCTCAACCCGCAGTGGATGGATATCGGACAGGACCTGTCGGCGATGTTCATCGGCGACATCGAACCCATCGAAGTGCTGCAACACATCGACCAGCGCCGTGCCGATATGGCGCAGGCCGCCAATGATCCTGGCTGGGTCAAGTAACCACAGCATTCTGTAGAAACCGGGGCGGTGTGGGCAAGACACCGCCCCTATTCGACCCAGCCAGGCACCATTTTAACACACTCAAGGCCGAGAGTGCCTACTTCTGAGGCGAACCATGCTGCACAACAAAGTCTATCCCATCTACTTTACCCTGGGGACGCTCATCTTATACCTGGTGTTTTTTGTGATCCCGGCGGTGATCGGGCTGGGATATGCCTTCACGGACTGGAATCGCTATTCCACCGACGTGAACTACGTAGGATTGGACAATTACAGGACGCTCGCGTCTTCCGAAAACAACTACGTTCACTATGCACGCAACACGTTTGTGTTCACCGCTACCACGATTGTGCTGAAAACAACTCTGGGCCTGGCGTTCGCGCTGCTGCTGCACAGCGGAATCAAGCACTGGCGCAGCCTGTACCGGATGATCATATTTCTGCCCGCTGTGCTGCCGATGGTAGTGGTGGGCATCATTTTCCATTCGGTCCTCAACCCGCGTCGTGGGCTGTTGAACGAATTCCTTCGCACGGCAGGTCTGGGCGCATGGACACAGCAATGGTTGACCGATCCAGACATTGCTCTGATGTCCATTGTAGGCGTCGATACGTGGAAGGGGGCGGGCTACATCATGGTCATTTTGCTGGCCGGCCTCCAGACGATCCCGGCTGAATATTATGAGGCGGCCCAGATCGACGGCGCTAACGCCCTGGCCCGGTTAAGATGCATCACGATCCCCTTGCTAAGACCAGCGCTGATCGTGGCCACCGTGTTGAACATCTTATATGGCCTGAAAATCTTCGACACGGTTTATGTCTTGACCAATGGCGGCCCCGGTTACTCAACCGAAGTCCTGTATACCGCTATCTTTAAAGAATTCTCGAAAGGGCGCTATGGCGTCGGCACCGCTATGTCGAGCCTGCTGTTTTTTGTGATGGTGTTCATCGGCTACTTTGTCATCCGGCTTATGGAACAGGGACGGACCAATGACTAGAGGCAACCTCTTCACTGCGCTGGTGAGCATCCGCCCGGCTCACCTTCCGGCTGCAAAAAAGGTCGGCCAGCAAGGGTTCAATCACCTGCTGGCAATCCTCATCTGCCTGGTGATGTATGCCCCCATTCACCTGGTCGTGGTCAATTCGCTGAAAGATCGCACGGACGCCCGCAGCATGAGCATCGAACGCCCGACAACGTTGCATTGGGAAAACTACTCCACCGTGATCGAACGGGCCAGGCTGGAACGGGCGTTTTTGAACAGCGTGCTCTATTCCGCCACTTCGACCATTCTGTCAACAGTCCTGGCCGCGATGTCAGCCTATGTCATGTCGCGCAACAAAACACCGCTGAACCGGTTCCTGTACTTCTTTATCATCATGGGCATCGCGATGCCGATCAATTTCTTCACCCTGACCAAAGTGATGCAAATTACCCGGCTCATCAACACGCAGATCGGCATCATTATCCTGTATGCCGCCACGCAGCTCCCCTTCAATACATTTCTCATCTATGGGTTTGTCGAGTCACTGCCCCGCGAACTGGACGAAGCAGCTATCGTCGATGGGGCCGGGCCGCTGAGGCTCTTTTTTAGGGTCATTTTCCCCTTGCTGACCCCCGTGCTGGCGACGGCAACCTTGCTCAGTTTTCTGGATGTCTGGAACAATTTTATCTTCCCCCTCTACTACCTCAACGATACGGCCAAGTGGCCAATGCCGCTCGCCGTGTACAACTTTTTCGGACAGTACGAATCCTCCTGGAATCTGGTCAGCGCCGACATCGTGCTGACGATCCTTCCTGTGATTGCTGTGTATCTTCTCGGCCAGCGGTTCATTATTTCGGGGATGACCGCCGGTTCCATCAAAGGCTGAGCCAGGAACTTTCATATGAAACTGTTAAACGCCCAAATTGAGCAGAATACTCTGCTGCTCCTGACCGATGCCGGGCGGCTCAAGATCGCGCCGGTCAATCCCCAGATCGTGCGGGTCGTCTATACGCAGCAGGAAGCGTTCCGAACCTCCCCCAGCCTGATGATGCTGCCGCGCTCGCCTGCCCCATCTCATCAGTGGACTGTGGAAGGAAATGAGCAAACGCTCCGCCTGGTGACGTCCCGCCTTCAGCTAGTGATCCACAAGGCGACTGGCGCGATGACCTGGCTGGATGCGGCAGGCAACCTCCTGGTCCGCGAACCGGAGAAGGGCGGAAAAACCATTGACCCCGAAGGTGATCACTCCGCCCGGTTGGAGCTGGTCTTCGCGCCGGGAGAAGCCATCTATGGGTTGGGCCAGCACGAAGAGGGCATTCTGAACTATCGCGGGCACAGCCAGTACCTCTACCAACACAATCTGAAGGTCGCCATCCCGCAGATCGTATCCACGCGCGGCTACGCGATCCTGTGGGACCCCGCGTCGTTGAGCACATTCCACGATGACGTTTATGGTTCCTATTTCTGGAGTGAGCACTGCAAAGAGCTGGATTTTTACTTCATCTACGGGCCGGAGTTTGACCAGATCGTGGCCGGTTTCCGCGCCCTGACCGGGCAGGTTGCCCTGCTGCCACGCTGGGCCTTCGGTTACATCCAGTCGAAAGAACGGTATACCGACCAGCACGAGTTGATCGCCGTGGTGCAGGAATACCGCGCGCGCGGGCTTCCGCTCGACGGGATCGTCCTGGATTGGCAGTCGTGGCCCCGCGATTGGTGGGGGCAGAAAACACTCGATCCCGACCGCTTCCCTGATCCTGCAGGGCTGGTTGAGACCTTACATGCACTCAATGCCCGGCTGATGATCTCCGTCTGGCCGCGTTTCCAAAACGACGGCCCCAACCAGTGCGAAATGCGCGAGCACGGATTTTTGCTGGGCGATGGCATGACGTACAACGCGTTTGATCCCGCCGCGCGGGCGCTCTACTGGCAGCAAGCTCGCGAGGGGCTGTTCAAATATGGGATCGACGCCTGGTGGTGCGATGCCTCCGAACCCTTTGAACCCGACTGGATCGGCACAGTCGAACCGGAACCCTGGCAGCGCGCGGTGATCAACGCCAGCTATGCCAAGACGTACCTCGATCCGGCCAGCATCAATGCCTATTCGCTGCTGCACGCCCAGGGCATGTACGAGGGGCAGCGCAGCGTGTGTGATGAAAAACGGGTCGTCAACCTGACGCGCTCTTACTTCCCTGGCCAGCAGCGCTATGGGACGATTACCTGGTCGGGCGATATCTCGGCCACCTGGGACACCTTCGCCAAACAGATCGCCGAGGGCTTGAACTTCAGCGTCACCGGTGCCGGTTACTGGTCGGTGGATGTCGGGGCGTTTTTTGTCGCCCCACGCGACCCATGGTTCTGGCGAGGGGACTATCCCGACGGTGTGCTCGACCCGGCCTACCGCGAGTTGTACGTGCGCTGGTTTCAGTTTGGCGCGTTTTTGCCGGTATTCCGCTCGCACGGCACGGATACCCCGCGCGAAATCTGGCAGTTTGGCCAGCCGGGCGATCTGACCTATGACACGCTGGTGAAATTCGCTCGCCTGCGCTACCGGCTGCTGCCGTACATCTACTCGTTAGCCGGGGCAGAGGCTCACCACGCACGAGCCATGCTGCGCCTGCTGGCCTTCGACTTCCGCCATGATGCCAACGTGTATGATATTGCGGATCAATACATGTTTGGCCCTGCGTTGATGGTCTGCCCGGTCACACAGCCCGGCGGAGGGGTCACCGCGCAGACACGGCCTGTATATTTGCCCGCCGGAACAGACTGGTACGATTTCTGGACAGGGCGGCGCTACGAGGGCGGTCAAACCATCGACGCAGACGCCCCCCTGGACATTCTGCCGTTGTACGTACGCGCCGGTTCTGTGCTGCCCCTCGGTCCGCACATCCAGCACAGCGGCGAACAACTGGCGGCCCCCTGGGAAATCCGTATTTACCCCGGCACAGACGGCTCGTTTGCCGTCTACGAGGACGCGGGCGATAGTTACCGCTATGAGCAGGGCGCTTATAGCTGGTATACACTGAGGTGGGCGGATTCCCCTGCCCGCTTCACCGCAGAACCGCGCAGCGGGCAACCGGCCCGGCGGGAATTCCGGCTGGTGCGCGTGGGGGCGAATCGTGGAACCGGGTTGGAGCCAACGCCCCAGCCAGACCACGTCATCCTGTACAACGGCGAAACAGTCAGCGTTGAGTTGGAATGAACACAAACACCTTCATCGCATGGAGAATCTGATGGCGTCGAAAAACGAACAACACGGCCCCTTTGAGCCAACCTGGGAATCGCTGCGGCAGTATCAGGTTCCCGACTGGTATCAGAACGGCAAATTCGGCATTTTCATTCACTGGGGGGTCTATTCGGTCCCGGCCTTTGCCAACGAATGGTATCCCCGCAACATGTATCTTGAAGGAAGCCCCGAATTCGAGCACCATGTCAAGACCTATGGCCCGCAGGCCAGGTTTGGCTACAAGGATTTTATCCCGCAACTGACCGGGGAAAGGTTTGATCCTGACCAGTGGGTGCAGTTGTTCAAAGAGGCGGGGGCGCGGTTTGTCGTGCCGGTAGCCGAACATCATGACGGGTTTGCCATGTACGACTGTTCCTTCTCCGATTGGACCGCCGTCAAAATGGGGCCAAAGCGCGATGTGATCGGTGATCTGGCGGCAGCCGCGCGCAGACACGGCCTGGTCTTTGGCGTCTCCAGCCATCGCGCCGAACATTGGTGGTTCTTTGATGGTGGACGCCGCTTTGAGTCCGACGTCCAGGACCCGGCGTATGAAGATTTTTATGGCCCGGCCCAACCTGCCGCCTCAGTATCCTTCACCGACCCGGCCTGGGAAAGCCGGGATTGGCAGCCACGTCCGCACGCCAGATTCCTCGAAGACTGGTTGGCGCGCACCTGCGAACTGGTCGATAAGTACCAGCCTCAGATCGTCTGGTTCGACTGGTGGATCGTGCAGCATATTTTTGAACCCTACTTGCAGCGTTTCGCCGCCTATTATTATAACCACGCGGCGAAGTGGGGCGGCGGCGTGATCAACTACAAGCACAACGCATTTCCCGACGGAACCGCCGTTTACGACATCGAGCGCGGGCAGCTTAAGGGCATCCGCCCTGCGTTCTGGCAGAATGACACCGCCGTAGCCAAAACGTCGTGGGGGTACATTCACGACCAGGTGTATAAAGACCCCGGCGACATCATCGGCGATCTGTTAGACGTGGTGAGCAAGAACGGGGCGATGCTGCTCAATGTCGGCCCCAAACCGGATGGCACAATTCCCGATCAGGATGCACAAATCCTCCGGGAAATCGGGCGTTGGCTGGCGCTCAACGGCGAAGCGATCTATCACACCCGCCCCTGGAAGATCTACGGTGAAGGACCCACTGAGGTGAGTGAAGGGTCGTTCACCGATACCAATCGGTCGCCCTTTACAGGCGCGGATTTCCGCTTCACAACGAACGGCCCAATCCTCTATGCGATTGCGCTGGGCTGGCCGGGCAGCGAAGCGGTGATCACCAGTCTGCGCGCGGATGCAGGCGAAATCGCCGAAGTCAGCCTGCTGGGTGCCGGGCGGCTGGCATGGCGGCAGGATCAGGCCGGTTTACACATCAAGATGCCTGCCCAAAAACCCTGCGAATATGCTTTCAGCTTCAAAATCCGGTTTGCGTGATGCCTGCTCAGAGCGTCATCCCTTAACCGAACCCTGGAGCAGCGCCGTGATCATCTGGCGCTGGAACAGGATAAAGAGAATGAGGGTGGGCAGCACGATCAAGATGGTCCCGGCGCACAGCAGCGGAACATCGGTGGCATAGTGGCCCTGGAAGGCCCCCAGTGCCCCGGCCATTGTGCGCTGAGTCGGGTCTTCGACGAGCACGAGCGCGATCAGGAACTGGTTCCACGTCCAGACAGACATCAAAATCCCAAGCGACAGCATCGGTGCCCGCGCAAGCGGAAGATGAATGCGCCAGAACAGGCTCCATGTACTTGCACCATCGACGCGGGCCGCCTCCGAAATCTCGGTGGGCATGTTGACAAAATGCGCGCGCATCCAGAACACGGCGAACGGCATGTAGAGGCCAATGAGCGGCAGCACAATCGCCAGCCGCGTGTTATAGATGCCCATGTCGCGCTCAAGGTAGTACAGCGGGACGATAATCCCCGTGAAGGGCAGAGTCAGCCCAAAGACGAACAGGAACAGCAGGAGTCGCGAGCCGGGGATACGCAGGTGCCCGATGGCAAAACCGGCCATCGTCGAGATGGCGAGGGACACGGGGACCACAGCAAGCACCAGGTACGTGCTCGAAGCGAGCAGCGCGGGCATTTGCGCCACCCTGAACGCCTCCGCGAAATTCCCCCACTGCGGGTCCGCTGGCCAATCGAGTCCGCTGGGCACCGTCCCCGAAGGATGCAGCGCGGTCAGGAAAATGCTGATGAAGGGCAGGATCGTAATGACCATCAGGCCGATCAGCAGCGTCCGCCCCGCCCAGAGTTCGCCATAACCGATCTTCATGACGCAGTCTCCCTGCTCAGGCGCTGGAGAGGAATAACAACGATCAGGACCAGAACCATCAGCATCACCGCCAGCGCAGACGCCAGCCCGATCCGCTGCTGGGTGAACGCAAGGATATAAATCTGGATTCCGGGGACCGCCGTCGAGTTGCCCGGCCCGCCCGCCGTCGAGACGTAGACGATATCGAACGCGGCAAGGGCAGCGATCACCGTGACGGTGAGGCATACGCCGATCTCGTGCCTGAGCAGCGGGACGGTGATCTTGACGAATTCCGTGAACCAGCTCGCGCCATCAATCCGCGCGGACTCATACAGGGCCGGGTCGAGCCTGGTCATGCCGGTCCACAGCAGCACCGTGCAGAACCCCAGCAGCACCCAGATTCCGATGAGTCCCACTGCCGGAAGCGCCCAGTCAAAGTCGCCCAGCCAGGCGCGCGTATATGCCCCCAGCCCGACCGCCCTGAGAATCTGGTTAATCAGGCCCGGCAGGGCCAGCAGCCAGCCCCAGATGATCCCTGCCGCCACCAACGGAATGACCTGGGGCAGGAACAGCACCGTGCGCGCTACCGCCCCCAACCGTCCGGGGGCGACACGGGTCATCACGCTGGCGACAACCAGCCCCAGCGTCACCGGGATGAAGCTGAAGTACATCACCAACCGGAAGGCGTTGGATATGGTCTCGAACAAGTTGGGAACTTCAAGGACAGTTTCGTAGTTGCGCCACCCCACCCAGGTCATCGGCCCGATGCCGTTCCAGCGATAGAACGAATACTTCACGCTCAACACGAAGGGAAGCAGCACAAACACCGCATACATCACCAGCGCGGGCAGCGCGAACAACCAGCCGATGACAGTCTCCCGGTGGACCACCCTGCTCAGGGAAATCCGCCGGGGGACTGCAAGAGACGCGGGGCGATTGTCTGATGTCATCATCATTGTCACCGTCGCTCAAAGATGGGCGCAGGGATCATCCTGCGCCCATCACCATGACTACTCAGCCAGTTCCCGTTCGTATTCTTCCTGTACGGCCTTGAGCAGACCGGCAGCATCTTGCCTGCCGCCGACCATCTTTTGCAGTTCGGGCGTCCAGCCCTGGGCAAAGATGGCGCTCGTCGCGTTGGCGATGAAGTCCATCGATGTACCGGCCTCACCGACGATCACACCGGCGGCGAGCGTCTCGTTGGTGACCGAGCCTTCAGCAACGGCTGGCATAGGCAGCCCGGAGGGGCCGCCGGGGTTGGAGCCGCCGATCGTGACGTTGATCTGGCGGGCCACTTCGTTGGTGGCGACCCAGGTGAAGAAGAACGCTGCGCAGTCTGCGTTCTTGGCCCTGGCGGCGATGCCGAAGGTCAGCGGGGCCGACATAGCGGCAGGCGCTCCGCCTTCTTCAGCGGGCGGCATCAGGAAGAACCCAACGTTGCCCGGCATGTCGGTGTCATATCCGGCATTCTGCCAGTCACCGTTGAAGATGAAGACCCCCTCACCCTTACCAAAGCGAGCGT
Source organism: Anaerolineae bacterium (assembly GCA_034429275.1). Taxonomy (GTDB): domain Bacteria; phylum Chloroflexota; class Anaerolineae; order Aggregatilineales; family Aggregatilineaceae; genus DAOUFU01. Next base: position 13,771 of record DAOUFU010000287.1, on the reverse strand, counting down.
TAGCGTCCGTGTACTCAATGGCGTTGATATCGGGAGGGAAGTAGCCGTTCTTGATCCACTGCTCCAGGTGCTGGGCAGCAACCAGGTTCGACGGGGTATCGATGGTCGCGCCGGGCTTCTGGAAGATCCAATCATTGATCGGCTCGACTGGGCCAACGGACGCCATGAGCGCCTGGAGCGGGAAGGCCAGCCCCATACCACTCTTGGCGCTGCCCCACTGCATGATCGGGAGCAAACCGGCATCCTTCGCCTTGGCGAGCAGTTCCTCGAATTCGGCGAGGGTGGCGGGCGGCTCGGTCATGCCGATCTGCGCCGCCAGTTCTTTGTTGTAGAAGATGCCGGTCAGGCTGTAGTTGAGACCCATCGCATAGAGCGAGCCGGAGCCGCGCGTGCCATCTTCGGCGACGCGGTTCTGGTTGAGCTGAGGCACCGGCCAATCGTTCCACCCGAAGGCCTCGGCGTACTCGTCAAGATTCTTGAGCAGTCCCTGCTCGGCAAACGAAACCATGGTAGGCAGCCGGATCAGGTCTGGCGGGTTGTCGCCGGAGAGCAGGCGCGGCGTTGAGTTGATCAGGTTGGTGAACTGGTCCTGCTTGATGTCCCAGGTCACATTGGGGTACTGATTGGTGAATTCCTCGGCGAGCTTAAATGGAATGTCAAACCCTGTCTCGAAATAAGCATTGAGCGTTACCGGCTCAGTCCCGCAGTCGGGCACAGACTGGGCCTGAGCAGCCCGCGGTGCCTGCACAAAAGCAGTCGGCATCTGCGCGGCAATCAAGAGAATCGTCAATACCGCAATGGTTGAAATGAACGAGCGTTTTCTAAACATCATCATCCTCCACAAGAAGGGAAACCCAAAAGATTGGTGGGGAATCGAGTCTCTATGTTTGCCAAAAAGATCAGGATAATGCCGCGAAAGCAAGCGTAAGTTATCTGGAGTACGCCGGTCTGCTTTGGCTTTTTCCGGTATAATGCTTCCAGATAGTGGCCTGACGGGATACGCAGCACTATCGCGCGGGTAGTCATGCCTGCCAGCATGGCTACCCCTCTTCTCGGCTATCCATTCATAGCGCCTCCTTCTCGAAATATCCTCTTACACCGATCGACGAACAATCAGTGGACACTCCATAATGTGTTGGACAGGTGACTTTCCCTGATCGCTCTCTCCACCTGCAAGCAGCAACTGAACGGCGAGCTGTCCCATCTCGAACATGGGCAGCTCGATGGTTGTGAGCGGCGGGTGGATTTGAGCAGCCAGCACTTCCACGTTGTCGAAACCAACAACAGCGACATCTTCGGGAATCCGCAGATTGGATTTGCGGATCGCATCGTAAGCGCCCAGCGCCATCAGGTCGTTGAAGCAGAAAATGCCGGTGGGCGGATCGCTCATCTGAAGCAGGGACAGCACACAGTCATACGTGCTGGTAGCGAGACCTTCAAACGGTTCTTCAATGTAGCGCACAAGCGCTTCATCGAAGGGAATGCCATAGTCGGCCAGGGCCTGTCGGTAACCTTCCAAACGTCCGACTGGGGCGGGTTCTTTTGCCGCCACATTGACGAACGCAATCCGCCGGTGGCCGTTCTTCAGCAGCGTCTCGGTCGCCAGGCGTCCACCACCGATCTCGTCCGGCACAATGGAAGGCAACGAACGATCATCGGCAAAGCAGTTGACCAGCACTATCGGAATATCGTCTGAAAATTGAGAGTGCTTGATCTCGCGGTGATACATCGCCGCGTAGATGATGCCTTCCACCTGGTGATCGCGCATGATGTTGATGGCCCGCACCTCAACCTGGGGATCATTGCCGGTGTTCACCAGAAACAACAGTTTTTCGTGTTCCCAGGCAGCCTGCTGCGCCCCAATGATCAGGTCGTAGCTGAAAACATTCTGTGCTACTTCATCGGTGAGAAAGCCGATAAGACGCGATTGCCCGGTACGCATGTAGCGAGCAGCGGCATTAGGGCGGAAATCAAGTTCTTCGATCACACTGAGCACACGTTCCCGCGTGACATCAGCCACATGTGGATGCTCGTTGAGAACTCGTGACACCGTGCGTATCGAAACACCGGCGCGCTGCGCTACTTCTTTAATCGTCGCCATAGGCCAGACGCCTTTTAAAAATTTTCTGCCATCGTTGGCAATTCTATCATAGCAATTTCTGCCATCGTTGGCAAGGGTATCGATCCGTGGTAATGTATCTTTGGTGGCCGCACCCCAATAAGCGCCCAGATTGACTCGCGCTCGATTAGCGTTTATAGTGCGGCGGAGGAACAGGCTATTCGCCTTTTTCATTGGCACACCACGCTGCTCAAACACCCTATAATGACCTATCAGGAAAATACCGCTCATGACTGAACCCATTTCAACACCACACAATGCATCACCGGCTGTCTATCTGGACCCTTCCCGCCCCGTTGCCGAACGTGTCCAGGATTTGCTCTCGCGCCTGACGCTCGAAGAGAAGATCGGGCAGATGCGCCATACCACCCAGGCGATTCCGCGCCTGAACATCCCGGCCTACAACTTCTGGAGCGAGGCCCTGCATGGCGTCGTCGGCAATGGGCGCGCCACGGTCTTTCCCCAGGCTATCGGCATGGCAGCCACCTGGGACCCTGCCCTCATCCAAAAAATCGCGTCGGCAGTGGGAGATGAAGTCCGTGCCAAACACCACGAAGCGCTGCGGCGCTACGGCTCAACCGGCATGTTCCAGGGGCTAACCGTCTGGTCGCCGAACATCAACATTTTCCGCGATCCGCGCTGGGGGCGCGGTCAGGAAACCTGGGGCGAGGACCCCTTCTTGACCGGCGAAATGGGCGCAGCTTTTGTGCGCGGGCTTCAGGGCGATCACCCGAAGTACCTCAAGGTAGCGGCCTGCGCCAAACATTTCGCGGTCCACAGCGGGCCGGAAAAACTGCGCCACGTCTTCGATGCCCAGGTCTCGCTGCGCGACCTCTACGCGACTTATCTCCCGGCCTTCAAGAAGCTGGTTACCGAAGCCGGGGTCGAGGCCGTCATGGGCGCATATAACCGCACCAACGGCGAACCCTGCTGCGCGAGTGAGCTGCTGCTGGTCAAAACACTGCGCGGCGAATGGGCGTTCCAGGGGCACGTCGTCTCCGATTGTGGCGCACTGACGGATTTCCACCAGGGCCACAAGGTGACCAAAGATGTCGTCGAAAGCGCAGCCCTGGCGCTCAAAGCGGGCTGTGACCTGAGCTGCATCTGCACCTATGATCACCTGGGTGAAGCGATTGAGCGCGGCCTGATCACAGAGGCCGATATTGACCGTTCGCTGGCGCGCACGCTCACCACACGCTTCAAACTGGGGATGTTTGATCCGCCCGCCGAAGTTCCTTATGCATCCATTCCGATGAGCGTGGTGGGCTGTGCGGAACATCGCCAGCTTGCATACGAGGCCGCTGCCAAATCGATCGTGCTGCTCAAGAACAGAAACAACATCCTGCCGATCGGCGAAAAGGTGCGCAAGATCCTGGTCGTGGGGCCGACGGCATCCAGCGTTGAAGTGCTGCTGGGCAACTATAACGGCCTGAACGACTCCCTGACGACGCTGATCGAAGGGCTTGTAGGGCGCGTACCGGAGGGTATCGCGCTGAACTACTTGCAGGCCTGCCCACTCACTCAGCAGATAGAGTTCAAGGATTGGACGCTGGCCGTTGCGCCGACTGTTGACATGGTCATCGCGTGCATGGGCATCTCACCTCTGCTTGAAGGCGAGGAAGGTCACGCCAACCTCTCCGACGAGAACGGAGACCGCGCGCAGATCGGCCTGCCGCCCGTCCAGGTCGAATACCTGACAACACTCGCCCGGTTGGGCGCAAAGGTCGTGCTGGTGCTGACTGGGGGCAGCCCCATCGCCCTGGGCGAACTGGAAGACCTGATGGAAGCCATCGTCTTCGGGTGGTATCCGGGGCAGGAAGGCGGCAAAGCCGTGGCCGATGTGCTGTTCGGTGATGTGGCTCCATCGGGCAAACTGCCGCTGACTTTCCCCAAGTCACTGGATCAGCTTCCTCCCTTCGAGGATTACGCTATGGCCGGTCGAACCTACCGGTATGCAACCGAAGAACCGCTCTTTCCGTTTGGTTTTGGCCTCAGCTACACCCACTTCACCTACAGCGACCTGGCGTTGGACAAAAACACGATCCGGGCGGGCGAATCGCTGGCGCTCCACTGTACCCTGACCAACAGCGGCCCGGTTGAAGCGGAAGAAGTCGCCCAGATTTACCTGAGCGACCTGGAAGCCTCGACCGTCGTGCCGCTGCACAGCCTGATCGGCTTCCGGCGAGTCCATCTCAACCCCGGCGAGCATACCGCCATCACGTTCACCATCACCCCGGAGATGATGGAACTGGTGAACGATGCCGGGGAACGCGTGTTGGAACCCGGCGAGTTTCGCGTCACGGTGGGCGGCTGCTCGCCGGGTGAGCGCGGCCTGCAACTGGGCGCTGCCGCCCCGGTCAGCATGGCCTTCACCGTCACAGCATGAGTGCTGACAGCATGAGTGCTGAATGTTTGCCTGGCTTTCACTTTGTGTTCAGATGCTGGAAAAAACCGGGGTTGTCATATACCGCAACCCCCTGGAGGTAGAAATATGTTTAAAAAAGAGAGCTGCTCTCTCACTCGCCAGCAGGTAGAAGAGAGGGCGCAGGCGCTGCTGGCGCAAATGACCTTGAAGGAAAAGGTCTGGATGCTCAACGGCAACTGGGACCCGATCGGCAATGCTGAAAAGTATCAGAACATGTACAACCCGGTCCCCATCAAAACCAACGGCTGCCCCCGGCTCGGTGTTTCGCCCATCGCATTTACCGATGGCCCGCGCGGCGTGGTGATGGGTCGATCGACGTGCTTCCCGGTCTCGATGGCGCGCGGAGCCAGCTTTGACCCGGACCTCGAAAAGCGGATTGGCGACGCCATCGGCAAAGAAGCCCGCGCCCAGGGTGCCAATTATTTCGGTGGAGTATGCATCAACCTGCTGCGTCACCCGGCCTGGGGACGCTCTCAGGAAACGTATGGGGAGGACCCCTTCCTGCTCGGCGAGATGGCCAAGGCATTGACCGAAGGGGTGCAGGAACACAATGTGATGGCCTGCGTCAAGCACTATGCGGTGAACAGCATCGAGAATTCTCGCTTCTGGGTGAACGTCAAGGCTGATGAGCGCACCATGCGAGAAGTGTACCTGCCGCATTTCAAGAAGGCCATCGATGCGGGTGCCGCCTCTGTGATGGGGGCCTACAACCTCTTCAACGGCGACCACTGCTGCGAAAGCCGCACCCTGCTCACAGACATCTTGCGAGACGACTGGGGCTTCGAGGGCTTCGTGATCTCCGACTTTGTTGCCGGTGTGCGCGATACCCAGAAGGCCATCGAGGCCGGCCTGGATATTGAAATGCCCATGCCGATCCACTACCAGCGCAACCTGCTCCAGGCTGTCGAGGAAGGCCGTGTGGCCGAGGAAACCGTCGACACCGCCGTGCTCCGCATCCTGCGCACCCTGCTCGTCTTCGAGAACACCCCGGACAAAATGGCCTACACCATGGATCTCGTCGCCAGCAAAGAACACGCCGAACTGGCGCGGGAAGTCGCCGAGAAGTCGATGGTGCTGATCAAAAACGAGAAGGGCGTGCTGCCGTTCCGGAAGACGGTCAAGCGCATTCTGGTAGCCGGCGAACTGGGAAACAGGGCCAATACCGGGGATGCGGGTTCCAGCAATGTCAGCGCCCCCTATGTCGTCACCCCTCTGGAAGGACTCCGAAACTACTTCGGAACCGGCGCTGAGATTGTGTTCTGCGATGAGAGCGAACTCGACAAGGCCGCCGCCGAAGCTGCCAGGGCGGATTGCGTGATCATCGCGGTGGGCAACGACAAATTCGACGAGGGCGAATATATCGGTCCCGACACCAATGATGAGTTCTCGTTTATGGAGGCGGTCGCCAAAGGTTACGCGAACATGGAGATCGCCGTATCGGGTTTTGGCGGACCGATGCCCGGCGGAGATGGCGCACACGGTGGAGATCGAGCGAGTCTTTCCCTCAAACCGGCCCAGGTTGCGCTGATCAAGCACATCGGAAGCATCAACCCCAACACGGTTGTTGTGCTCATCGGCGGCGGTATGATCATGACTCGAGAGTGGGACGATCAGGTTCCCGCCATCCTGTATAGCTGGTATTCGGGTATGGAAGGCGGTAATGCCCTGCCTCGAATTTTGTTCGGGGACGTCAATCCCTCTGGCAAGCTGCCTTTCACGATCCCGCAGGATGAAAGCCATCTACCCTACTTCAGCAATACCGACCCTGAGATCACCTATGATCTCTATCATGGCTATACCCTGCTGGAGAAGAACGGGCATACGCCAGCCTATCCCTTTGGCTTCGGACTTTCCTACACGACCTGGGCATATGACGAACCCCGGCTAGACAGGCAGGATGATCGGGTCGTGGTCACGGTGGACCTCAAGAACACCGGCAGTACAGCAGGGGCTGAGGTTGTCCAGGTTTATGTCGGCAAAAAGCAGCCCGCGGTCGATCGCCAAAAGAAACTGCTCAAGGGATTCAAGAAGGTGACCCTGGAACCCGGACAATCAACAACCGTCTCGATCCCTGTCGCCCTGGATGAACTCCGGTATTTCAGCAATGAGCAGCGGCAGTGGATATTTGAACGGGGAACCTATGCGTTTTATGTCGGCTCAAGTTCCGATGCGGCTGCCCTGCAGGTCAAGGAAATAGACCTCGGCTAGGGAACACGCAGACAAAATCAGGGTGCTCCGGCCAGGGCGAGCCGCCGGAGAAGGTTATTCTGGGCCGCCCCACAGCGACCTGGAGCACCCTGTCGTGTGCCTGCGATCATTGCGTCTGAAAAAATGCCCCCTGCACCCCAACGGGAGATACGGGCCGTTTCCCACCGGGTAACCGTGACCCCGTGCGGAGGCATCTTACCCCATGATGAAATGCCCCTGCTTCTACATCCGGGGGCAAACGCATCAAAATTCGTGCCCTGCCGGAGGCGTCCGGCTAAGAAAAATCAAAGAACGCTGAAAACGCCCTTTCCGGCGCTCTCGATATGGTGCTTTGCTTTCCCTGAGCCTGTGCCCTGATGGACTTGAGAAAATAACCGGCTATGGTGACCTGCGAGAGTCCGGCCTTCGCCTTCTCATATCCGATCAATTTGTCAAAGTGCATCAGGGCCGGGCGATGTGTGTCAACCGGAACAATCCGTTTGATGCGATAACCCTGCTGCACCTGCTTGACATCAAACGTTGACAATGATATGCTGATTTTGCAAACGTTTGCGAGATTTCTGCCCGTAAACTGCGACATGCGACGGGAAAACCCGTCTTTTTTCAGGTGTTTTTTGAAAGCGTTTACAATTAATGCGTAGTAAGAAAGACTCACCCCACAAAAAACGCGCTGCCACCATCAAGGATGTGGCACGGGTCTCAGGCGTATCCTATGCGACGGTATCGCGCGTGCTGAGTGGGTACGAGTTTGTCAGTGACGCCACGCGCAAACGCGTGATGGAAGCGGTCGAAGCCCTGGGTTACGTCGCCAACTTGCAGGCGCGGAGTCTCGCAGGTGGGCATTCACAGATCATTGGCCTGCTCGTGCCGAACCTGGACAATGGCTATGTCGGCACCATCATGCAGGGCATTGATCGGGAACTGGCGCGTGCCAACTATGAAGTGGTGCTCTATACAAGTCACCGCCACCCCGCCAGGGAATCGTTCTTTGTCGATGCCATCGCGAACGGACTGACAGAAGGTCTGCTGTTGGTCGCCCCATTGGTTCCGGCGGCCTACCTGGACGCGCTGCGCGAACGACATTTCCCCTATGTCCTGATCGATCAGGCCGATACCACAGAACACAGCAGCGTTGTTGAAGCAACCAATTGGCAGGGCGCATATGAGGCCACGCGTTACCTGGCCGAGCTGGGCCACACGCGCATCGCATTTATCACCGGTTACCTCGCCGTCCGGAGCGCCACCGACCGACTCCAGGGCTACAAAGCGGCCCTGGCCGATTGTGACATCCCCTTCAGGGAGGAACTGGTTGTCGAGAGCGATTACCAGCAGCAGACCGGGTACCAGGCCGCCAAGAATCTGCTCCAAAAAGTTGATCCTCCCCCAACCGCGATCTTTGCATCCAACGATCTGTCCGCTTTCGCCGCGATGGACGCCGCGCGCGAATGTGGTCTCCGTGTCCCCGATGATATCTCTATCCTCGGCTTTGATGACATTCCCCAGGCGTCTTTTGTCTACCCCAAGCTCACGACCGTTCGCCAACCACTCGAACAAATGGGGCAGGTTGCCGTCAAGATGCTTCTGGACCAGATCAAAGACCCGGACCGCCCTCCCCAACGAGTGGCGCTGGCTACCCAACTCATCATTCGCGACTCGTGTAAGCGTGTAGGTCCCGATGAGTCCATACAGGAAGAATATCTAGTCGACCAGGAGGCGGCCTATTAGGAACAAAATCAATCCCTTTCGCTCCAAAACCTAACGAGTACCGATCCATTTCTCAATTGTTTGGAACATGATGGAGGAAAAAATGTCACCTGAGATTACTCGCCGCGATTTTATCAAGCTGATCACCGCCGGCGCTGGCACCTTTTTGCTCTCCGAAACCGGGCTAGTGCCCATCTCCGAAGAACTGGATGGCCCCAACGAAGCGTTTGCCGCCCAAACGGGCACCTTCCCTCGCGAGGAGACCGTGATCGCCCGAATCCTCACCGGGCGTGTCGGCACTCCCGACAACTTCAACCTCTGGGTAGGCTGGAAGTGGCAAGATCGTGGCATTCAGAACCTGGCCGACGAACCGTTCTGGACCGTCGACTTTGCCACCGGTGAAATCATCAACGGTTCCGCCGCTGGCGACCCGACGTACAGCCCCGACTTCATGACCCTCACGGTTCCGCTGCGCCAGGGTGTCGCCTGGTCGGATGGTGAACCTTTCACCGCTGCCGATGTGGTCTTCTGCATCGAAACCATCATGAAATATGAGGGGTTCAACGCCCACACCTTCTTTGTGGATAATGTCGCCTCGGTGACTGCGCTGGATGACTACACCGTCCAGTTCCAGTTGAAGCAGCCGAACTCGCGGTTCCACACTACCTTCCTCGACCGCTGGGGTTGCACGCGCATCTTCCCCAAGCACATCTTCGAAAAGCAGGAAGACCCGACCCAGTTCAACTTCAATCCGTTTATCGGCTGCGGCCCCTACAAGCTGCACAGCTATGACCCCCAGGGAAGCTGGACGGCCTGGGAAAAGCGTGAAGACTGGGACAAAAGCCCAACCGGCATCCTGTATGGCGAACCGAAGCCCAAGTACATCGTTTTCCAGTACTTTGCCGATGAGGGCGCGCAAATCCTGGCCCAGTTGACTCACCAACTGGATGTGGCAGAACTCTCCGCAGACGGTCTCAAGGCGCTTTTGGCACAGTCCAAGTCCTCGCGCGCCTATCAACCGACCTTCCCCTTCGTGGTCAACAACGACCCCTGCATCACCGGCATCGTCTACAACACCGCCCGGCCTCCGTTCGATAATATTGATGTCCGCTGGGCGTTGACATTGGCGATCGACATTGTCGAATACACGAGCATCGCCGTCGACTCCTCGGGTACCTTGAGTCCGGTACACGTCCCGCACCTTGGCCCCTACCCCAAGCTCTACATCGAGCCGATGCAGGACTGGCTGAAGGAATTCACCATCGACGTGGGCGACGGGGAAACGTTTGCACCGTATGATCCCGAAGCGCCGCGGCGCGTTGCCGAATATGCCCGGAGCCGGGGGTACATCTTCCCCGATGATGATGAATTCATCGCGAAGACGTTTGGCCTCGGCTGGTACAAGTATGCTCCCAATATCGCCGAGAAGCTGCTGTTGAAGAATGGCTTCACCCGCGATGGCGATGGCAATTGGCGGCTGCCCGATGGCTCGCGTTGGAAGATTTCCTACATGACGGGCACCGTGCTTTCGAACCACGATGCACGTAATGCCGTGGCTGCCGTGCAGCAGTGGAAGAAGTTCGGCATCGACGCCTCGGTGTTTAACACCGAAAACGGCGCCGATCTGGGGGCCGTTGGCGACTTTGATGTGCAAACCGTCTGGCCGGCGCGTGAGCCATGGGGTGCAGGTCCCGATCTCTATCGCGTGCTCGATGACTGGAACTCTGCCTACATCAAGCCCGTTGGAGAACGTAACCAGGCGTCCTATACCTCGCGCTGGTCAAGCCCGGTGATGGACGACATCATCAAACGGCTGCGCGAGACGGACCCCTTCGACACCGAAAAAGTCGTTGCCATCGGCATCGAAGGCCTGAAGGAAGCGGTCAGGAATATGCCGAGCACCCCAACCTATGGCTATATCGGCTTTGTCGGCTGGGACGAGACCTACTGGACCAACTGGCCCGGCAGCGAAAATCCGTACTGCGTGCCGTATACCCACTGGCCCAACTTCAAGTACATGACGCCGTTCCTGCAACCCGTTAAGAAGTAGGCGTCTGCTTGGGCATTGCCACAATTCCCCCTGGGTGCTTTCCGCCCAGGGGGAACCATCTTCTACACTTATTGATTTTTCTCATTTGAAAGGGACAAGAACGCGCGAGGGCAAGACCGTGACATTTGTAAAACGATACCTCATCCCCCGCCTGATTTCGTACTTCCTGGTAATCTGGCTGGGCATCACCGTAGTTTTCATCATTCCCAGATTGATCCCGAATGACCCTGTCATGAACATGATCAATCAGATGAGGGCGCGGGGTTCAACGCTGGAACCGGGCACGATGGATCGCATCATTGAAGACCTGACCGAGATGTATGGCCTGGGAGGTTCCACGCTTGAGCAGTATCGCGATTTCTGGATCAGGCTGGCTCATGGCGATCTCGGCGTTTCGTTCTTCCAGTTTCCCGCCCCCGTTATCGACCTGATCGCCAATGCCTTACCCTGGACATTGGGTCTTCTGCTGACCACGACAGCCATTTCGTGGATATTGGGCAATATCATTGGCGGGTTAGCGGGTTACTACACGCGCAGGACATGGTCACGCATGTTGGATGCCGTCGTCATGGTGATCCGCCCCATGCCCTATTACATCTTTGCTTTTGTTTTGCTGCTGCTTTTTGCCTATGTCTGGCGATGGTTCCCGGTTACGGGTGGGGCGTCACTGGGGGCCTTGCCGGAGTTCACCTGGGCGTATATCAAAGATGTGCTGTGGCATTCATTCCTGCCCGGCCTCTCGCTCTGCACGCTGGGAGTAGCCGTCAACTTCCAGGTCATGAAGCTGCTCGTACAGAACATCAATGCCGAAGATTATGTGCAATATGCCCGGCTGGGCGGCGTAACCGATACCCGCATCGTGAGCAAGTACGTCATTCGCAACGCTTTACTGCCACAGATCACCGGCCTGGCGCTCTCGTTTGGGCAAATCTTCAGCGGGGCACTGATCACAGAGATCGTCTATGGTTACCCCGGCCTGGGAAACTTGCTCTATAGAGCCATCGTCAACGGTGACTACAACCTGATCATGGGCATCACCATGCTTTCTATCGTTGGCATCACAACCGCGATGCTGATCGTTGACCTGGCCTATCCCCTGTTCGACCCACGTGTAAGATACACATAAGGAAGCTGTTCCGTGAAAACCCTCATAGACCTATTCAAAGACTATCGCTTCAGCTTCGCCTTTGTCGTCCTCGTGTTCATTGTGGTGATGGCGTTGTTGTCCTTTTTCTCACCCTATGACCCCACGCTATGGCATGTCGTGCCTCGCGATATGAAGCCATCGTCGGAGCACTGGCTCGGCACCGATTCAAACGGTCAGGATATCTTCTGGCAGGCCACGTTTGCGGTGCGCAATTCCTTGATCATTTCCCTGATCTCGGCGATGGTTTCCAGGGTGATCGCCATCCTGGTCGGCATGATCGCGGGCTACAAAGGGGGAACAATCGACCGGGTCTTGATGTTCGTAGGGGACAGTCTGCTGGTCATCCCGCTCTTCCTGATCTTCGTGATGTTGGCCATGATGGTGCGCGAGCACATGAACCTGGTGATTCTGGGGTTGATGCTGTCGGCCTTCGGCTGGGCCTGGGACGCGCGCCTGATCCGCTCAATGGTCCTCAGCCTGCGTGAGCGCGATTTCACCCGGACGGCCATGCTTTCGGGTACAGGCACGGTCAAGCTGGTGTTGAAAGAGTACATGCCCTTCACGACCCCGCTGATCTTCTCGACTTTGATCAACAATATGTCCTGGGCGATTGGGTTGGAGATCACGCTCGCCCTGCTCGGCCTGGTCGATCTCACCATCCCCACCCTGGGCACGATGCTCAACTGGGCGTACTTCTCCCACGCCATTCTGCTCGAACGCTGGTGGTGGATTCTGACGCCCGTGACCCTGTCACTTCTCATGTTTATCGCTCTCTATTGGCTCTCGGTCAGCATCAGCGAATACCTCGATCCTCGCACGCGAATCCAGCGGGTCGGAGCTTAAGGGGACTCGGCCATGACAGAAGAGAAGGCGGTCATCCTACGAACCGAACATCTGAAAGCGTTCTATCTGCTGGAGGTGCATGGTACCCAGAAGGTTGTCAAAGCCGTTAACGACGTGGACCTGCAGATTTATGAAAATGAAATCTACGGCATCGCGGGCGAAAGCGGCTGTGGCAAGACCACCCTGTTGAAGACGCTTTTCAACGAGATTGTGCCCCCCCTGCGCCTGGTGGACGGCAAGATCTATTATCGGATCAACTCGCGTGATGTGGATGTCACCCGGCTAAGCAGAGAAGAAAAACGAAAGCTGCGCATGGAGTACATTTCCTATATTCCGCAAGGCTCAATGAGCGGATTCAATCCGGTACTCAAGATCAAAGGAACCTTTGCGGACTTCATCGGCAGCCATGTCAAGGGGCGTAGCCGCGCCGAAATCTTCGAACTGGCGCACAAACGAATCCTTGAGCTGGGTTTGCCCAAAAATGTCCTCGATGTCTATCCGCATCAGTTGTCGGGGGGAATGCGCCAGCGTGTGACTATCGCTTTGGCATCGACCCTAAACCCGCGCATCATGATCGGCGATGAGCCTACTACGGCGCTGGATGTGGTGGTGCAGCGCGGCGTGATCCAGATGCTGAAGGACATTCAGCAGAATCTGAAGAATACCATCATCATGGTCACGCACGATATGGGGGTCCATGCCAACATCGCCGACCGAATCGGCATCATGTACGCCGGGAAAATCATTGAAGAGGCAACTACAGAACGAATCTTTGCCCAACCTTCTCACCCCTACACCCAGTTTTTGATCAATTCGCTGCCAAAGTTTGGGGATAAGAGTCTGCGCGAAAGTGTGCCCGGCAGCCCGCCTTCTCTGGCGGACGTGCCTGCTGGCTGTCCGTTCCATCCGCGCTGCCCACATACCCGATCAATTTGCCTGCAGCAAATGCCGGATTTTTATCAGGTGGGAGAAAATCATAAAGTCGCCTGCTGGTTGGTTGAAGAAGGAAAACATGGATAAGCTGCTTGAAGTCAACGAACTGACCAAACGGTACTCCCAGGGAAATGTGCTCGCCCGGATCACACTGACCGCAGTCGATCACGTGAGCTTTTATATCAAACCCGCCGAAATCTTCACCCTGGCGGGCGAAAGCGGCTGTGGCAAAACCACCACGGCCAAGATCGTCCTGGGGTTTGAAGAAGCCACCTCCGGGACGATGCTCCATAACGGAAAAAAGCATACCCACAGGGAGAAAGCCTGGATCACCAGGGGCGT
>DAOUFU010000286.1:0-1885 GCA_034429275.1 Anaerolineae bacterium | reverse complement strand
CAGACTCCGGTCGATATCGGCCACAAGCTCGCCACTGCCCTGTTCGATCGCATCGAGGGCCGGGTGACATCGCCCAAGCGCATTCTGGAGTGCCCCTGCATCCTGATGCCCCGCCAATCGGCCTAGCAGGGGCGAGCAGGTACCCCCGACTCTTACGCCTGCCCGTCGGAGACAATCACCGGCTGGGCCATCAACCAGCGCCAGACATGTGCCATCGACTGCACATCGGCCCGTTGATAAGCACAGGCGCGCACCAACGCCTCAATCTCGCCCGTCTCGCGCCATGTCATATACGCCTGAAACGCCGCCTGCCAGTCGTCGTAGCCGCCCCAGTCAAAACCCAGGTAAGCCGCAATGGCTTTGATCGAGGTGCTGCCCAACGGAAAGGTCAGCACCCGGCACACTATCTTGTGAAAATCCGCCAGCCGCGGCGCGATCTGCGTCTGCAGACGCTTCGGGGCGGATCCGCGCAGAATGCCCATCTCGTACCCGGTCCAGTGATACACCGGCGGGCCGCCAGGCACATCCGCCCCAATCGCCGCCGCGAACGCTTCCCACGCGGTGTCGCTGTCGGGCACCAGCGTCACCTGCTGGCCGTCTGGCAGTTCAAACGGCTCCGGCAGCGCTACCGGTCCCACCAGCGCGATATGCGTGCTGCCATAGACATCGCACCATCCCATGCACCAGGGAATCGTCTTCCCGCCGAGTTCGCGCGTTTCCAGGTCGAACATCCACCCCGGCTCGCGCAGCGATTCCGGCAAAGCCGCCAGCCATACCGGGCGGCGTTCGATCCATGCGCGGGCGTTCGCCTGAATCGTCATCGCGCGCCGCGCGCCCACCCCTTTGATCTGCCGGAGCACCTCAGGCGGCTGAGCGACAATCTGGTTGAGCGTGTGCAGCCCGGCAGCGCGCAGATTGTCGCGGGTGGCGCTGGGGACGTTATACAGCAGGTCAATGCTGCCCTGTTCCTCCGCCGCACGGCGACAGAGATCGCGCCAGCCGCACAGCTTGCAGTCGCCGATCAGGTGAAGGTCCGGCTCGTTCGCGTCCTTCAGCAGGCGCGCTGCCCGGTCCAGCAATGCAAACAGGCGCGCTTCGTCAAAGTCGTGCATGAACCGGTACGCAGGCGATCCGTTCATACTCGCGCCCAACCACAGTTCCGCCGGGGGAGCGACTCCTTGCTCCAGTTCGAGCAGCCAACTATAAAAATCGAGCTGAATCCAGTCGGCCTCCTGCGGACGAGTACGTTGTTTGATCTCGACCGGTCGGTAGACCGGCCTGCCATACTCCGGATCGCGCACCAGCCGGTCCACCTGACCGCGCAAGGTGAATTCGCGCCCGCTCAGGTCAAGCGGGACGGTTTGCTCCAGGCACGCGCCTGCGATCACCGGATCGCCGCGCGCCATCAATTCGCGAGTGATGGCGACGGCTTCGGTCCACGACTGCACCTCGATGGGGGTCAGTGGTCCCAGTGCGCGCTGAACCATCTCCTCGTGGCGGAGACCCTGCACCGCCAATGCCTGTAGAATGGGCGGCGGAGCAGTGCGCCGCGCTGGATCGCCGTGCCGATCCAGCCAGACTCGCCGCTCGCACACAAGCAGGTCGCGCAGAGTATACGCCGTGATAATGGGGGGAATCTCAGCCGCCATAAGCCGTGTGTGGTATCATGAAAAACAGTCGCCTGATTATAGGCGGAATGGGTCCCCGTTGCGAACACTTGAGAGAAAGGATCGCGTCATGCCGTTCCATGACCTTGACCCACTACCCACTCGCGAAATCGTGCCGGGATTTCATGGCCGCTTCATCCACTCCGAGACCATGACCTTCTCCTACTGGGAAGTCGAGCAGGGCGCGACACTGGCCCCCCCCCCCCCCCCCCCCCCCC
>DAOUFU010000285.1:0-3069 GCA_034429275.1 Anaerolineae bacterium | reverse complement strand
TTCCGATCTCTCGCCCACAAACACGGCGCCGTTCCAAGCGTCATTGGAATCATCCTCATGCCCGGAAGGGCATTACGCGCGGTTGAGGACTAAGTCCTTGGCGTGCTTCGATAGCGCGTGTCCCCATCAGGGTCGCGCAACATAGATTCCCCTGCTAAAGATGACCCACGAGACCACCGGTGTTGTGCGCTGGCGCAGGCATCCGGCTGAACCAACGGGCCGCTAGCGGCTTGCGTAAGCCCCCAAAAGGGACGGATGGCGTTTGAGGGTGCCCGCCGCCGCCCAACTCTGTTTCTGCCTTCAGTGCGCTTTGAGGTCTTGCACATCGCCGGATGCTTGAGCGTGCGGCGAAACGGCCATGCAACCCTCTTGACAAAGACAATCGATCTGGTGCAAGATGGTATTGAAACGTTTCGACTATGCGTTTCGATGACCATATCGTCTCCGCTCACCTGTCAAGAGATTTTTTATGCCCACGATGATTGATGTTGCCCGGAGAGCAGGGGTTGCCGTCAGCACGGTGTCGTATGCCATCAACGGCACGCGGCCCATCTCCGAAGAGACTCGTCAGCGCATCTTCGCCGCGATGGAAGAGCTGGGCTATAAGCCCAACGCCCTCGCGCGCGGCCTGGCCAGCAAGCGCAGCCGCATCATCGCCCTGCATTTCCCCGTTCCCGAACGCGGCGTGGGCCTCACCGAGATCGAGTTCATCGCCAGCGCCGCCAATACCGCCAGAGAAAACGGCTATGAGATGGTGCTGTGGACCTCAGAAATCCACAACCTCGAAGAACTGCGCCAATCTACGCAGCAGGGCCTGGTCGATGGCGTGGTGGCGATGGAAGTCTACCTGCACGATGAACGCATCCCGCTCTGGCGCGAAGCGGGGCTGCCGTTCAGCCTGATCGGACGTCACGCCGAAACCGACGGCCTGTACTTTGTCGATGCCGATTTTGAGCGCGCCGCGTTTGAAACCGTGAACTATCTGCGCGAGTTGGGCCACACCCATATCGGTTTTTTGAACCAGTCTCGCCCGGTCCACGAAGCGGGCTATGGCCCGGCGATCCGAACTCAACTCAGTTTCGAACAAGCGATGGAGGCTGCCGGGCTGCGCGGAATCGTCCAGCACTGCCGGGCTTCTGCCCAGGCCGGGCAAGAGTGTTTCGGCACACTGATCGCCGAAGACCCCGACCTGACCGCCCTGATCACGATCAATGATCGCGCGGTGCCCGGCGTGGTGCAGGCGATTGCCGGGCACGGATGGCGCATCCCCGACGATTTTTCGCTTGTGGTGATCGGGTCATCGGGCAGCGTGGCCGAACTGATGACTCCCCCGGTGACCACCGTCGAGCCGCAAAACGCGGTTATGGGGCGGCTGGGCGTCGAGCTGTTGATCCAGCAGATTGAGGGACGGCAGCCGGCAGAACCACACATTCTGCTGCCGTGCCACCTCGTGGTGCGGGGCAGTTCTGGCCCCTGCCGCCGCAAGTAACCCCGATAGAGTGAATTCAAGGAGGTGAATCGAACACCGAACGCAGGACTACCTGGACCTTTATTGCATATTTCTTAACCTAACGCGGAGGAAAAAATGCGCAAACATGGATTTAGGCTGCTGACTATCGCCATCGCATTGGCGCTCATCGTCACGCTGGGCGGCACCTCGCTTTCCACAAAGGCTTTTGCCCAGCAGCGCACCTTCAAGCTGTGGCATTACGAGCCAGCCGATTCGGCGATGGGTATTTCGTGGGCGTATGCGCTGGAGCAGTTCCAGGCGATGCACCCGGATGTCAAAGTGGAATTTGAAGAAAAAGCCTTTGAGCAGATTCAGGAAACCGGCATGATGATCTTGAACTCCGACGAAGTGCCGGATGTGATGGAGATCAACAAAGGGAACGCGACGGCGGGCCTGTATGCCAGTTCCGGGCTGCTCACCGACCTCTCGGAGGTCGCTGCCGAACGAGGATGGCTGGATATCCTCAGCCCCAGCATCCAGACCACCTGCCGGTACGATGAGAACGGCATCATGGGGTCGGGCAACCTCTATGGCGTGACCACCTACGGCGAGTTCGTGATGGTGTACTACAACAAGGATATGTTCGCCGAGTACGGCATCGAGGTTCCGACATCACTGGAGGAATTCGAAGCGGCAGCGGACAAGTTCGTGGAAGCGGGCATCGTGCCGCTGACCCTGGGCGCGAGTGATGTGTGGCCCGCGACTCACAACTTCTACGAGCTGGTGCTCTACAAAGCCGACCGCGAACTCATCTCCAACTTCCAGTTCTTGACCGGAGATGTCGATTTCCACGGTGAAGCCTTCACCTTTGGGGCCGAGAAGTTCGCCGAACATGTTGCCAAGGGCTACTACGGCAGCAACGCCACCGGCGTGATCTACGATGACGCCAATGCCGCGTTCGTTCAGGGCGTCACCCCGATGAACCTGACCGGAAGCTGGGCGTTTGGCGGGTTCCAGACTCAGATCACCGACTTTGAATGGGGCATCTTCATCATGCCCGGAAAGCCCTTCAATACCGGTTCCGGCGGCAACCTGTGGGTTGTGCCAGAAAATGCCAAGAACAAAGACCTGGCCTACGACTTCATCGAGCTGACGCTCGGTGTAGAGGCACAGACCTTGATGGCGAATTCCGGCGGCATCCCGCTCAATGCCGATCTCTCGCAAATCACCGATCCGAAGGTGAAGGAACTGAACGCGGCCTTTGCCTCCATTGTGGAGAACGATGGCATTGCATTCTATCCCGACTGGCCGGTGCCCGGCTTCATGGATGTGCTCGGCGGCGGCCTGCAGGAACTGGTCAACCAGAGCATCTCGCCCGACGAGTTTCTCGACGCGCTGAGCGACGCGTATAACGACTACAAGTCCTCGATGTAGTCTGCGCCCCAGCCATCGCGAAGGCAGTGCTCTTGCTCCACCAAGAGCACTGCCTCTGAACAAGGAACTACTCATGTCCTACAAACGATCCAGGGGATATGCAATCTTTCTGATACCCGGCGTACTGGCCTTCCTGCTGATCGTGATTGTCCCCTTTGCCGCCAACATCTATCTGAGCTTCACCA
>DAOUFU010000284.1:0-19709 GCA_034429275.1 Anaerolineae bacterium | reverse complement strand
CGCGTGGGGATCTCTGCCCCCGCCAGCCAGAAGTGCTGGCCCAGGGTGCGTAACTTTGGCAGCTATTCGCTGACGGCGCTGTTGGGCGGATTGTTCACCCGCCCCCGCCCCGATGTGCTCTATGTGATGATGCCCCCCTTGACGCTTGGGGTAACCGGGGTGCTATTGGGGGCTGCCTTGCGGGCGCGCGTGGTGGTCAACGTGCAGGATATTCATCCCTATGCCGCAGTGGCGATGGGTGTGCTGAAAAACAAGCGCGTCATCCGCTTCTTTGAACGGATGGAAAAGTGGATCTACCGCCATGTCGATCACATCGTGGTCATTTCGCGCGGGTTCAAAGACAACCTGATCGAGAAAGGTACGCCTGCCGACAAGATCAGCATCATCCCCAACTGGGCCGATCCCGACTCAATCCGTCCTGGGCCACAAGACAACGCGTTTCGGCGCGAGGTCGGTGCCGATGGCAAGTTCCTGGTGGTCTATTCGGGCGGGCTGACTCACAACTCCAACCTGGAGCCGGTGTTGGGCGCTGCCGAGCTGCTGCGAGATGAACCGTTTGAATTCGTGCTTGTTGGCGACGGGGTGCGCAAAGCCGATCTCCAGGCGCGCGCAGCCAAAGCACGGCTGACCAATGTACAGTTCAAGCCGTTTCAACCGCTTGAGCGATATCCCGATGTGCTGCGCGCGGCGGACATGACGCTGGTGACTCTGTGCACCCCTGCGGCACTGGTATCGGTCCCATCCAAGATTTTTAAGCAGATGGCCGCCGGGCGGCCTGTCCTGGCCATCGCGCCGCCGGATACCGAGATCGAGCGCCTGGTCACCGATGCGGACTGCGGGCTGGTGGTCCAGCCGGATAATCCCGGCGCACTGGCCGAGGCGTTACGGCGAGCAGCCAGCCACCCGGATGACTGTGCCCGCTGGGGCACCCAGGGAAGAGCCTATTTTGAGCAGCACCACAGCCGGGCCATCGGGGTGGCCCGACTTGAAGAGGTGTTACGGAACACGCTTCATGGTTCAAACCAGACTTCGTAACGGGGGCAATAAGGGGGGGAATGGGATGCCAGCGGAGCAAATACATGCATCGGCGAGAGGAGTTTTTACCCTATGCCCGGCCATGCCTCACCGAGCAGGAAATCAGCGCGGTGGTGGATGTGCTGCGTTCAAACTGGATTACAACCGGACCGGAGGCCAGGCGTTTTGAAGTTGCTTTTGCCGACTATGTGGGGGCAGATGCGGCGCTGGCGTTGAACTCGTGCACGGCAGCGCTTCACCTGGCGCTTGTAGCGCTCGGCATTGGGCCGGGCGATGAAGTCATCACAACCCCGATGACCTTCGCGGCGACGGTCAACGTGATCGAGCATGTGGGGGCGCGGCCTGTCCTGGTTGATGTATCGCCCGACACCCTGACTCTTGATCCCGAACTGGTGGCCGGGGCAATCAACGGCCACACCAGGGCTATCCTGCCCGTGCACTATGCCGGTCACCCGGCGGATATGGCTCCCTTGTTGGAGCTTGCCCACGAGCACAGTCTTTTTGTCGTCGAGGATGCGGCCCACGCACTGCCTGCCGAGTATCGTGGTCAGCGCGTCGGCTCAATCGGTGACTTGACCGCTTTCAGCTTCTACGCGACAAAAAACCTCACGACCGCCGAGGGCGGGATGCTGGTGGAGAACGCCGACCTGGTCGAGAAGGCGCGCATCAGGTGTCTGCACGGCATGAGCCGCGACGCCTGGAAGCGCTACGAAAAAACCGGCTCGTGGTTTTATGAGATCGTCGCGCCGGGGTTCAAGTGCAACATGACCGATATCCAGGCGGCGATCGGGCGAGTGCAGCTCAGCCGCCTGGACGAGATGCAGGTCCGGCGTTTGCAGATCGTCGAGCAGTACCAGGCAGCATTCGGCGCACGGCCTGAGCTTTCGGTGCCGATCGAGCGGCCCGAAGCGCGTTCGGCGTGGCATCTCTATGTGCTGCGACTCAACCTCGACAAACTGTGCATCGATCGCGCCCGGTTCATTGAGGAAATGAGCGCGCGCAATATTGGCACCAGCGTGCATTTCATCCCGATCCACCTGCACCCCTATTACCGCGAGCACTATGGCTGGCGACCGGATGATTTTCCTGTGGCAGAGCACGAATATCAGCGGCTGGTCTCGCTGCCGCTGCATCCTGGGTTGAGTGACGACGATGTCCGCGATGTCATAGCGGCAGTAGAAGATATTGTGGACGGTTACCCATGTTGAAGCGATGTTTTGATATCTGCGTGAGTGTGGTGGGACTGATCCTGGTGCTCCCCTTGTTCGTGGTGATCTCGGTGCTGATTCGCCTGGATTCGCCGGGGCCGGTCTTTTACCGGGCCAGACGGATCGGGCGCGGCGGCAAGCCGTTCACCCTATACAAGTTCCGAACGATGGTCCAGGGAGCAGATCGCCAGGGGCCGGGCATTACGCGGGCTGCCGATGCGCGGGTGACACGGTTTGGGCGGGTTCTGCGCCGCACCAAGTGGGATGAGCTTCCCCAGTTGCTCAACGTGATCAAAGGAGATATGAGCCTGGTCGGCCCACGCCCCGAAGACCCGCGTTATGTGATGTACTATACGCCGGAGCAGCGCGAAGTCTTGACCGCCTATCCGGGCATCACGAGCCTGGCGTCTATCCGGTTCCGGCACGAGGAGGCGCTGCTGCAAGGGACCGATTGGGAAACGACCTATATCCAGGACGTGCTGCCAACCAAGCTCCAGATCGACCTGGAGTATGTTCGCCATGCGAACCTTTTGAACGATATCAAAGTGATCTTTCTGACGATGCTCGCCCTGGCACGCCGGGCGTGAAGAGGGGAGTTGACAGAGGTGAACGCCGCAGTTCTCGCCGAATGGCTCTGCCGCCAGGGGCATCACGTGGTCAAAACCGAGAGTAGTTACTGGTGCAGCCAGGGGTTTCGCGTCTATCAGGCTTTTCCTTATCACTGGCTGATCACCCCAACGCAGGGCGAGCTGACTCGCTTCATGCTGCGGACCGGGGCAATCGGGCTGCGGTACTCTACACCGCTTGAGGCTGAGCAAGGATCGATCAGCTATCACTGTGTCTACAGCGGCGGGACGTATGACCTGGTCGATCTGCCGCGCCGGGCGCGCTGTGCCGTCCGCAAGGGACTGCGCAACTCGACCATCGAACAGATTTCGCTGAAGACGCTCGCCCACGACGGGTGGCAGCTTCGGCTGGAAACGATGCAGCGCCAGGGCCGCGCGAATTCCGAGCGCCAAGAGTGGTGGCAGCGGATGTGCCTGACCGGGCAAGACCTGCCGGGCGTAGAAGCATGGGGATGTTTCTGCCGGGGGCGGCTGGCCGCGGCGCTGCTGGCGATTGTCTGCGACGATTGTTACACCTTGCTGTACCAGCAAAGCGCCACCGAGTTCCTCAATTCCGGCGTGAACAATGCGCTGGCCTACGTGGTCACGCACAAAGCCATGACTCGTCCGGGGATCACGGAGGGTTTTTATGGTCTTGAGGGCCTGAATGCCTCTCAAGAGGTGGATGTCTTCAAGACACGGATGGGCTACACATCAAAACCGCTGCGCCAGAGGGTCGTTTTCCATCCCCTGGTGGAGCCAATCCTGAGCCGCTATGGTCGCCGCGTGGTCACGGCGTTGGAGAACCGGTATCCCGACAAGACGGCGTTTTCAAAAATGCAGGGAATGCTGCGCTTTTATGAAAACGGCAAACTGCCGTTGGAGCAGCAGGTCTATCCGCCGGCGTTGGCATCTGTGCCCGAAGCCGAGTATGAGGTAGACGAGGGCGAGGTCGCAGACATGCCCGCCTGATGCCCATCGTGCCGGGCATCCACCTGTCATGAAGTCATGTTGTGGCGAAGAGGTCATCACCGCCCGTGAAAAGGAAGCCCACTATGGAAAAACCGCCCCAATGCCAGATATACTGTGTCATATCAATGGCAGATGGACTCGCCACAGATGTGCATCGGTCGCCATATATGAACTTCCGGGTATGGCTGGCGCGCACCCTGGGTCCGGCGCGCAAACGAGCGATCAAAAAGAGGATCGCCGCCGGACTGGACCTGGTCTCCAGGCTCACCGGCAGGCCCAAAAGAGCCGAGCCGCCGGTGACTTATGACACCCCCGGACCACACTTCGTCCCTGGGGAGCGGGTGATGGTGCAGCCACGAGAGGTCATTCAGTCGATGCTTGGCCCGTTCAATGACTATAAAGGGCTGGCAATCATGCCCGGCATGTGGCAGTACTGCGGGACCGAGCAGCGCGTGCTCAAACCGGTGATGCGCTATGTGGATGAGCGAGAGCTGCGGATGCGCAAAGCTTCCGGCATTGTCCTGCTAGAGGGCGTGATGTGTCAGGGGACCGACATCTACCCGTGTGACCGGTCGTGCTTTTACTTCTGGCGCGAAGAGTGGTTGAAAAAGCTCGACTGACACCGCCGAAGTTCTGCCAGAGGGCCAGGGAGAAATGACATGAATCCAGCGCTGGTGGCTCACCTGCTGAACATCTCGACCAGCACGCTCCATCGGTGGACGGACCTCTATGCAGAGTTTCTGCTGCCAGATGCCACACCGGCCAAAGGGCAGGCCAGGGTGTTTTCCGATCATGATGTGCGCGTCATGCGGTGGGTGTGCGAACTGCGGGGAGCAGGACACACCCAGGAAGCGATCATGCAGACCCTGGGCGAAGCCGCCCGCCATCAATGGCGCGATCTTCCCGCGCTGCCGCCGGAGTGGGCGTCTGTTGAGCGCAACGTGACCGTGCCGGCGCATTATGTTGAGCGCCTGAAAGAACAACTGGCCGCCAGCCAGAAAGTGATCGAGCAGCAGCGTCAACTGTTGCAAATTACCACCGCGGCTTTGCAGGTGAGCGAGGCCCAACAGAAGCGAAATGCGCAGCGCACATGGTCGTTTGGGAGCAGGCGATTCTGGGTCCTGCTCACGGCGATGATTATCATCGGCTGTGGAGTGGCCTGGCTCGTTCTGTGGAGCTAGGCGGAGCCACGCGCCCTATCCAGCACGGCGGTTTGACCGCGTGCCCATGCATCCCCCCCTAATCGATGCCCCCTCATGCGATGATCGCTTCGGCCATCTGCACTTTGTCGGCATCCTGGCTGACTTCAATGATGGCGAGCAGTTGATCCAGCGCGCATTCATTGGGGCACAGGCCGTTACGAATCAGCGCCTCGATCCAGAATGAGAACCGGGCGAGCTGAACCGTGTCGTTGGTGTTCACAAGCCGGACGATGTAGGGGTGCGCGGTCGGTTCGATTGCTTCCACGCCGGAGTTCAACTCTTCGTGCAGCTTCTCGCCGGGCCGGATGCCGGTGAAGACGATCGGAATGTCCTGGTAGGGGCACAACCCGTGCAGGCGGATCATGCGCTCGGCCAGGTCGAGGATGCGCACTTCTTCGCCCATGCGCAGCATAAACAGGTCGCCACCGGCGGTCAGGCAGGCAGCCTGGACGACCAGACTGGCCGCTTCGGGGATAGTCATGAAGAAGCGGCTCATTTCCCGATCGGTCACGGTGACCGGCCCACCTGCCTGAATCTGGCGCTGGAAGATCGGCACCACGCTCCCCCGGCTGCCCAACACGTTGCCAAAGCGGACGACGCTGAACAACGTGTGATGATCGGTGCGTTGGGCGAGCTTGTGCATCATCAACTCGCAGATGCGCTTGGTGGCCCCCATCACACACGAGGGATTGACCGCCTTATCGGTCGAGACGAGGACAAACCGCTCGACTCCAAAGATACAGGCCAGGGTGGCCACGATATGCGTCCCCCCGATGTTAGTGCGAACCGCCTGGTTGGGATAGCTCTCCAGCATGGGCACATGTTTGTATGCCGCCGCGTGGAAAACGACCTGGGGCCTGTGCTGGGCAAAAACCTGCTGCATGTCGGCGGGATGGGTGATATCGGCCAGGATGTAGACCAGCGACTGCTCGTCATAGCGACCGCGCAGTTCAATGCTCAGGTCATACAGGCCGCTTTCGTTGTTGTCGATCATCAGCAGCTTCACCGGGTTGAGCGTGATCAGTTGTCGGCACAGCTCCGACCCAATTGAGCCTGCCGCGCCGGTCACCAGCACGACTTTGTGACTCACCTTGCTCACATCGACCCCTTCGTGCCAGTCCATCGGCTGGCGGCCCAGCAGGTCTTCCGGCTGGATGTCGCGCAGCAGCAGCGATGGGTTGGCCGTGTCGAGGATGGCCGCCACATCGGGGACCATCTTGATCCGTGCATCCGTCTGCTCGCAGTAGCTCAGCAGATCGCGGAAGTTGGCCCCGCTGATACTGTGGATGGCGATCGCGATCAGATCGATCTTGTGCCGGGCCGCCAGCCTGGGGATATCGACGCGCGTGCCCAGCACCGGGCAGCCTTCGATATACAGCGACTGTTTGGCCGGGTCGTCATCGATAAACCCGATCACCTCTACCTGGTTGCGGCATCGCGAAACGCGATACTTGAGCTGCCATACAATATTCTGCCCGGACTCGCCCGCGCCCACGATCAGGATTCGCGTGGGCGTTTTGGGGAATTCGTGGAACCAGATGGCGCGCCATCGCCAGAACGATCCGCTGATGATGCGCCTGCGGTAGCGGGCGACCACCAGGCCCGAAAGGATCAGCAGATGGCTCGCCAGGATGGTCGTCGGCGACAAAAACCGGCGATCGATTGCGAAGTTGAGACCGATCGCCAACAGAGTCGCCAGCAGAATCGCCTGGATCATGACGGCGATTTCGTGGGCGCTGCTTTGGGTCCAGATGCGCCAATACACACCGGCGGTCCACAGCGAGCCAAGCGTGGCGAACATCAGCAGCGCCAGCAGGCTGATATGATGGCTCGCCTGCTGCCACCACGCGGTAGACTGGGCCGCCATCACAAAAAGATAGGCGGCGAGGATGATCCCGGAATCAACGACAAGCCAGGGGAGCGCCTTGAGCAGTTGGTGACCGTTGACTGTTTGAACCGGACTTTTGAGGTGCATGTGATTGTCCTGATAAAGTCACTAAATGGTGCGTTTTACTTTTCCAGATCATGCGCCGCGTAATAATCCTCACCTCACAGGACCTACCCGGTCGGCTGAGTATCTACACGACTCCCAGATCCGCGGTCATCATGACCCCGGCGCCTGGATACTGCTCTATTCTCCCCGCCTGCTCAGAATTCTTGGAGGCCCTACAGGTGAAGCTCCCTTCCGGTGAATCGCTCAAAATCTCTCGTCCCACCGGTAAAGGCCGGAAAGCCGTTTATTGTTCCAGCTTGTATCCACTGCTCACGGGATCGCGCGGACATGGTTCATTTTTTGGGGGGCTGCGCGGGCAACGATGCATGATGCAGAGTATGGGGAGTGTAAGGAGAGTTCGATGCCCCAAGCCGCGATCGCATGATCATTACAACAATATCATTGTACGAGGAATATTATCAATTGACGTGACGTAAAAAACCCGTTAAAAACTTCGAAAAAAGATGAGCGGCGCGGATCACTGACCGATGTATTTCGGTTGAGTTCACGCCCTGTGGGCCGGATGCCCAAGCGTGCGGCGAAACGGCGGCGTGAACGTTCGTGAAACGCACCCTAACGGACTGGGAGTCGCAGGCAGCGCTGAATCCTGGTGTATGCTAAGGGTATGGGAAAGGAGAATCTCATGCCTCATTTCCAACCGCGCACAGCAATTGCCCTACTCCTGGGGGCGGCGATCCTGCTGGTGGTGGTGTTTGCAGGGCTGCCGCACGTGGTCTCCGACGGCGACGAGGGCCAGCAATACGCACACAATCCGGGCTACTTCCTGACCCAGACGGTCACCGCACTGCCCGCTTCGAACCTGGCGGCTTCGCCCACGCCGACCTATCGCCCGACCGAACTCGCACCCACACCCGCCGACATCGACCGCGATTTCACCGAATCCCAGGCCATGACGGAGCGTCGCCAGCGCCTGGTTGAAGAGCAGGTCCGGCCCGTGGTGCACGATGAAGCAGTCATTGCGGCCATGCTGGCGGTGCCGCGCCATTGTTTTGTGCCCACCACCTATTTGAGGGCGGCCTATGAGGATCACCCGCTGCCCATCGAATATGGTCAGACCATCTCGCAGCCTTCGCTGGTGGCGCTGATGACGGAACTGCTCAATCTTGAAGAGGGCGACAGAGTGTTGGAGATCGGGACAGGTTCCGGCTACCAGGCGGCTATTCTGCGCGAAATCACCGCCGAAGTCTACACGGTGGAGATCATCCCCGAACTGGCGGGCATCTCGCGGCGGGTGCTGGACGAACTGGGCTATCACGATATTCACACTCAGCGCGCCGATGGCTACTATGGCTGGTGGGAACATGCGCCGGTTGACGCCATCATCGTGACGGCTGCGCCCGACCACCTGCCGCCCCCGCTGGTCGCCCAATTGAATCCGGACGGCGGGCGGCTGGTGATCCCCATCGGTCCGCCGGGCGGCTATCAGAGCTTGTGGCTGATCGTGCGGCAAGGGGATGAAATCGAAATGACGCAGATGTTGGGCGTGCGATTTGTGCCGCTCACACGGGACGAGGGCGACTGACCCAGGCCAGCGCATACAGTCCGCCGCCGATCCACAGCACCCAGGCAAACCCGAACGAGAGCGCCAGCAGGCCCGCCAGAGTCCCCGCGACCACGGATGATCCGCCGTTGATCGCCCACGCCCAGGGAACCAGGTCGGGATGGGTGCGGATGGCGGAGAGACCGCGCGCGAACGGCACACCCATCAAGAGGCCCAGCGGCACCAGCAGCACGATGCTTAACGGCCAGCGCGCGCCAGGCGGCAGCCCCAGCATCCACCCCGCCATTTCATCGATGATCCAGGGCCAGGCCAGCGCCAGGGCGGTCAGCGCGGCCAGTGCACGCCCCCACGCCAGCCGCTCGGAGAGGATGCTGCCAATCCCCGAAAACAGCAGCAGCGCGGTCAGAACGGTAGCAATGGCCAGGGTGGGCTGGCCCAGGATCAGCACGTATTGCTGAATGGTCGAAACCTCGATCATCAGGAACGACAGCCCCAGGCAGCCAAAATAGATCAGCACGCGCGCGCTCAGCCCGCGCCCGGCAGCGCGAATTGCTCGGCGGAAGCGTGTGGTGAGCACGATCGGCAGCACGACGAACAACAGCGACGCCGCCAGCGCGAAGATCAGCAGCGCGACGAGCACAAAATAGCCGCTGCCGCCAAAAGGCTGCCAGCTCCGGCCCAGGTTTTCCAGGATGGTCGGCGTTTGGCTCCACTTGAAGAAGTGAAAGAAAAACGGCTGGTTATCGGTGGGGGGGCGCACCTCGAAGTCATACGCCGCGTAGAAAGCCTCGCGATCTGCTGCGTTGAGCAGCCGGGTATACGTCTCGTGATAGATCGGCCTTTCCAACCGGGCGTAGCGATTGACCGCCTCCGCTGGCAGGCCCGGCGCGAGCACCATGTCATACTTCAGCCGTTCGGCCTCGCGCAGGATGAACGCCACCTCTTCCGGGGCGAAAGGCGAACGCTTCACCAGAAAGGTCACGGTCTGGAACGAACGGAACGCTACGATATGCTGCGCCGGGTCCTCAGCCGGGAGGGCAGCCAGGATCAGGGCCAGCACGCGCAGGTCTTCGCTGGGCGGGTTCTGCAGCCACCGCGTGACGACAAACAGGCCGCGCTCATCCAACCGATTGAAATATGCCCGAAAGCCCTCGACGGTCAGGTCGTAGTTCTCGGTGAGGGTGAACGCGCCCGATGTCACCGGGCGGTAGGGATCGGTGAGTGCCAGTTGCACGATATCGAAGCGGCGGCGAGTCTGTTCGACATAAGCGCGCGGTTCCTGGTGAATGAGCCGGAGGCGCGGATCATCGACCAGGCCGCTCCACGCGCGCAGATCGCCGCGCAGCGCTCCCACGATCAACCCGTTTGCTTCCACCGCAGTCACCGAGCGCGCGCCGTATTGCAGCGCCAGCCAGGCATCCAGCCCACCGCCCGCGCCCAGAATCAGCGCTTCAGGCGCTTCGTACAGCCCGAACGGGATGGACGCGGGCATACAGTCTGCAAATGCCCGGCTCCCCTTCTCAGCCTGGAGCACCGGCATCAGGCGGTCACCATCGATCAGCAGGCCCACTTCCGGCGGAATCTCGCCCAGAAAAGTCATACTCAGCCCCGGCGCGGAGTGGATGGTGGAACTGTGGACGATATCCAGGCGGGCATAGGCATTGTAACGCGGTTTTTCGAGCGTTGCGTCGGGGTTGCGGCGGAAGTGACTCAGCGTTTTGTACGGCGAGGGATTCATCTCCATGCCGGGGGGCAGCCAGGCGACCGTCACCAGCGCCACCGCCAGAGCTGCGCCCGACAGCAGCGCCGCGCGGCGCGTTTTTCCCAGCAGAAGGCTTGCCAGGGTCGCCAGCGCGCAGCACAACACGATCAGGCGCGCGTCGCCTATCGTGGCGATCATCAGCGGGGCCGCTGCCGCCCCCAGCGCGGACCCGATCATGTTCGCGCCGTAGACCCGGCCAACCATCAGCGATGAATCCGAGAGGAACGAGCCGATCCCCAACCCGGCCAGGGTGAAAGGCACCGTCAAACACAGCAGGTTGGCCAGCAGCCGCCACACCTGGCCGCGATCCCAGGCAATAGCGTAAGAGTCGAACGCCCACCGGTTGAGGATGATATAGGCGCCGATGGCAGCGGGCGCAAATGCCAGCACGATCAGCGGTCGCCAGGCAGGGGTTCGCAGGCGCGGCCATACCGCCATCAGCGAGCCGCTGGCCCCGAATCCCAGCAGCGCAAGGCTGACTACCAGAAACGCAAAATGATAGAACTGCGTAATGGAAAACAGGCGCGTCAGGGCGACCTGGAACAGCAGCGCCGAAGCGGAGAACAGCCCAATGCCGGAGAGTACTCGCATGGTCAGGTGACCTGTGTGCGGGTCGATATATGAGTGATTGTATCACAACCGCAGGCATCGCCTGGCCTTGAAGGGCACAGGCTCAGGGAAGGCAAAGCATCATCCATGGCGCTAGAAAGGGCGCTTTCGGCGTTCTGTGATTTTTCTTAGCCGGAGGGCTTCAGCATCCCTGCGGGGGACGCCTCCGGCGATGTCCGAATTTTGATGCATTTGCCCCGGGTGATCTGGCCTCACCCCAACTTAACCTGGCGCTGCCCGGCGCGGCCCAGGTATGGTACACTTTCGTGGAAAATTCTCGTCCGATGTGGAACATGTGACAGCAGGCAAGTTTATGACCCGATCGCAACCTTCTTACGAACGCGATCCCCATGCGTTGGAATACGACGCCGAACCGGAGCCGATCGATTCGCAGGCGGCCTGGTCGGACGAGGAGTCTGACCTGGGGGATACGCATGGCGAGCCGGTGATCGACGACCCGCTCGCCTTCGCCGACCAGCACATGGCGCGGCTGGGTCTCACGCTGGACTTTGGCCCCGGCGATCTCGCCTTTAACCGCGGGGCGCAACTTTCGCCAGCCCAGATCGCCCGCCTGGAAAACGACCTGCGCCTGTTTTACCTGCCGATGTCGGCGGCGCTGGGTGTGTTCGCCCTGTTGATTGGCCTGGCGGGCGCGCTGGGGTCCGCTGTGCCAATGGTGATGCTGGCCCTGGTGCTGATGGGGTGCGCCGCGATCCCCGCCTGGCTGATGCGCCGCGAAACCGAGCGCCTGCCCGACCGGGTGGTCGTCTACACCACGCTTCGCCTGGGCGGGCTGGCGCTGACGGCGCGCCGCTGGGGACTCAGCGATTCGCTGCCCGTTGACGGCGGAAAGCCGATTTTCGCCCCCAAGCACCTGTATAAGGTGCTGCGCGCCAACCAGACCTACCTGGCCTATTATGTGCCAATGCGCACCTGGCGCGGCTACCGGCTGTTGAGCCTGGAGCCGCACCAGGGCGGCACGTTCGAAAAACCCAAGCGGAAGACCAAACGCAGCTCGCAATAACGGAAATCCGGCACGAAAAACCTTCATATCACTGGGGCCAGGGGCGATGATGGAAACTCACCCCCTGGCCTCTCAGTGGAATTCGGGCAGCCAATCCCCATGAGCGGCGATCAATTCGTCGACCATCGACCATATCTGGTCAAGCGACAGTTCCGCGCCGGTATGCGGGTCCAGCATGGCCGCATGGTAGATATGCTCGCGCTTGCGAGTCAGCGCCGCCTCGACGGTCAGCGCCTGCACATTGATATTGGTCTGCATGAGGGCGGCTAGCTGCGGGGGCAGCGGGCCGATGTAAGTCGGCTGGATGCCGTTTGCGTCCACCAGGCAGGGGATTTCCACGCAGCACCCGGCGGGCAGATTGGTGATCAGGCCGGTATTGGGTACGTTTCCATAGATCGTTCGCGGCGTGCCCGTCTCAATGCTGTGGATGATGCCGGAGCCATACTCAACACTGCGCTCGACCTTGTCAAAATTCATCATGCCGTAGATCATGCCCTCTTTGATCGTGGGCATGGGATGAGCGTCCTTCAGCAGCTCGCGAATCTCGGCCTCGCTCACCGTGCGCCCGGCCTGGTAGTGTGTCTCCAGGAATTCCCAGCCCAGGATCAGCGCCTCGCAGCGTTCGATGTATTCATCCAGGGGGATGTTATACCGTTCGATCAAGTCGGGCCGGTCGTGCTTGATGAACCAGGGGACATATTCGCTGAGGTGCTCGCTGCTCTCGGTCACAAAATAGCCCAGGCGGGTGAACATATCGTACCGCACCCGGTTCCAGTCGGGCACCCGCCCTTCTTCAACCACGCGCCGGATTTTAGGGTAGAGGTCCTCGCCGGTGGTCTTGTCCTCGAATTTGAGATAGAACGCCATGTGGTTGATGCCCGCCACCACGTAATTGATGTTTTCCACGGGCACGCCGATATCTCTGGACAGTTCATAGGCGGTGTGCGGCACACTGTGACACAACCCGACCGTCTTGATCTTCGAGCCACGGCTGAGCGCCCACTGGTTCATCGCCATCGGATTGACATAGTTGATGAACAGGGCATCCGGGCACAATTCTTCCATATCGTGGGCGATGTCTAGCAGCACGGGGATGGTACGCAGCGCGCGCATGATCCCCCCGATGCCCAGCGTATCGGCAATCGTCTGGCGCAGCCCATACTTTTTGGGAATGTCAAAATCGATCACGGTGGAGGGTTTGTAGCCCCCGACCTGGATCATGCAGATAGCGTAATCTGCCCCATCCAACGCGGCGCGGCGGTCGGTAGTGGCTTCAATGGTCGCGCGTGCGCCCAACATCTGGTTGATCTTGTGTGCCACACCTTCAGAAGTCTTCAGGCGGCCCGGATCAATATCCATCAGGCTGATTGTGCTGTCGGCCAGCTCGGGGAAGCTGAGAATATCCCCCATCAGGTTTTTGGCGAAGACCGTACTCCCTGCGCCGATAAACGCTATTTTTGCCATGTGCAGTTATCCTCTCTAATGCCCTCTACTATGTCCATCCTCAAGCGAATTACGCGCCGCCGTGTTCAGGCGTGTCAGGTTTTGGCCCGGCAGCCGCGCCGCACGATTGGCGAATCACAGGATACGTTGGCGTCCTGATGTCCAGTGGGATTTCGTCGGGATTTTCGATGCGGCGAATCGCGCGTTCGGCGGCCAGTGCGCCGATCAGCTCCTTGTGCACATGCACCGTCGTGAGCGACGGAACGGTGAACTCGGACTCGTGGAGATTGTCGAACCCCGTCACGGCCACATCATCCGGGATGCGGTAACCGTTCTGGTGCAACCACTGCATGGCCCCGATCGCCATCCGATCGGAGGCGCACATGATGGCATCCGGCGGGTTTTTACGCTTCATCAGCATGGCGACGCCGTTTTGTCCCATCTGAGGGGTCCACGCCTCGTAGCCGGTTTGATCGCGCGTGACAATCAATTCCTCGCTTTCCAGCAGGCCGGTTTCCTTAATCCCCTCGATGAACCCCCGCTGCCGCGAATCGTAGAACCCGGTGATAAAAGCCAGGCGTCGGCGGCCTAGCTTGGCCAGGTGGTGAACCAGCGCGCGAATGCCTGGCCGCCCGTTCATATTGACCGAGTCGTACTCCGGCCCCAAAGAGCCGTTCGTGGCAATCAGGATCTTCACATGAGCCTTGAGGTACTCGACGCATTCTGAATAATGCGTGCCAATCAACAGGATGGCGTCGGCGTGATAATTGGCCAGCAGGT
Source organism: Anaerolineae bacterium (assembly GCA_034429275.1). GTDB lineage: Bacteria > Chloroflexota > Anaerolineae > Aggregatilineales > Aggregatilineaceae > DAOUFU01. The sequence continues at coordinate 5,554 of DAOUFU010000284.1, read as the reverse complement.
TGCGCGCCTGCGCGCGCGTATGAACATCGGCATGGGTGAACACAAATGCCACGCGGTAGCCCATCTCTTGCAGCTTGCGATCCGCACCTTGCAACACCTCGTTGAAGAAGGGGTCCATGAATTTGTCGCGGCGCGAGGTTAACAGGATGCCAATCTGACCGCGTGGGGTGGCGTGGAGTGCCGAGTGGCGAGGCAGAGTAGCGCCACCATGCATCCGGTGGATTAGCCCTTCTTGCGAAAGCTCGAAGAGGTCGCGCCGGATGGTCATCTCGGAGACTCCGAGGCTTTCTGCAAGCGCTCGTGTGCTCACGATACGATCCACGCCGACCGCTTCCAGTTCTTTGAGAACCAATTCACGGCGCTTTTGTTTGTTCATCACCGATCCTGTTCGTTCGAACAATCAGCATATCGTTCAATCATCAACGATAGGCATGATCCCTTGTAATTTTCATACATAGAATTCTTGACACGGTGTGCATTTGATGATTGAATAAACGATAGACATGTTCGATTGGTCATTATTTATATTATATCTGATGTGCGAATTATTCAATCACCCAACGTTGTTCATTACCTCTCCCATATCCGGTCTCCGATCCGGGCGCGATCTCGCCCGGTCTTTTGCTTTTTGCGTGATTGACCCTGCCGCCCTGCCTGCCCACCTTGCTGTCGCGGGAACCCGGCCCGGTGCATTTGTACCTCACATCGCCAGGAGGCGAAAGAATGCCCATTAAAGTTGCTATGATTGGAGCCGGGTCCATCGGCTTCACTCGCCGCTTGATGCATGACTTGCTGGCAGTCCCCGAACTTGCGGATACCACCTTCGCATTCATGGATATATCCGCGCGCAACCTGGAGATGGTCACCGAGCTGGCCCGCCGCGACATCGCGGCCAACGGCCTCCCGGCCACTATCGAGCCAACCCTCAACCAGCGCGAAGCCATCACCGATGCAGACTATGTGATCTGCATGATCCGCCAGGGCGGGCTGCCAGCCTTCCAACTGGATATCGACATCCCCTTGAAGTACGGGGTAGACCAATGTGTGGGCGATACGATCTGCGCCGGGGGCATCATGTACGCGCAGCGAACCATCCCTGTGCTGCTCGGCATCTGCCAGGACATCCGCGAAGTCGCCCAGCCGGACGCCCTGTTCCTCAACTACTCGAACCCGATGGCGATGAATACCTGGGCCTGCAACAAATATGGCGGGGTCAAGACCATTGGGTTGTGTCACGGCGTGCAGCACGGTCACCAGCAGATCGCCGACTGCATCGAGCACTGGGCCAGGGGCGAAGGTCTGATCGGACCGGATGAACGGGTCACCCGACAGGATGTAGACATCATTTGCGCCGGGATCAACCACCAGACCTGGTACATCAAGGTTCAGTGGCGCGGCATGGATATGATCCCCATGATGCTCTCCTTGTTCGAGAATCACCCGGTATATGCCCGGCAGGAAAAAGTGCGCATCGACGTGATCCGGCGGCTGGGGTATTTCAGCACGGAGTCCAACGGCCACCTGAGCGAATATCTGCCCTGGTACCGCAAGCGTGTCGATGAGATTCCCCAGTGGATCGACCTCTCGGAGTGGATTCTGGGCGAGACCGGCGGGTATCTGCGCCACTGCACCGAAAACCGCAACTGGTTCGAGACAGATTTCCCCAAATGGCTGAAGGAAACCCCGCCCGTGATCGCCCCTCAGAACCGCAGCAGCGAGCACGGCTCGTACATCATCGAGGGGCTGGAGACCGGGCGTGTTTATCGCGGGCACTTCAACGTGATCAACCAGGGGCACATCACCAATCTGCCGGATGGATGCGTGATCGAAATCCCCGGTTATGTGGACAAAAACGGGATCAATATGCCGGTGGTGGGCGATCTACCGATGGCCTGTGTGCCAACCTGCTCGGCCAGCATCCATGTGCAGCAGCTAGGCATGGAAGCCGCCGTGCACGGAGATGTAACTCTGTTGAAACAGGCCATGCTGCACGATCCCCTGGTTGGGGCAGTCTGCAACCCGGAGGAAGTGTGGCAAATGGCCGACGAGATGCTGGTCGCCCAGGCGGAATGGCTGCCGAACTACGCTCACGCCATCGAAGCGGCCCGCGCACGGCTGGCCGCCCACGAGGCCCAGGGAACCCGCGTGAAGCTGCGTCAGACTGAAGGGGCGGCACGGCTTCGCATGCGCACCGTAGAAGAAATGGCCAGAGATCGCCAGGTGGCAAACGGAGACTGAACGTGGCCGACGCATCGCCCCTCTCAAACTCACCTATCCTGGAAATCAAGAATCTCAAGACGTACTTCTTTCTTGAGAAAAGCACCGTGCGCGCAGTGGATGGGGTTAACCTGACCCTACCGCGCAAAAGCACGTTGGGAATCGTCGGTGAGCGCGGCTGTGGCTAGCGCGTCATGGCGATGTCGGTGATGCGCCTGATCCAGACGCCGCCGGGCCGGATCGTCGAGGGACAGATTCTGCTCAACCGGATCAAGGATGGCCAGGTCAACACGGTAGACATTGCCCAACTGCCCGCGCACGGCCCGGAGATGCGCGACATTCGCGGCGGCGAGATCGCCATCGTCTTCCAGGAACCGATGATGTCGCTCAACCCGCTGTACAAGATCGGGCACCAGATCGCCGAAGCGGTGGAGGTTCACCAAAAGGTGGGGCGGAAGGAAGCGCTCGACCGCGCCCTGGAGATGCTCACCAGGGTACAGATCAGCGCGCCCAAACAACGCCTGAACGAATATCCTCACCAGCTCAGCGGCGGGATGCGTCAGCGCGTGATGATCGCCCTGGCACTCTCGTGCAACCCGTCGATCCTGTTCGCCGACGAGCCGACTACCGCGCTCGATGTCACCGTGCAGTCGCAGATTCTGGACCTGATGAACGAACTTCAGGCCGATTTTGAAGCTTCAATCGTTATCATCACGCACAATCTCGGCGTGGTATCGCAGATGGCCGCCCAGGTAGCGGTCATGTACCTGGGCAAAATCGTCGAGTTTGCCGAAACCCGCGAGCTGTTCCATCACCCGCTCCATCCCTATACGGTGGGGTTGCTGAATTCGGTGCCGGTGCTCGGACGCAAAGGGCAGAAAACGCTGGTGCCCATCAAGGGCCTGGTGCCCATGCCCACCGAGGTGATCCCCGGCTGCGCCTTTGCGCCACGCTGCCCGCGTGCGATGAAAATCTGCTCCGAGCGGCAGCCCACCCTGCAAGAAGTCCATCCCGGCCATCAAACGGCATGTTGGTTATATGAAGAGGCCTGATCGACCGGCTGCCCCTTGGGGTAACGGTGGTTATCGATAAGGAGGTGCAGGAACCGAACTTCGAGCCAGTCCCTGGTGTGCGTCCATAACGTAGACGACATCGCCGCGACACGCCGCCAAAAAACCATTTTGCATATCAATAATTTGTGGAGGAGAAAGAAGCCATGACATTCTCTCAACTGCGACGGCAGGTTGTATTCGCGATCCTATGCCTGTCACTGGTCATCGCCCCGGCGGTGATGGCTCAGGGTGGCGGTGTCGTGCCGCCCATCCCGTACCCCGATCCCAACGAGCTTGAGATCGGCGGCGGCGAAGTGGTGCGGATGCCCATCGACCAGATCGTGACCTACAAAGCCCTGCCCGAATATCATCAGCCCGCCTGGATGGATGCGTTTGTTGAATCCGGCCAGCTACCCCCGGTCGAGCAGCGCCTGCCCAAAGAGCCGCAGGTCCAGCTGACCGCCAGCATGAAGGACGGCATCGGCGTGTATGGCGATGTGTGGCGCGCCTTCTCGGCCTGCCCCACCGCTGGCTATAACGATATGGCCGGCACGACGATGGGTTGGTTCGGCATCGAGTCCTACACCACCCGCTACCAGGGCCTGATCAAGACCGGCCCGCTCTATCGCGCCGATCAGGACATCGAGCCGTTCCCCAACCTGGCCAAGAGCTGGGAATGGTCGGAAGACGGCAAGCAGCTCACCATGCACCTGCTGGAAGGGGCCTTCTGGTCTGATGGCGTGCCGTTCACTGCCGATGACGTGATCTTCACCTGGGAAGGCTACGTCGTGGACGAGAACGTGAACTCGCCGCGTCACCTGGATGCCTGGACCTGGGAAGGCCAGACCGCCTCGTTGGAAAAAGTGGATGACTACACCATCCGCTTCACCTTCCCGGTCTCCAAGCCGCTGGATATGTGGTACCTGCTGGCCGAGGATGGGTGCCACGTGATGCCCGCGCACCAGCTCCAGCCCATGCATCCCAAGTGGAGCACTGCCGATCCCAAGCCCACCTACCGCGATTTCGCCGATTATCCGTCTCCCAGCGACCTGCCGTTGGTCACGATGGGGCCCTGGGTCATCACCGAATACATCACCGACGAACTGATGATCATGCGCCGCAACCCGTACTACTGGAAGGTGGACGCGGCCGGCAACCAACTGCCGTACATGGATGAAATCCAGTACCGCAAGGGGCCGAGCGGCGTCGGGCGCGACCTGTGCACCATCGCGGGCGACTGCGACCACATGAACCTGGAGAACCCCAGCACCTTCGTAGAAGCGATGGTGCAGGCCCAGGCCGAAAATGCTCCCTACTCGGTCACCTGGGGGCCTGAGACTCTCGGCTACTTCGTGCGCTTCAACTATGCGCTCAACGTGGGTATCGAGGACGCAGATCGTGATACCGCCGTGCGCGAGCTGCTCCGCGATCTGCGCTTCCGCCAGGCGCTCAGCTACGCCACCGACCGCGAAGGCATCGCCCAATCCATCATGCGTGGTCCATTCCTGCGCGGGTGGGCTGGCGGCCTGTATCCCGGCGCGCCCGATTTCAACAAGGAATCGGTGGTGTACTATCCGTATGATGTTCCTTCGGCCAACTTCCTGCTGGATGAGATCGGCCTGAAGGATACCAATGGTGACGGCGTCCGCGAATGGACCGAAGGCCCGATGGCAGGCAAGCCGGTCGTGCTGCAACTGATCGCCTCGCAAGATGCCGCCGAGACCCAGAGTGTTGCCGAAGCCCTGGTCAATCAGTGGGGCGCAGTGGGCATCCAGATCAACATGCGCATCATGGACAGCGCCACCCATACCGATGTAGATAACGCCGGCACCTGGGATATGTCGGTGGATCGTGGTCCGCAGGAATTCGCCCTGCCCTTCAAGAATGTCACCGGACTTGCCCCCATCACCGCCAACTTCGTCTGGCACCGCGAGGGCAGCGAGCCGCGCGTGCTGATGGATTTCGAACAGACCTTGATCGACATCGTCACCCAATACCGCTCGACTTACGATGCGGCAGCGCGTCGTGAGCTGATGTTCGAATACAACAAGGTCTTCACCGAGAACGTCTACAACCTGGGTGTCTTCATCGGGCGCTACGGCCTCGGCCTGGCAACCCGCACCAAGAACATCCCGGATGGCACGCCTGTCTTCATGTATCAGTGGGTGGAAGATGCCATCCTGCTGGATGCCCTGTGGACTCCGGTAGACCAGCAGAAGCCGCAGGTCCGGCCCAATACCATCCCGGTCTACGGCAGCTAATCGTCGTCTGTTTGCTGAGTGGGT
>DAOUFU010000283.1:0-1551 GCA_034429275.1 Anaerolineae bacterium | reverse complement strand
CAGCAAGGTACCTCCGGATATGCTTGGACTATCCCCCGAAGAGGCGCTTCTGGCCGATTATGGCGTGGCGGTCGAGAGCGCTATCTCCGATGAAGTCTACCAGCGTTATTTCCGTTTTGCTGCGCGTCGTGGCGATGTGGTAACCGTTACTATGACCGCCCAAAGTGGTACGCTCGATCCTTTTGTCAAGATTCTCGATGCTAACCTGACCGAACTCATCGCAGATCAAGATGATGGGGAAGCGCATGTTGCACGGATTGCTGCGTTCAGCTTACCTGTAGAGGGAACGTACTACGTGGTGGCCACCCGCGACCGGGAACAGCAAGGAACCACTTCCGGGACGTTTTCGCTGTATCTGAGTGGGCGACCCGGCATCATGGGCGGTCGCGCCCTGGAAATTCTGTACGGTACTGAGGTGAGCGGTCAGATCAACGATCAGGTAGTGGCTGAGGAGTATGTCTTCTTTGGAAGCCAGGGGGATGTCGTTCGGATCAAGATGGAGCGCGCTTCCGGCGATCTGGACTCGCTGGTGACATTGCTGGACAACGAGCGCAAACAGATCGCCTTTGATGATGATAGTGGTGGCGAAAAGGATGCGCTCATTGACCGGTTTACACTTCCGCGTGATGGGGTATACTTCCTCGTCGCTTCCCGCTACGAACGCGAAACGGGACTAACCCAGGGCGCTTACCTGTTGACCCTGGACCTGCTGCAGGCGGGTAATTAGGGTCATGCTGAACAACGGAGATCATGTGGACAGCGCTGCTTCGGAGCACATCCAGAGCGAGCAGGTGCCGTTCTGGCGCACGTTTTTGTATGCATTAGGAAATGCGGCAGGACTGCTCACTTACTGGACATTCAACAGCTACGTCCAGTATTTCTATACTACCGTTAAGGGAGTCTCACCGGAATGGGTGGGGCGCGGCTGGTTCGCCTTCGGCTTTTGGAACGCAGTCAATGATCCTGTCGCAGGATGGCTGTCCGATCGGACGCGGACTCGATGGGGCAGGCGGCGCTTCTTCATCGGCCTGCTGGCGCTTCCGACTGCCATCGCGTTTGCCCTGGTCTGGCTTCCCCCGTTTGAAGACGGAAATTCCACCGCGCTGATGGTCTATTTCCTCGTGATCATCAGTATCTACGACATGCTGCAGTCGATCGTCACTCTCAACCAGGATGCCCTGTTCCCTGAAATGTATCAGGATTTGCACCAGCGTGCAGGCGGAGCCAGCATTCGTCAGTTGGTGGGATTTGTGGCCGGGACAGGGCTGGCCGTGGCATTGACTCCAACCATTTATGATCGCCTGGGGTGGGATGCACTGGGGGTATTGTGGGGCAGTGTTGCGGTTGTCATGTACCTTCTATCTCTGGTGGGATTCCGTGAACAAGGGGATATAGGGGAGCAAAATGCTCCGCCAACCTGGCGTGAGCAGATACACGTTGTGCTGGGAAATCGTACGTTCCTGATTGTGATGGGCATCAATTTTGTGACCCGGTTTGTCCTCGCTGTGCTGCTTGCCGTTCTGCCGTTTTACGCCGATTATGTGCTGGTTA
>DAOUFU010000282.1:0-7873 GCA_034429275.1 Anaerolineae bacterium | reverse complement strand
AACCGCCTTTGTGATCTTTCTGGCGGTGCTGTTCTGGTTCCTGGGGCACAATGCCGCCTGGCATGTGTTCCGTGTCGATCACGTCTGGCGTGTCATTATCCCGATCGGCCTGGTGTTGATCACCAACCAGTTCTACTACCAGGGCGAGCGCTCACTGGATATCTACCTGGTGATCTTTGTCGCCATTTCCCTACTGCTGCTGATACGCTCCCATCTCGACCTGCGCGAATACGAGTGGTACACGTACCGGGTGAACTTTCCGGCGCACATGCGCCGATCGTTCTTCGTTGCCGGCTCGATCATTGCCTTGCTGGTCATGATCGCGGCCTGGTCTGCCCCTACCGGCGCGGATAATAAGAGCCTGGACCGTTTCAAGGACGTGTTGGCAGGGGACGCGTTGGATAGTCTCGCTGACCTGTGGAACCGGCTGTTCTCGTCTTTGGAAGGACACGGCATCGCCACCACTAATTATTACGGAGGCGATCGGCTAAAACTGAGCGGGGCAATCCAGTTAGGCGATCAGCCGGTGATGACTGTCAAAGCCCCCTATGGCCCACGCTATTATTGGCGCTCAACCGTCTACGATTCGTTTGATTTTTCCGCGTGGGAGTGGAACCACCTGCGCCGCATCCGGGCCTACACCGACCAGGGCGGGCTGGAGTTCAACATCGGCCCAACCTTGCCAGGTGCACGTCGCGATGTCGAGCAAACGGTTACGATGCTGATCCGCGCTACCGACCTGATCCACGCCGCGCCGCAGCCTATCGAGATCGGGCTACCGGTCGAGGCGGAACTGGACTGCATCAACGATCTCGAAAGCCGCACCTGCGTGAACGACAATGAACCGACAGACGTTGCGATCATCCGCGCGCGAAAAACTTTGCGCACCGGCAATTCCTATACCGTCACCTCGTCGATCAGCGCAGCCACTGCCGAGCAGTTGCGCGCCGCAGGTCAGTCCTACCCCGACTGGGTGCTGAGGCTTTACCTGCAAGGCGCGAACCAGGTCTCGCCCAATGTGCGGAACCTCGCCTCGCAAATTGTCACCACCTACGGCGCTCAGACCCCTTACGACCAGGCCCGTGCCATCGAGCAGTGGCTGCGGGTTTCGATCACCTACAACGAGTCGATTCCCACACCCCCGCGAGGCAGCGACTATCTCGAATGGTTCCTGTTCGAGCAAAAAGAAGGCTATTGCAACTATTACGCAACAGCGATGGTATTTATGCTGCGTGCCCAGGGTATCCCGGCGCGTCTTGCTGCCGGGTTTGCCCAGGGAAGCTGGGATGCCGAGCATCAGGTGTTCCTGGTGCGCGAGCGAGATGCTCATACCTGGGTCGAGGTTTATTTCCCCGGCTATGGTTGGGTGGAGTTCGAGCCAACCGCCGATGAAGCGCCCCTGGAGCGCCAGGACGATCAACCCCCTCAGGCCATCCTGCCGACCCTGACGCCGGTCCCCAGACCGACTCCCCTGCCAACCGCCACCCCAACAGAGGTTCCCCAGGCATTAGGGGGCTTCACGCCCACGCCGACTGGGGCCGGTCAGGGGATGGTTTTGCCGACCGCAACCCCCACCCCGCCGCCAACACCCACACCGCCGCCGCCACCCGATGTCACGCGGGTTGACGACACCAATGGGCCGAGCCTGCTGCGGGCCATCTTGATCGCGCTGGCGATTCTCGCACTGATCGTTGTGGCCTTGCTGTTGGCGCTGTTGGCGTTGATCTGGTTTGTCGAATATCGGGGCCTGGGTGGACTGAACATCGTACAGCGCGCCTATGCCCGCATGGAGATTTACAGCCGGTGGCTGGGGTTGCGTTTTGAGGAAGCCGCCACTCCAGATGAGCGTCGGCGCATCCTGGTAGCCGAGATTCCCGAAGGTGAAAGGCCCGTCACCGCCATCACGCGCGCTTACATCGAAGACCGTTACGCGGCCCCTGCCCCACCGAGCGCACAAAAGGCCAAAGCGATCATCGCCGACGAAGCATGGCAAACCGCGCGCGGGGTCTTTATCCGGCGGAAGCTCGCTCGCCTGTTCCGGCGGCGGTCGTGACCGCCGTCGAGTAGCACGCCGGGAAATGCATCGTCAGAACCCACTCTTGACGCGGTCCCGGCGGACTGGTATCATTCGCCGCGTAATTGAATATCGCCAAAGTGATTTGGCAGGCCAGCTTAGGCTGGTTCTTTACCGCAGACAGCAGGCGCTTGTGCTTAATGGACCGTCGTCTAGCCTGCCGAGGTGAAGGCCCCAATCGAACAACCAGCGCGCATCTGCGCGAAGTGGATTTGTTGCGGTCTTTGCTCTGTGGGCAAAGGCCGTTTTTCTTGGGCTTCCAACTGCGGAAATCCCTGAGGAAAGGAGGAATGCACGCTTGGCTATCTCAAAAAAGCGCAAAGAGGAGCTGCTCAGCCAGTACATCGAACTTCTTGGCGGGGCAAAGGGCGTGGTCGTCACCGAATATCGTGGCATGACGGTCCAGCAGCTCAACGAACTGCGCGGCAAGCTGCGCGAAACCAACGCCAGCCTGACCGTCACCAAAAACACGCTCTTTAAGATCGCTCTCAATGAAGTAGGGATGGCTGTGCCGGATGCTCTGTTGAGAGGCCCGGTCGCGGTCGCAGTGGCCTATGATGATCTGCCCCAGACGGTGAAAGCCATTCTGGAATATGCCGGTACCAACGAAATTTTCGTGATCAAGGGCGGTATTCTTGGCACGACTGTGGTCCAATCGACCGACATGAAGGCAATCTCCGAGCTGCCGCCGCTGGATACGCTGCGCGCCCAGTTGATCGGCATGACGACCATGCCGCTCACTCAGTTCATGGGCCTGCTCACCGAGCCCAGCCGCCAGGTGGTCGGGGTCCTCAAGGCCGCCACCGATGGTGTCGTCAATGTCCTGGCAGCCTACGTCGCCAAAGAAGACGCTGCCTGATCTGGTTTTGTGTTGTACTAACGTTCGCCCAATCACGGTATCACAAGCTGAAAAGCTATCACTACGAAAGGATTCACTGTACCAATGGCCGACCTGAAGAAGCTCGTGGACGAACTCAGCGCTCTGACCGTTATGGAAGCCGCTGAGCTGAAGAAGATGCTCGAAGAAGCGTGGGGTGTCGAAGCGGCAGCCCCGATGGCGATGGGCGCGATGCCCATGATGGCAGTGGGCGGCGCGGCGGCTCCGGCTGCCGAACCGGCAGAAGAAAAGACCGAGTTCACCGTCGTCCTCAAGGACGTTGGCCCCAAGAAGATCGAAGTCATCAAGGTTGTGCGCAGCCTGACCAACCTGGGCCTGAAGGAAGCCAAGGACCTGGTGGAAGGCACGCCCAGCAACGTCTTGGAAGACGTGAGCAAGGAAGCTGCCGAAGACGCGAAGGCCAAGCTCGAAGCTGCCGGCGCAGTCATCGAACTCAAGTAAGCATCGCCGTCTCTCATCACCGAGCGACAGCACAGGCGGCCCCTCATCGTATGCGGAGCCGCCTGTTCTTTTCTGCCGCCTGCGTAAGTGAATGCGTGTTGGCTACTGCGCCTCGGAATGCGCGCACCTAGTGCGCCACGTAATCCTGATAACGCTCGAACGGGTCGCGATAGGCCGACCGTATGCCCCGCCGCTCATCAGCTTTATTTTGCAGGGCCGTATCAAGCTGCCGCATCAGGATACTGTAGTTAGGCACGACAAACACCCAGGCTTCGGACCGTCCAGAGAACAAAAAGTCCCCCATCATTCGCCGCATCCGGCGTTTGGGCGCGGGCCACGATGTAACCACCATTTCCACTGCCGTCATTCCAAGCAAAGGCGTAACCAACGCCTTTCCCATTCCCTTCAGTTCTTCCCTGGGGAATACCTGTGCCACCTTGACCGGTTGAACGCTCTTCACCCGGCGATAGCTCATGCGCGAGATGTAGAACGGCGTGCGCACAGTCAGTACATCTTTGCCGCATTGCACATAAGCCCGGTTGAGCGCCATCCATGCAAAAAGCCAGAATCCAATGCCTACCAGCAACACCACCAACCCCACTGAAGCCAGTGTTTCCGGCTTGACATCATCACTCTGCAGATCGCGGATGAACAATGGAAGGAATAAAGCCGCCCCAGTGATAATCAAAAGTAACCCTGGTGCGCGATAACGACGCCCCAGGTTCACATAGACCAGCAGTGGATGCCGCACGGTATCTCTGGCTGTTTGTTGTTGTTCCTGTTCCTGGCTCACATTCTGCCTCCTAAATAGAGTTGCCCCGCTCACGCAATCACAGGACCAACCTTGAATCGCCCTGCGATTGGTTCCAACCAGGCATCAGTTCCACAATAATTGCATGAACATCTAGAACTGGACGTAACACTGAAATTTCTTTAGACTTAGTATAAAAGAAATTTAGGAAAATTGGGGGTGATTTCATGGCCAAAATCCCCGCCGACTCTGTTGAGATTGAAATTCAGGACGGCATCTGGCGAGTCCTTCCTTCCGAAGCACACCTGGACTCGGAACCGGCATTTCAGGTGGCACGTGGTTCCGGCGTCATAGAATACACCGCCCAATTCGCCGAAACCCACCGATTGCCCGGCACGCGCCTCTCGGTCGAATACATCCGCGCTGTCGTCGTTGGATACGATGCGACTGCCCGGTGCTGGCGATTGGGCCTGCATCTTGCGCGCCATGCCGATGAAAAGCCGCGCTGGTTCGAGCTGGTGCATTGGCCGGTCGATGCCAACCTGGTCCATGCCGCTCCGGCTCAACAGGCCGCCCGCGAACTTGCGGAGCATATCGGCTGCACGCTCCAGGTCTTCGGCGCAGAAAAGCTGCCCAGGCCGGTCAGCAACCTGACGCGCAGCGGGGTTACCGGTCCCCTGGTGCCTCACCAACGCGAAGTCATCGAGCCTGCGCGCGTGAAACTATTCGCCCAATCGGTCAAACTGCCCATCCAATACCCAACTTTGTGGCTGGGAACCGCGCGCGACGGAATCACGCTCAAGCTCTCGAAACCCCTGGTGAGCACCCCCCAGGACCAGACACCGGGCTACTGCCAGGTAAATATCGACACCAAAAACCATGTGATCCGCCTGCTGCCTGCCACCGGCCTGCTGACGGCGTTTCTGGGCGGGCCGCAGGGCCGCGAAATCCGCCAGGGAGATGTGCGCAATGTTGAACTACGCTTTCAGATCTCGCAAGAACATACTACTCGCCCAGACCCGCGCTCTAAGGGACTCTTGCAGGAGATTACCTACACTCACTACACCTGGCATATCTTCCTGACTCTTCCCAAAGAGTCGCTGTTGATTGCGCAGACGCGCCACAGCACGGATAGTGAGCTTTCGCGCAAGCGCGCCATGGCCGGTGATAAGTTTTCGGTCAATACCCAGGCAGGCATCGAATACCTGCGTCAGCACCAGGCGGACCAGGAAGCCTACGAAACCGCCGAGACTTCGGCCTGGACTGCCGCCATCGTCATCGCTAGCTCGCTCGACACCCACCTTGTCAAAACCGAGGTCAACCCCGACGAGCCGTGATCGCTACAGCGCCAGCCAGTGATATCCATAAGGCTCAAGCGCGAAGGAATAGGGTTCTGGGCCGATGGTCGGCCATACCTGGTCGCACAGCACATCAACCGGTGCGCGCCCGGCAAAAGCAGCCAGATCGAGCGTCCCGGCTTGCATCTCATCAGTCAGGTTGACCAGCACCAGCAGTCGGCTTGCGCCGCCCTGTGTCTGTTCGCCCTCATTCAGGGTACGCCAGTATCCCAGGATCGCCTCATTCTCCGGCAGCACAAACTCAAACGCGCCGCGCCCCATCACCTGGTGATTCCTTCGCACCGCCAGCATGTGCCGAATCGCGTGCCAGAGCGAAGACGGATCGGCCTGCTGCTGCGCAACATTGAGATACTGATACCCATACGGCGCGCCAGTAAGCGGCGCTTCGTAGAGCACATCTGCCTCCGAAAAACCACCGTTCTTGGAAGCATCCCACTGCATCGGCGTGCGGACTCCGTTTCGATCCTCGCGCCAGATGTCATCGGCCATGCCGATCTCATCGCCATAGTAGATGATCGGCGATCCCGGCAGTGAAAACAGCAGAGCATTCAGCAGCATGATACGGTGGCGATCATGATCGACCAGGGGGGCAAGCCGCCGCCGAATTCCCAGGTTGAGCCGCATTCGCTCTTCGGGCGCATACTGCGCCCACATATACTGGCGCTCTTCCTCGGTGACCATTTCCAGCGTCAGTTCGTCGTGGTTGCGCAGGAAAATACACCACTGGGCCTTCGGCGGGATCGGCGGAGTGCGCTGCAAAATATCCACGATAGACCGGCGGTGGCGCTGTTTGAGTGCCAGGTATAACCGGGGCATGATCGGGAAATGGAACGCCATATGAAACTCGTCATCATCCCCGAAGTAGGCGCGCACATCTTCCGGCCATTGGTTCGCCTCTGCCAGCAAAATCCGCCCCGGCCATTTGGCATCCATGTGCGCACGCAAACGTTTCACAAAAGCATGTGTCTCAGGCAGGTTTTCGCAGTTGGTGTGCTCGCGCTCGAAAAGGTAGGGCACGGCATCTACCCGGAAGCCGTCTATTCCCAGCGCCATCCAGAAATCGACTGCGTCAAGCATAGCCTGCTGGACTTCGGGATTGTCATAGTTTAAATCTGGCTGCTGCGAGTAAAAGCGATGCCAGTAGTATTCGCCGGTGATCGGGTCATACGTCCAGTTGGATTTTTCGGTATCCAGAAAAATGATACGTGCATCGCTGTATCTCTGATCGGTGTCGCTCCACACGTACCAGTTGCGACGCGGGGAATCTTTGGACGCACGTGACTCGATGAACCAGGGATGCTGATCGGAGGTGTGGTTGATGACAATATCCATGATCAGCCGCATTCCGCGCGCATGAACCCCTTCCAACAGCGCCCTGAAATCGTCCAGAGTGCCGTAGTCTGGATGGATGCCGCAGTAATCGGCCACATCGTAGCCGTCATCGACCAGCGGTGACGGGTTAATCGGCAGCAGCCAGATACAATCTACGCCCAACTGCTGCAAATAATCGAGCTTGCCGATCAATCCTTTCAGGTCGCCATGACCATCTGCGTTACTATCACGAAATGCCCGCACATAGAGTTCATAAAATACAGCATCTTTGTACCACAACGAGTCCGTCACGATGTTTTTTTCCTATACACGAGTTCTCAAGCAAAGTGGACATGCATGACCAACTGCCCCAGGCGCAGTTCATCTCCGTCGCGCAAGATGCGCGGCTGATGAGGAATTAACCTCTGGCCGTTGATAAAACTGTGATTGGCGCTGCCCAGGTCCTCGACCCTCAGTGCGACCTCGTCAACGCTCAAAATAGCGTGGTGACGAGATACCCCTTGCTCCGCAGCCCCATAATCGTCGAGGGGGATGTCGGGCGTTTCGCCGGTATCGGGATCGGTACGCCCCAGCACTGCCGATTTGTCAATCATAACCTTGAGCGGCTCCGAGGCTCCGCGAATATGCAGCAGCAGGTACTGACCCCGGCCCAGGCGAGCGGTTCCCCAGCGTCCCAGTTTGACAGGCGCGCTGCTGCTGTCCAGCCTGCGTGTAGAACTACTCGGATGAAGTGGCAGACTGCAATAGGTACACAGCACCGCGTCATCCGAATTTTCACGCCCACAATGAGGACAATTCATCGCCCATTCCCCCCATCAAAGTGTTTGCTCACAGCTTGAAAGTATACCTGAACGAGGCAAGCTGACAACCGGCTTCCACCGGCTTGAGCAGGGCAAACGCATCAAAATTCGGATAAAGGCAGCGGAGCGGTAGAATCCATCTCAAACAAGCGAAACGAGGGCGAGATGGGTGACCAAGCGCGAACGAGTCTGGAAGACTACTTTGGCGATATGCCAGAC
>DAOUFU010000281.1:0-12631 GCA_034429275.1 Anaerolineae bacterium | reverse complement strand
GCGGGGCAGGCGACGGGAGTCTACAGCTTCGACTTTGTGGACCTGCACCTGGCCGCGCAGCAGGGCGTGTTCGATCTGCCGTTCTTCGGGTCGTGGTCGGGCGTGACGACGGCGCGGCTGTGGTTCCCGGCTATCTTCATCGGTTTTGGGGTGCTGGCGGGCCTGTGGCCCTTCCACAACTGGTCGCCAGATGGTGACGTGGCCGCCCCGACTGCCGTCTCGATGATTCACGCGGGCGTGCTGATGAAGCTCGGCGCGTTCGCAGCGCTGCGGGTGGGCGTGCAACTGATGCCCGAAGGTGCGCGGGCGCACCTGCCCTGGATCATCTTCCTGACCCTGGTCAACGTGGTGTACGGCGCGCTGATCGCCATGCGCCAGCGCGATTTTAAGTACGTCATCGGGTTCAGCTCGGTCAGCCACATGGGGCTGGTGAGCATGGGCTTTGCTACCATGAACGTCACGGGCATGACGGGCGCGGGCCTGCAGATGTTCTCGCACGGCGTGATGACGCCGCTCTTCTTCGCCTGTGTCGGGATGGTGTATGACCGGGCACACACGCGCGACATCCCCAGCCTGGGCGGCATGGCGAGTAAGCTGCCCTGGACCGCCGTCGCCTTCATCATCGGCGGGTTTGTCAGCATGGGGATGCCCGGCCTGAGCGGGTTCGTCGCCGAGTTCCCGATCTTCGTGGGGCTGTGGAAGGGGCCGGTCTTCAGCCCGGCAGAGGTGGGCTGGTTCACCGATACCTTCAATTACTACGGCCTGATCGCGCTGATCGCGGTGCTGGGCATCATTGTGACGGCGGCCTACGTGCTGCGCGTCGTGGGGCAGGTGTTCTTTGGCGCGTTCGACGAGCAGCGCTTCCCGCACATCTCGGCCATCACGATCTACGACAAAATGGCGCTGGTGCTGCTGGTCTTCTGGCTGATCCTGCTCGGCGTCTATCCCCGGCTGATGGCTCCGATGATTGAATCCGGGGTGAAGCCCATTGTGTCGATGCTGGGAGGTTGACCGTGGCGTTCTCGACGGATACCCAGGCGGCGGTGCTCGCACTGCTGCCTGAAATACTGATGATCGTGCTGGCGGTGGTGGTGCTGGCGGTGGACGTGCTCTGGACGCGCGAGCAGCGCCGCGAGATCGGCTACCTGGCCGGGTTCGGGCTGCTGGCGGTGGGTGCGCTCTACTTTGTGCTTGCGCTGCCGCCCAAAACGGGCCTGTCGGATCAACTGCTGCTCGGCGGCATGATCCGGCACGACCCCCTGGCGCAGATTTTCCGCATCATGGTGATCCTGGCCGGGGCGCTGACCTGCCTGATCAGCATGGGGCTGCCCAGGCTGCGGCTGCGTGGCGATTACTACGCGCTGGTGATTGTCGCGGTGATCGGCATGAGCCTGGTGTCGGCCTCGGCGGACCTGGTGATGGTCTTCCTGGCGCTGGAGACCATGTCGATCACGCTCTACCTGCTGGCCGGGTACCTGCGCGACGAGGATCGCAGCACCGAAGCGGGCCTGAAATATTTCCTGTTCGGGGCGTTTGTCTCGGCGTTCACGGTGTATGGCCTCTCGCTGCTGTATGGGCTGACCGGCGCGACCAATCTTTATGCGCTCGGCACGCTGATCGCGGCGGGCGGTCTGCCCGATGTGCCGGTGCTGCTGGCGATGCTGCTGGTGCTGGCCGGGTTCGCCTTCAAGATCAGCGCGGTGCCGTTCCATTTCTGGACGCCGGATGTGTACGAAGGCGCGCCGACGCCGATCACGGCACTGCTGAGCACGGGCAGCAAGGCGGCCAGCGTGGCGCTGCTGCTGCGCTTTGTGCTGGCGGTCTTCCCGCCTGCCGAGCTGGTGGCGGTGGGCGACGCCGTGCGCGACTACAGCCGGTACTGGGTCGAGGTGGTGGCGGTGCTGGCGGTGGTGTCGATGACGCTGGGCAACGTGCTGGCGCTGGTCCAAACCAACCTCAAGCGCCTGCTGGCCTATTCGACTATCGCGCACGCGGGCTATGTGCTGATCGGTGTGGCGGCCATTTCCACCGATAAATCCGGCGACGGTGCCGCCGCCGTGACCTACTACATGTTCATGTACGTGTTCTCGAATATGCTGGCCTTTGCCGTGCTCATTCTGTTCGCCAACGTGACCGGCAGCGAGCGCATCAGCGATATGGCGTGCCTCAGCCGGCGCAATCCCTGGCTGGCGCTGGTGATGACGCTGGCACTGCTCAGCCTGGCGGGCATTCCTCCGGCGGCGGGGTTTGTGGGCAAGTTCCTGCTCTTCCGCGCGGCGGTGAATTCCAACCTGGTCTGGCTGGCCCTGGTCGGCATCGTGAATGTGATCATCGGGCTGTACTACTACCTGATCATCGTCAAGGTGATGTATATGCACCCCAGCCCCGAAGAAGAGGCGATCCCGGTGAGCGTGCCCTACACCTGGGCGCTGGCGATCACGTCGGCGGGCGTGCTGCTGTTCGGCACGATCCTGGTGACTCCGCTGCTCAACTGGGCGACGGATGCGGCCCAGGCGCTGTTCATCGCGCTGGGGTAGCAGGAGGTTGCGCCCGGAAGGCTGAATCGCTGATCGCTGTGCGCGATTCCATGATCTGAGTGTTATTCGCATAGGGGCGGGTTGGAAAAACCCGCCCCTGCACACCCTGCGCCGCGGATATCCGAAATTTGACACAGTTTGAGCGGAAAACACCGAATTTCTAAGACGATTTTTTGACAATTTACCCCGGTTTTGCTACGCTTGTGCAAGAAAGCACACAGTCCGGGGGGCGAACGCCTCGCATTTTGGGGTCCTATGGCGCATCGCGTATCACTTCGACCCGCAGCCGATACCCCACATCGCCGTGCGCTGAGCCTGGTGACCAGCGAAGCCGGGGTGACGGGCCTGGTGATCGTGCTGGTGACGGTGGGCCTGGGCGTGCTGCTCGATTTTGTGGTGTTGAATATTCACCCGGTGCTGAGCGTGGGCCTGTTGGGTTTGGGGGTGCCTGCCAGCCTGTACTGGACGGTCCGTAAGGCGCTGATGAACAGCAATCGCACTCCGACCCCTGAGTACTTGCGGAACATGGCGCTGGCGGCAGTGGCCGGTCAGGCCGGGTGTTTGACGTTAGTCCTGGTGTTTGGGGCCTTGTTTGGCGGGCTGTACCTGGACTCTCACCTGAATACGCATCCCGTGTTCACCATTGGCCTGGTGCTGTTGAGCATCCCTGTCAGCCTGTATTCGATGGTGCGCCTGGTGCTTTCGGCGGTGTCGCAGATCACACCGCCCAAGCCGCGCCAGGGACCACCCAAATAAATCACCGCGCCACTGGGCGCGCCCAATGGCGCACCATCGGCGCTGGGGCCTGGCAGACGGTGCCGGGGTTGTCTGTCACACAAGAAGGAGAGACGCTCTTGAAAGGGTTGTGGATATTTATCGGCATTTTGGTGGCGTCGGCCCTCTTCTGCTGGTATGTGCCGTTCGTGCTGCTGACTGATATGGAGCGCGCGATGGCACTGCCGGTGATCAGCGTCCCGGCGGAGAAGCTGACCGGGACGTTCTCGTTCCTGGGCCTCAAGAACCTGGCGCTGACCAATACCATTGTCTCGACGCTCATCGTCGATGTGGTGGTGCTGGCCTTGGGGCTGGGCGCGGTGCGCAAAATGCGCCAGGTGCCGGGCCGCCTGCAGGGCCTGATGGAAGTGCTGGTGGATGCGCTGTATGGCCTGGCGAAGACCACCGCCGGTCCCCAGGCTCGCCGCATCTTCCCGCTGATGGCGACGATTTTTATCTTCGTGCTGACCGCGAACTGGCTGCACCTCATCCCTGGCACGGATAGTATCGGCATCATGCACTGCGCCGAGGAGGGCATGTCGGGTTATGCGCGAGATGGCGTCTTCCTGAAGGTGCCCAAGGCGCTCGACAGCGGCACGCGCGCGACCGAGGCCGACTATAAAGCCTGCCACGACAAAGAAGAGGGGCACGCCGCCGATCATGCGGAGGACGAAGTCGCTGCCGGTGCTGCCGGTGAGGCGCATGGTGAAGAGACTGCGGCTGCTGAAACGGCTGCTGAAGCGGCTGCCGAGACCACCGATGTTGCCCTGGTCGCAGAAACGGCGGCGCGTGATGACATCTACGTGGTGACGCCCTTTGTGCGCGGCGCGACCACTGACCTCAACCTGACGATGGCGCTGGCGCTGATCGCGGTGGTGTCCATCCAGGTGATCGGTGTGCGCTCGCTGGGCGGCAGGTATTTCGCCAAGTTTATCAATATTCCCGCGCTCAATAAGCTGGACAAAAAGCCGATGGGCGCGATGGATTTTGGCGTCGGGCTGCTGGAGATTATCTCCGAGCTGTCGCGTATTCTCAGCTTTGGCTTCCGTTTGTTCGGCAACCTGTTCGCAGGGCAAGTGCTGCTGTTCGTGATCCCGTTCCTGGCGGGCGCGCTGGTCCCGCTGGCGATCTACGGCTTCGAGCTGTTTGTCGGTGTGATCCAGGCGTTTGTGTTCGCCATGCTGTTCCTGGTCTTCGCCGCAATGGCGACGGTGGCTCACGGCGATCACCACGAGCACGAGGGGCAATAGGGGACCCAGAGGTGACGTTTCCGGGCGACCGGGGCGGCACCCTTTTGACATGATGATGGGCTTGTAGGGCAGATCGAACCATTCCTAGGAGGAAGGACTTCATGGATATTAACGGAACCGATTTTATCAGCGCGATGAAGACCATTGGCGCTGGCCTGGCGATGATCGGCGTGGTTGGCCCTGGCATCGGCATCGGCCTGGTGGTACAGGGTGCGCTGACGGCGATTGGGCGGAACCCGGATGCGTCGGGCCAGATTGTGACCAACATGATCCTGGGTATTGCGTTTGCCGAGGCGGTCGCCATTTACGCGCTGGTCGTGTCGCTGATCATCCTGTTCGTGATTTAGCCGCGTAACAGGAGGATCACATGGACAAACTAGGCATTAATCTGGGGTTTCTCATCTTTCAGTTGCTGAACTTCGGCCTGATCTTCTTTGTGCTGGCGCGATTCGTCTGGCCGCGTATCCTGCGGATGCTGGACGAGCGCGCCGAGCGCATCGCCAGGGGCCTGGAAGATGCCCGTCAAGCGGAGCTGGCGCTGGCCAACGCCGAAAGCGAGAAGAACAAGATTCTCAACCAGGCACGCGCCGAAGCCCAGAAGCTGATCGACGAGGCCCGCCAGCGTGGTGAAGAACAGGCCGCGCAGCGCCTCCGCGCGGTCACCCGCGAAGAGGACGAAGTCCGCGCCCAGGCCCGCGCCCGCGCTGAAGAAGAGCGTAACCAGATTCTCGCCGAGGCGCGCGGGCAGATCGTCAGCCTGGCGCTGGCGGCGGCGGAGCGGCTGGTCGGCGAAGAACTCAAGGATCGCAAGCGCCAGGAATCGCTGCTGAAGAATTTCTTCTCGGCGGTGCCTGCCGACGCCAAGGGGTTGGGCGGCGAGATCGTGGTCATCAGCGCCCTGCCGCTGGAATCCGACGAACTGGCCGAGGTCAAGCGGGTGACCGGCGCGTCATCGCTGGAAAACCGCGTCGATCCCGCCATCCTGGGCGGCCTGATCATCCGCGCGGGCGACAAGGTGGTCGATGGCAGCGTGCGCGGCGACCTGGCGGCGCTTTCGGCCCAATTGCGGTAGATGAAGCGGCTGGCCGTCGGTGATTAGCGGCTGGGTGATCAAAGAGGATCTCAAACACTGCCAATGGCCCGACACACAAGCCATTGGCAGTGTTTTTTTGATGTTGACTCTGCGATGAGACTCCTTGTATACTGATTGTTAAGCGATAAATGAAGTTGAGCGCAGATGCCTGGCGATGGTTGATGTACTGCTGACCCCTTTTTTCTCAGCCCAGGCGCTGCCCGACAGATCCGCCCAATAAACCCCGCTTAAACGTGTCCACCTAATACATTTGAGGAAAACAAAGCCATGGAACAATTCCGAAGGTCCCTTGTATTGTTTGTGTTGGCGGTTATCTGCCTCGGCATGTTTCCGCGCGTTGCCCATCTCCAGGAAACAGCGCCATTTCCCCTCTCCGAAAGGGGACCGTTTAACATGGTGGGCAGGCAGGCGTTCTCGTTCGTTGATGAGACGCGCGACCGGACGGTCTCCGGCTATATCTGGTATCCGGCAGGCAATGATCCAGACGCACGTCCTGGGCCAATTCGTCCCAAGGATGATCTGCCACCGGATGCCACCGTTGCCCTGTTCCCGTTGATCTTCTACTCGCACCCACGCAGCCAGGATGGCGTCACGGTGAGCACGACACTGGGAGCCGCGCCGCACCTGGCGACCTATGGGTTCGCGGTCGTCTCTATTGACAACAACGATCCCTCGGTGCGCAACGTTAACATCATGAACCGCCCGCTGGACCTGCTGTTCGTGCTGGATCAATTAGCGGCGGAAGGCGGCACAGGCGCGTTGAAGGGTCTGATCGATACGCAGCACGTGGGCGTCACGGGTTATTCGTTGGGCGGCACCACCACCCTGCTCTTCAGCGGTGCCCGCATCGATCCCCTGTCGCGCGATACCTATTGCACCACCGCTGCAGAGACAGGGTCACTCACCTGTGATTTCGGCGCGACGTATGGGCGGAAATGCTGCAAGCCCGTGCGCAGATGGAGCCTGTGCCCGTCGAGGGCGAACCCTGGCCACCCTTTGCGGATGATCGGATCGTGGCGGTCATGCCCGTTGCACCCTGTCACGGCCCGTTATTCGGCGAGCGCGGTTTGATGAGTGGCACCTTGCCAACCCTGATCATCGGGCTGGAAAAAGATGAGACGTGCCTGTACGAGCGCGATGCGCTGTACATCTACGAGCACCTGGGTTCGCCTGAGCGCGCGCTACTCACGGTCTCCAAGATGGGTCACTCCGACGCAGTGTTCGATAGCGAAATACAAAGGGTCTTCAATCACTTCACCGTCGCGTTCTTCGGCTATCACTTGCAGGGCAAGATGGATTACGCCCAATATCTGACCGCCGACTTTGTGTCCGGCTTCGACAACCTCATGTGGGCTTCAAACGGGGAGTGAGGCTGTGGGCACGGACCGGGTAGCGGGGATTTCGCCGCTGGTGAGGGTGAACGATCGACAGCGCAATGCGACAACCCCGCTTTTCCGACCGATTAACCTCGCTTCGCGCCTCTCGTTTTTTTGAAAGCTGCCTTGTTGATGAGTTCACCGGTTGCAGACTTCCCCGGTGGTCTTCGATTCCACCAGCAGCTAGGGACCGACAGATTTCCGCCTATGGCTTGTTTTTTTCCCTGTTTGTGAGTAGCCTTGACGCAACTGATGACCGTTTGTGTGATGAACCGGCGTTGAAAGGGTGCATTATGAAAACTGTTCCTTTGGGGCATACCGGGGTCGAAGTCAGCGCGCTGTGCCTGGGCGCGATGTACTTTGGCACGCGCAACGATGAGGCCCAGTCGTTCCGCCTGCTCGATCAATATGTGGATGCGGGGGGCACGTTCATCGATACGGCCAACATCTACGCACACTGGATACCCGGCGGCAGAGGTGGCGAAAGCGAGGCGCTGCTGGGGCGCTGGATGCACGAGCGGGGCAACCGCGACAAGCTCTTCATCGCCAGCAAGGTGGGCTTCAATATGCCGGGCGTTGAGCGCGGCCTGACTCGCCACCAGATCGAGGCCGAATGCGACAAAACGCTCAACCGCCTGGGCATCGATACTATCGACCTGTATTATGCGCACGTGGACGACCGTGTGACCTCGCTGGAAGAGACGCTGGCGGCCTTCAACTGGCTGGTGGGCACGGGCAAGGTGCGCTTCATCGGCGCGAGCAACTTCCGCGCCTGGCGGCTGGACCAGGCCCGCACGGTCAGCATGGCGGCGGGCTATGCCGAATACTGCTGCATCCAGCAGCGTTATACCTATCTGCGGCCCAAGCCGGGCGCGACCTTCGGCCCGCAGTTGGTCGCCAACGAGGACCTGATCGATTACGTGCAGGCGCAGGATGGCGATATCACCCTGCTGGCCTATTCGGCGCTGCTGGGCGGCGCATATACCCGCGCGGACCGCGAAATCCCGGAGCAGTATGCCGGGCCGGACTCCAACGCGCGGCTGGCTGTGCTGCGCCAGGTCGCCGAAGAGCATAGGGCCACGCCCAACCAGATCGTGCTCGCCTGGATGATGCACAGCGATCCCCCCGTGCTGCCGCTGATCGCCGCCAGCACGCCCGAACAGCTCGACGAGAACATCGGCGCGCTGTCCATCACGCTGACTGAGGACCAGATGGCGCGTCTGAACGCTGCCGGGGCATAGGGCAGGCGGCATGGATTTGCGCGAACTCACCGAGCAAATGCACGCCTTTGTGCGCGCCAAGGGCTGGTACGAGCCGGATTCGCCGCGCCCGCAGACCCCGCGCAACATCGCCATTTCGCTGTGCATCGAAGCTGCCGAGATACTGGAGCATTTCCAGTGGAACGGCGAGGTGACCGACCCGGACGCGCTGGGCGGCGAACTGGCCGACGTGACGCTCTACCTGTTGCAACTGGCGAGCGTGACCGGGCTGGACCTGGAGCGCGCCGTACTGGATAAACTGGCGGTGAATTATGGGCGCAGTTGGGACGACGCGCCCCGGCACACATCACCTGGGGGCGAGGACGTATGAGCGGCGGCGAAGACAGTGTCAACCTGGGGTTCATCGTTGAGGTGGCGGTCGGCGACGCGCTGACCTTCCCGACCGACGTGCTGGCGGTGAAGCACGCGCCGCGTTCCGGCGGGTTGGGCGCGCAGGTGCGGAAATACCTGGGCGAGGATGCCGACCTGCTGCCCGGCCCGGATGAATACCGCATGTGGCCGGGGGGCCGCGTGGCCAAAGCCGAATATATCCTGATGGTGGGCACCGGGCCGGTCGCTTCCCTGCGCTATCCGCAGCTGCGCGCGCTGGGCAGCCGCTTCCTGGAATCGCTGTGGCACGCGGGCGTGGCGGTGCAGCACATGACGACCACGCTGCACGGCGTGCGCACCGGGGCGGGGCTGGACGAAGTCGAGGCGTTTCGCTCGATGCTGCTGGGCCTGGCCGATGCGTATGAGGCCGGGCACTATCCTCCCACGCTCAAGCGCATCACCTTTGTGGAGAAGGACGAGAACCGCGTGCGGCTGATGCAGGAGGCGCTGGCGCGCTTTTTGCCGCCGCCGCCGGGTGCAGAGGAGATCGCGCCGTCCGCGCCCACCCTACGCGAGGCGTTCACTCCCTCGCCGAAGGAGCAAACCGCGACGGTGGCCGTGCTGGCCGGGCCGGATTCGTTCGAGCCGGAGTTTCGCGCCCCGGCTGCCGATGAATCGACGCCGCACGTGTTTGTGGCGATGCCCTTTGCCGACGCCTACGACGACCAGTTTTATCTCGCCATCCAGCCGTGTGTGACCGGGGCCGGGCTGTTGTGCGAGCGGATGGACCTGGATGTGTTCACCGGCGACATCACCGACCGCATGTTCGCGCGCATCCGCTCCGCCCGCATGGTGATCGCGTTGCTCGATGGCGGCAACCCGAATGTGTATCTCGAAGTCGGCTACGCCTGGGGCGTGCAGACTCCGACTATCCTGGTCGCGCGCGAGGGGGAGACGTTGCCCTTCGATGTGCGCAGTCACCGCGTGCTGTTCTACCCTAAAATTCACCTGCTCAAACAAATGTTAGCGCGCGAAATTCGCTTATTGCTGAATGATTTGAACGAGGAGAGAGCCTGATGTTGACTCCTGAATGGCTGGACCGCGCCGCGATGGAGCGTCACAGCCTGGATATGCGCCAGTTCGCCGACTTCCGGCAGGCCGAATATGCCGGGCAGCGCCTCGTGGAAGCCTACAACGCCAGTGGGTTGAGCTTCAGCCTGCTGCCGGATCGCGGGCTGGACATCTGGGATGCGCGCTATCGCGGTGTGCCGCTGACCTGGCTCGCGCCGGGGTCGCCCACCCTGGCGGATGCGGGTCATCGCTGGCTGCGACAGTTCCCCGGCGGCCTGCTGACGACCTGCGGGCTGACTCATGCGGGCGTGCCCGAAACCGACGCGCAAACCGGCGAGGCGCGCGATCTGCACGGCGAATATACCCGGCTGCCCGCGCGCGATGTTGCTGCGCGTGGGGCGTGGGAGGGCAGCGATTATGTGATGGAACTGACCGGCACGGTCTACCAGTCCATCCTGTTCGGCGAACAGCTCCGGCTGGTGCGCTCGGTGCGGATGCCGCTGGCCCGGCCCACCTTCACCATCACCGACACGATCACCAACCTGGGCGACCTGGTCACGCCGTTGATGACGCTGTATCACATCAACCTGGGCTACCCGCTGATTCAGGCGGGCGTGCGGCTGGATACGGCTCATGCCAGCGTGGTCTCGCGCGATGAAGCGGCGCGGCCCGGCTACCCGCGCTGGCCGGAATATGACGCGGCCATCAGCCAGTACGCCGAGCAGGTCTACTTCCATCACCCGAAGACCGACGCCGACGGCTGGACGCGCGTGGTGCTGGCGAGCCAGGCGTTCGGCTTCGAAGTGGCGTGGGATGCCGCCGCGCTGCCCTACTTCACCCAGTGGAAGAATGTCCGCCAGGGGATTTATGTCAGCGGGCTGGAACCGGGCAACTGCCTGCCCGAAGGCCGCGACCATGCGCGCGCTGCCGGGCGACTGCATACCCTCGCGCCCGGCGAGACTCGCCGCTTCACGGTGACCATGACCGTGCTCGATGGCGCGGACTCGGTCGCGGCGGCGCGCGAGGCGGTCAGCCGCCTGCAGGCGTCCGGTCAGCCGGTCGTCGGCTGCGACTTGAGCGGATTCCGGCCCTGACCTGCCGCCGGGAACCCGGCGATCCAGGATCGCGGGGGCAGGTGGTTCTGCTCCGCCCCCGCCGGTCACACATCATTTGTTTTTTGGGGCCTCGCCTGGCAGCCGCCGCGCGTCGGCATTCTGAACTCTGGACGGCGAACTTATGACTGGCACATCCTTTTCATCGAACAACCACCTGGTCGCGGTATATGGCAGTGCGAGCATTCGCCCCGGCAGCGACGACTGGCAGGTGGCCTACCAGGTCGGGCGCGCGCTTGGCGCGGCGGGCTGCCGCGTGATCTCCGGCGGCTACGGCGGGGTGATGGAAGCCGCCAGCCAGGGAGCCGCCGAAGCGGGCGCGCACGTCATCGGCGTGACGGTGGGCCTGTTCGCGCAGCGCGGCATCACGCCGAACCGCTGGCTGACCGAGACGGTGGCCTGCGAGACCCTGCGCGAGCGGCTGGTTTACCTCGTCGAGCAGCCCGATGCCTTTGTGGCGCTGCGCGGCGGGATTGGCACGCTGAGCGAAATCGCGCTGGCGTGGAGCCTGCTCCAGGTGGGTGAACTGCCCGCGCGCCCGTTTGTGCTGGTGGGGCCGATGTGGCGGCAGGTAATCGAGGTGTTTGCGGCCCAGGCGACCGTCGAACCCTACGAGATGCGCCGCGTGACGCTGGTTGAGCGCGCCGAGGATGTCGTGCCCGCGCTGCAGGCGTGGTGGCAGTCGCCGCCCGATCTGCCGGTGCGCCGGGGGGATGAGCGCCCTCGATAGGAATATTACGCCACTTGGGCCAGTTTGCGGATGGTTCTATAATAAGGTGCAGGGAAGCCGCAGGGAGCATCCGGCGCACACATGGGGGAGGCATGAGCATCTACGACAAGGCGGCCAGCGCCATACTCGACAAGCTGTGGGAAGATGTCGAGTTCCGCGCGTTCTTTCACGAACGGGGCAGCAGCCTGAGCGATCTTGGCCCGCTGATCCCGACCGTATTTGTGCCCGCCTATCTGAGCGTCAAGCGCAGGCTGGAAGGCGGCGCGTTGGAGATGCTCGAAGCGCAGGTCACCGAAGACCTGCTCTCGCCGCTCTACGATCAGCCCAATTTCCGCGAAATGTGGGAACTGTGGGACCAACCCACGCGCGACGCCTTTTTGCGCGAGCAGTCGGAGATGCAGTTGGGTCTGCTGCTGCTCATGGTCTACGAAACGCAGCTTATCGATGCCTACCAGGCGGCCTTCGAGCGTTACCTCAATTCAACGCGCTGACCCTGCGCCCCCTCAACTCGCCGCCTCGATGGCCTTCTGGCGCATGAACCGGAAGATGTTCTCAAACGCATTGGCCCGCGACTGGATCATGCTCATGCGCACTTTGGCGCGCTCGGCAAAGTCCATCACCAGCGGTTCGGCCCCGTTCAGAAATTCGTCCAGCGTCACGCCGTTGAAGGCTTCCAGTAGCAGGTAGATATAACCGCGCGAAATGAACGACTCCGAATCGCCCTCGAAGTGCAGCGTGCCATCTTCCGCCACCCGTGCGATGATGTGTGTGGCCGAAGCGCAGCCGGGCACCAGGTTGTCATCGGTCTTGTAGCGCTCATCGAGCCGGGGCAGGTAGTCCCCATACTGGCGCAGCGAGAGCAGGCGATCCTGGGCTGCGTCGAGCCATTCGAATTCTTCGGCTTTTTCGTTCAGAAACTCGCGTGCATGGTCGATCATTCGTCTGATCCTGTGTGTTTCCTAAACCTGTGCTGCTGAGATTATACGATGCTGGCGCGCCGGGTGGTCAATGCCCGGCCAGATTAGCAGGGTAATTGCATCAAAACACGTGACCCGCGAGAGTCCGGCCTCACCCCCACCTTCGCCGCGCCCTGCGGGCG
>DAOUFU010000280.1:0-20675 GCA_034429275.1 Anaerolineae bacterium | reverse complement strand
GATGCTCTCCAGCGCTTCTTGCAGCCGGATTTCAGTATCCAGATCGACCGCGCTGGTGCTGTCATCCAGGATCAGGATGCCGGGCCGAGTCAGCAGGGCGCGGGCGATGGCGATTCGCTGCTTCTGCCCGCCCGAAAGATTCGCGCCGCGCGCTTCAACGATGCTGTCGTAGCCCTGCGGCATCGCCATGATGAACTCGTGCGCCTGGGCCGCTTTGGCCGCTGCGATCACCTCTTCGAGGGGCGCATCCGGCCTGCCATAGGCGATGTTGGCGCGCACCGTACCGCTGAACAGAGTAGTGGCTTGCGGCACCAGCCCGATATAGGACCGCAGGGCAGCAGGGTCCCAACCGCGCACATCGACCCCATCGATCACAATGCGCCCGCCGGTCACATCGTAGAACCGTGAGATCAGGTTGATCAGCGTGGTCTTGCCCGCCCCCGTCTGACCGAGCAGGGCCACGCGCTGGCCGGGCAGCGCCTCGAAGCTGACTTCCTCAAGCACGTATTCGCGCCCGTTTTGAGCAGGTATCTCGCCGGGGTGTCCGCCGCTAAGTGCGCTGCCATTACCATTGCCGTAGCGGAACGAGACGTTCTCGAAGACCACGTGCCCGCGCAGTTTGGCCGGCGCGTAGGGATTCGCGCCAGGCTGGATCAGCGGCGCGGTGTCGAATAATTCCATGACGCGGGTGGCCGAGGCTTCGGCGCGCGAGGACATGTTGATCATGTTGCCCAACAGCAGCAGGGGCGTCATGCCGATCATCAGATAGTTGTTGAAGGCGATCAATTCGCCCACCGAGAGCCGCCCGTTGATGGTATCCACGCCGCCAAACCAGATCACGCCCACGATGCCCAGGTTGGTGAGCATGGTGAGCGCGGGCATGACCAGAGACAGCAGCCGCCCCACCTTGATGTTCTCGTCCATATAGACCTGGTTGTGATGCTCGAACCGCTCGACTTCATAGTGCTCGCGCACAAAGGCTTTAACCAGGTGCATCCCGGCCAGGTTTTCCTGGATCATGGTGTTCAGCAGCGAGAGCTTCTGCTGCACCAGGATAAAAATGGGCTGGGCCGCGCTCATGAAGAACCAGATGATCGCCCCTGCCACGCCCAGTGAAACCACCATCACCAGCGAAAGCTGCCAGTCGGTCACAATCACCATCACCAGGCTGCCCACGATCATCAGCACGGCGCGCAGCATGAGCGACAGGCCATTGCTCGCAAAGGTGCGGATCATGTCCACATCGCTCGAGATGCGTGTCATCAGCCCGCCGGTTTGCATCTGGTCGAGCGTGGCGAAGGAAAGTGACTGGATGTGGCGGAACAGGTCGTTGCGGATGTCGAAGGCCAGCCCCTGCGAGAGCCGCGCACGGTAGACCCCTTGTCCCAGCGCTGCCAGCGCCCCGATCAACGCCGCGATCAGCATCACCCATGCGCCCTGCCACACAGCACCCATATTGCCAGAGCGCACACCACGATCGATCACTCGTTGGAGCGCAACCGGGACCACCAACTCGCTGCCGACCGTCAGCAGCACGGTCACAATGACCATGATGACATCCCAGCGATAGGGGCCAACGTAGGGGGACATGCGGCGCAGGGATTTCATTCGCCGTCGGTGACCTCCATCAGGCGCATGATCTCACCCAGCGCTTCGTCGATCTGGCGCAGCCGGTCTTCGGGCAGGCTATCGAGCCGGCGGCGCAGCAGCGCGATCCCACCCATCGGCATCCCTTCGGCCAGCGTGGAGCCTTCTGGCGTCAGGCGGACGAGTACCACCCGGTTATCGTCTTCCGAGCGCGTGCGCGTCACGTACCCGGCATCTTCGAGCTGTGTGACGAGGGTGGATGCTGTGCTCAGGCTGGTGTACAGATGCGCCTGAATGTCGCCGATGGTCGCTGTGCCCTGTTCCAGCAAAAAGCGCAGCACCGCAAACTGCCGGGGCCGGATGCCTTGATCGTCCATCTGCCGGGCGTACTGCCGCAGATGCCGGTGAATCAGTAGGAATTTGTGCAGCGCTTCGCTGGCAAGTGGGTGCTGCGGTGTGCTCAATGGAAGACTTTCCCAGGATGCTTCTATAACGAATACTTCGTTGTAGAACTAAAATACGCCCGTTTGGTGATGCTGTCAAGGTGGGACCATTTTGCCGGGAAAAACGGGGGCTATAAGGGTTTGGCCGTGGAGCCAAACGGGCGCCGCCCCTGTCATCCGACACGGGCGGCGGTGTTAATCATCTCGCAACCATCTCCCCAAATGGCGCATCGGTCAGGCGCGCAGCAGCACCATGACCGACAGCTCATCGTCGAAAATGGTGTTCCATTCCCTGCTGATGCCTGTCTTCGCCTTGAGCACGCGCTCAGGGTAGGCGGGTGTCGTCAGCAACTTGAGGCTGATCGTGTTGAAATCGTGGTGCGAGACCAGCACATCGGACGGCATATGGGTGAAGGCGGGGGTTACATCGAGCAGGTTGACCGTCTTGCGCGGGCGCACCTGGAGCCACAATTCGTCCCACTCCCCCTTGCGCTTGATTTCGCCCACCGTGCGCTGATCGCGGCAGCAGCGCTCGAACCAGGGCGACCGCGTGTACTGCTCGTCGTCGAACCGATCGTTGGGCGGCGCGCTGAGCGCCTTCCACATCTCGATCTCCAGGTCGTCCATGCTCATGTCGTTATACACTCGCACGCCCAAGAAGCTCAGCACCGATTCCAACGGAATGCGGAACGGCTGCTCGGTGGTGGACACGATCTCGACGGCCTGTGTCTCCAGGCGGATGCGCTGCTCGCTGGAGTGGAACAGGTAAAAATTGACCAGCAGCTTGCGCCGTTCTTTGTCGTCCTCTTCGCTGACGGCCTCAAAATAGTCAAGCTGGTAGAGATCCACCAGTGGGAAAGCGCCCAGGTTGTGCTCGACCAGGTTTTCCTCGTTGACTCGCAGCCGCTTGAAGATAACGCGGTAGGGCTGAGGAACCTGTGCCATGCGCCGAATCGCCTCGTTCACAATGCTCTCGCTGATCTCGCTGAGCGAGCGCCCATCGAGTGCGTCTGCATCGGAAGCGTGTTCGGCGCTGGTCGAGCGATCGGCATTCTCCGCCCGTCCCGCAGTATCGGCAGAGGCGGCATGGGTTGCATCTTCGGCCATCTTGGCATTCTCCGCATGGGTAGCTGTTTTGGCAGTCTCGGCATATTCGGCGCGCTTGGCCTCGGCGGCCCTGGTGGCCTGGTCGGCACTGCGCGCCTGAATCGCTTCTGCTGCCTGCTGGGCATGAACCGCATGTTCGGCATTGACCGCATGATCTGCCGAATCGGCATGGGCAGCGGTCTCGGCCTGGGTGGCAGAATCTGCCGTCTGCGCATGCCGCGCGGAGTCGGCCTCACCCGCCTTTGTGGCGCGGTCGGCAGATTGGGCGTGGTTGGCGTCTTCGGCCAGCCCGGCAGTCTCGGCATATCCGGCGCGTGTTGCCAGGTCAGCGGTCGCGGCGTGGTCGGCGTGTGCAGCCTCATCCGCTTTGTCGGCGTTGGCAGCCTGCCCGGCGGTTTTGGCATAGTCGGCATTGGTGGCCGTCTCGGCGGTGCGGGCCTGATTGGCGTGCTCGGCCTGGCCCGCGCGCGAGGCGCTGTCGGCAGTCAGCGCGCGCTCGGCCATTTTTGCACTGTCCGCCGTCAGCGCGTGATCGGCTTCTTTGGCGTGATCCGCGTTTTCGGCCTTTACCGCCGTGGTGGCGGTGTCGGCGCTCTCTGCGCGCTCAGCCTTCACCGCTTCGCCCGCTTTCTCTGCCGATTTAGCATAGGCTGCGTTGGTGGCCTCGTCCGCCGTCTTGGCCCGGTCGGCACATTCGGCCTGGGCTGCGCGCGAGGCGCTGTCGGCGGCAAGGGCGCGCTCGGCGAGTTTGGCGCTGTCCGCTGCCAGTGCGTGATCCGCGTCCTTGGCATGATCCGCATATTGGGCGCTGACGGCCTGGGCCGCACGCTCGGCATCGTCGGCATTCTCCGCCGTGACTGCGCGCGTAGCCTCGTCGGCCAGGTGCGCGCGCTCCGCCATCCTGGCGGTGTCTGCCGCGACGGCGCTGCTCGCCTTGTCCGCGTTCCTGGCATAATCGGCAATTTTGGCGGTCTCAGCCTCGTCCGCTTTATCTGCCCGGTCCGCATGATCGGCGTTTGTGGCGTGGTCGGTATGGCTGCGCCGCGTGTCGATGTCTTCGCGGATCAGGGTTTGCATCCGGTTGATGCGTGCCGGATCAAACGGGTCGTCGGATTCGAACTTGATATAGGGCTGCGCATCGCTCATCGGAGCTTCTCCTTGCCTGGGATAACTGGACGATCCAGCGTCTCCATCGCGATAGGTCGAGGCAACAATACCCTGCCTCGACATAGGTCGAATAGGTGCTCATTAGTGGACTGCCCGATAAAGATAAATAGAGTATAAAAATGGTTTATAAATATAAAAATTCATTGAAAAATATTGTATAATGGTCAAGTCCGGCTCAATCCCGGGGCCAAAAAAAGTGGTTTGGAGGCTCTCATGTTCCCATATCGCCCCGCTACCACCCTGGGCAGTCCGAGTGAACCCTCGAACGGCCACGCTGCGTATGGAGCAACCTCTCCCATTCCCATCAGCATCGTGAGTGACAGCCGCCTGTTGTGTGAAGGGCTGCCCACCTTGCTCAAACCGTACCTTCCACTGACTCTGATCTTCTGCTATCCCGCAGAACCGCTGCCCGGCGCGCCTATCCACAACCCGCCCGGTCATGTCGTGCTCATCGACAGCGGGATCGGGCAGCACCTCGCCCTTGCCTGGACACGTTTCTGGCGTGAACAGAGTGCTCCGGCATATGTCGTGGTGCTTGAGTTGGTCAACGATGTGCCTGCCATTCTGGCCTGTATCGAAGCCGGAGCCTGCGGTTACACACTCAAGACTGCCGAGCCGGAAGAAATCGCCGAGACGATTGCCCTGGCCCATCGCGGCGGGGCGAAGTGTTCGCCCCAGGTGACGGCCCAACTGTTCGCCCGGCTGGCCGCGCTGAATGCGCTCAACCTCGAAGCCGTGCTGCCCGATATGCCGCTCACTCCGCGCGAATTCCAGGTCCTTCGTTTGATCGCGCAGGGGTACAGCAACCGCGAAATCGCGCTTGAGCTGGTGATCACCTTGCGGACGGTCAAGTATCATGTGCACAACATTCTCACCAAGCTAGGGCGCGACTCGCGCCGCGATGCCGTCCAGATGGCGGCCCAGCGCGGATGGCTGGAAACGGACGGCACCCGTTTGTTTATATAGAATTGAAAGTCTTACTGCCTCCAAAAACCAGCCCTGCCTGATCCAAACCTGTCCCAAGACCGATCAGTTCCATATCCTGGGTAGGGGGTCTGCCTGACCCTCTACCATCCTTTTTGATCGGGCCTCTGCCACACGTTTTCTATTAGAATGTTGGTTAACGAATCGCGGCGATGTGCTGGCGTGGCAGGTCCCCAGCACGGCACCGGCAAACGCAGAGGCGCTGCGCATGTCCATTCACCTTGCCTCCGACGGCCCCGACCAGGACACCTACGAAGTCGTGATCGGCGCCTTGCCAGAGGTCATCGTGAGACTCGTCACCCAGGCCATTGATCAAAACCCGCGCCTGGTGCTCGGCGCGGTAGCCAGTGATGCGGTGGGCATTTTGCAGGCTGTGACCAGCTCGACGGATGTCGTGCTGCTCGGCGCACCGGCAGTGTATCCGCCGCCCGGCATCGTCAGTCACCTGCTGAGCGAATATGCTTCGCTGCGGGTGCTGGTGTTCGCGCCCCAGCGCAACGCCGGCATGGCCTACTGGCTCCAGATTCAGCGCGCGCCCCTCGCCACTCAAGACGCGGCGAGCGTGGTTTCCGCCCTGGTGGAGTTGTGTCAGCGCGATACCTGGTCGATGGAATAGCGATCTATGGCGAATGTCAGCGCGATCCATAACGTGTGCGAGGCGGTGGTCCGGCTGCTCCACCAGGCGTGGCAGAGCAACCCGTTCCCAATCGACCCACTCAATACCACGACTCCGCCTCTGGCTTCGATGGCCTTCGAGGTTTACCAGACGAGCAGCTTCGACAGCCCGATGGAAAATGGTGTCTCGTTGTTTCTTTACCGGGTGAACATCAACAGCACCCAGCGCTCTATCCCCGCGCAGCCGGACCCGATCACCGGGCGG
The DNA here is from genome assembly GCA_034429275.1 of Anaerolineae bacterium. GTDB lineage: Bacteria > Chloroflexota > Anaerolineae > Aggregatilineales > Aggregatilineaceae > DAOUFU01. Next base: position 14,507 of record DAOUFU010000280.1, on the reverse strand, counting down.
CAGCGGCACCCGCAGCTTCCGCTCGATCTGCATTTCATCCTCACGCCCTGGGCCAAGCACATTTCCACCGAACAACGCCTGCTGGGGTGGATGATGCGCGTGCTCGAAGATCACCCCCGGCTGCCGCCGAGTCTGCTCAACGCTGCCGGAGACGCGGGGTTCGATGCGAACGAGATGGTCGAGATCGCTGCCGGCACCATGACCACCGACGAGATGTTTCATATTTGGGAGGTGCTGCCGGGCGATTTTCGTATTTCGGTGCCCTATGTTGCGCGCGTGGTGCGGATCGACAGCGACATGCCGATGGGCGGTGGCATCGTGCTGACGCGCGATCTCCGCTATGGAGAGATCGCGGTGGACGATGAATCCGAAGAGGGAGGCGGGTAGGCCATGAGCATGTCGTCCAACACGCCCCGTCCCGGTGAACTTCGGTTTGGCCGGGTGCGCTACCGTGAGATGGAACGCATCGTGCGTCGTGCGCCGCTTGGGCTGCGCTGCATCGACCTGGCGCACAATGTGCCGGTTGGTGCCGGGCTGGTGGTGCAGGCACGCCATGTATCCGGCAGCGGCGGTGTATTCACTGCCTATCGCTCGCCGGTATCGGGCATCTTCGGCTACAACACGCTGCCCGGCCTGGCCGATTATGAATGGGACCGCAGCCCGGCTTCGGCCTATGCGTCACCGTCGGACCCGCTCGCCCCGCAGAATTACCTCATCACCATAGAGGATGCTGCCGGGCGGTATCTGCCCCAGGCGATCCGGCTCACCCTGCCGCAGGAACGCGTGATCCCGGTGCTGTTGTTCTCTTCCCCGGCGCGACCGGTCTCTTCCGCGTTTGGCGTGATCCGGGCCACGCTGTGGGATGCGGTCAACCAGCGTCCGGCGGCGTGGGCGCTGCTCACTGCGACCATTGACAGCACCGACTACCAGGCGGTGGCCGATGCGCGTGGCGAGGTAGCCCTGTGGGTGCTCTATCCATCGATTCAGCATGCGCCCAATGCCGATACCACCCCCATGACCGACCTGGCCTGGCCGGTGACGATCAGCGTGCAGTATCAGCCCTCCGCCCAGGAACCTCTGCCGGTGCTGCCCCCAACCGCTCCACCCGAACACAAAAGTATCCTGGCGCAGACCCAGGGCACGCTTGAAGGTCTGCCGACGCTGTCTCGCAATTTGATTTACCGGAAAGAAGTGATCCTAAAAACCGCAAGCGACACGAGGTCGCGGCAGCACGTCGAGCCTGCGCCCTGACCCGCCCCGGCGGACGTGTGATGCTCGTCTTGGAAGGAGATCATGGCTATGTCCGAATATTTGGCCCCCGGTGTGTATGTTGAGGAAACCAGTTATCGCGCCAAGTCGATCGAAGGCGTGAGCACCAGCACGGCAGGCTTCATCGGCCCTACCCGCACCGGGCCGATCAGCGGGCAGCCGGAACTGCTGACCAGCTTTGCCGATTTCGAGCGCTACTATGGCGGGCTGGAAGACCTGGAGTTTGGCACCAACTACCTGGCTCACGGCGTGCGTGCCTTTTTCGCCGAAGGTGGCAAACGGTGCTATGTCATGCGGGTCTATGCGCGCGCGGCGAATACCGCGACCAGCGGACATGCCACCACCGGTGACATCGGCCCTGCCGCCACTCCGCGCCCGCGCCTGACTGCGCGCTTCCCCGGCGCGGCGGGCAACATGCGGGTCCGGTTCCGCCTGCGCCTGGGGGACCAGGTGCTGCAAAAGACTACCCCCGCTGGCGGCGGCAGCCCGGTCTATAACCTGTCGCGCGTGCGGGCTGGCGATGTCGTCTATATCGCCATGGGCACCACGCTGGTCGGCAACCTGTACACGGTGACCGGCCTGGGCACAGCAGCAGATCCATTCCTGCTCAAGCCCAAAGGCAATCCTGCGGCCACCCTGGACACGTTTGACGGCAAGGACATTCTGCCGCTGACGGTCGTAGTCGAGATCGCTCCCCAGCAGCCGGATAAGTCGTTCGGCGATTATCGCAGCCTGGGCGAATTTGGCCTGAATGTCAATTCCGATGACTCGCTAACGCGCGTTTTTTCCAAGACTCCCGCCACCCGGTTTGCCGCGCTGACCGTGCCTTTTATGCTGGAAAATCCCCCGGCTGAGATCGCCGATGTAGTCGTTCTGCTGTTCAACACGACTTCACCCAATCTTGCCAGCTTCATCAAGGATGCGGTCATTGACGGCCAGCCCCATCTGCTGGCCAATGGCAGCGATGGGGTTATCCCGCAAAACGACGCATACGAGGGCAGCGCAACCGGCTTTCTGGACCTGATTGCCCCTGACGATTTCACCAAAGCTAAGAATGGCCTGCTGGCCTTCGAAGCAGTGCCCGATATTTCCATCATCGCCGCGCCGGGCTGCACGGCGAAGGGCTATTCCGAAGACCAGGCCTTCGCGATCAACAACGCGGTCATCGCCCACTGCGAGAAGATGAAATACCGGATCGCGGTGATCGATACGCCGCCCAACTACCTGCCGACTCAGGCGCGCACCTTCCGCAATCGGCGCTCGTCGAAATATGCGGCGCTCTACTATCCCTGGGTGGTAGTGGCCGATCCGCGACCCGGCCAGAGCGGCAAACGCCTGCCGCTGCCGCCCAGCGGATTCGTGGCGGGCATCTATGCGCGCAACGACACCGAGCGCGCCGTCTTCAAGGCCCCGGCCAACGAGGTAGTGCGGCTGGCGGTCGATTTTGAGCAGCGGCTGGCAACGGCTCACCAGGAAATGCTCAACCCCAACGGCGTGAACTGCTTCCGCTTCTTTGAAGGGCGCGGTTTGCTGCTGTGGGGCGCGCGGACCATCAGCGACGATCCCGAATGGAAATATGTCAACCTGCGCCGCTATTTCGCCTATCTTGAATACTCGATTGAGCGTGCAACTCAGTGGGCGGTGTTCGAGAACAACGATACCCCCCTGTGGAACAACGTCCGCCGCATGGTGGAAGATTTCCTGTTCAACGAATGGCGACGCGGTGGGCTGGTGGGCGAAAAGCCCGAAAAGGCCTACTTCGTTCGCTGCGACCGCTCGACGATGGACCAGAACGACCTGGACAACGGGCGGCTGGTCTGCCTGATCGGTGTTGCGCCGGTCAAGCCTGCCGAGTTTGTGATCTTCCGCATCGGGCAGTGGACTGCTGACAGCCCGATCAACCTGCGCTAACGAAAGGGGACGATGAGCTATGGCTACGCAGCGAGATAACCCCTATGGGGCCTTCAATTTCCGGGTGGACCTGGGCACCGGCGACACTACCTCGGTTCTGGGCGGCTTCCAGGAAGTGAGCGGCCTCAATATCGAGGTCACCATGCAGGAATACCGCAACGGCAACGACGCCACGAACCGGGTACGCAAAGTGAGCGGCATGTACAAGGTGGGCGATGTGACGCTCAAGCGCGGGCTGATCGGGGCGCTCAACCTCTACGAGTGGATTCTGGAGGTGCGCAACGGCAACCAGCAGGCCGCCCGCAACGTGACCATCATCCAGCTAGATGAGGCGCGCGAGCAGGAAATCATGACCTGGCGGCTGATCAACGCCCGCCCGATGCGCTACAACGGCCCATCGCTGAACGCCAAATCTAGCAGCGATGTCGCCATCGAAGAACTGGTCCTGTCGTGCGAGGACCTGTTTGTAGAATAGGCTGACCGATGACATTGCGCGCGCTGACGTATGAGGATCGGCTGCCCGGCGTCGCCGTCGAGCTTGCGCCCGACCGGGTGCGCACCGATCCGCTGCGTACCGATATCGCCGGGCTGGTCGGGTTTGCCGAGCGCGGGCCGCTCAATCTGCCGGTGATGGTCGAAGACATCGACCAGTACCGCGCCATTTTCGGCGGCGATGTTTTCATCGCGCGCAGTGAGGGGCGCCCGGTCTACGCGCAGCTTCCGCGCGCGGTGCAGGCATTTTTCGATAACGGCGGGCGGCGCTGCTACGTGGTGCGCGTGGCCGGACCCAAAGCCAGCGCGAACCGCTTCCGCCTGCCGGGGCTGGTGGGCTGGACGCCTTCGGACGGGTTGAAAGCGGTCGTCTGCCCGGCGGCCTCCGAAGGACGCTGGTCAGACTCGGTCCGAGTCGCCACGCGGCTGCATACGCGCGCCCTGCTGGTGGATCAGCCCTGGAACGAGGAAACCGCGCGCTGGTTCGATGGGGCGTGGGCGCGCTTTAAGCTGCGCGTGCCTTCGGCGCGCACCGTCCAGCCCGGCGATCTGATCGCGGTCAGCTTTCAAGATGCAGCTCAGACCCGCCTGTTTGCCCGCGTCGAGTCGATTGAGCAAATGGGGGTGCCCAACGCCGAATACACCGGTCAGCGAAGCCTGCCGGTGACGGTGCGCTGCTCGCCTTCCCAGATGGCTGCCTTTGCCACGCAGCGAGCGCTGCCCGCCCGCGAGCGGCTGCGCGCTGTTGACTTTCTGGGCGAGCGGAACGGCCAGACCGAATGGCACACGCTCGACCCGCACAAGCTGCGCGCCATCTCCGAACCAGAACCCTCCGAAGGACGCACCGGCTACACCTTCGAATTTCGCGGCACTGCTCAGGCGCTGCAGGACCTCGAAGCTGTGCTCACCGCGTGCTCGGAGGGGCGGCTGCGGCTGGAATATGTCGATGGGATGGTGCTGCTGCTGCCGGTGAACGTCATCCGGCTGGCACCCAAAACCAGGCCGCCCGGCCTGTTCTTTGAATGCCCCTCGCTCCACTTCAGCCGCGAAGCGCTGCGCACCTTCGAGCGCCTGACCGATTCCGGGTGGAGCAGTGCACGCCTCAAGCCGCCATCGAGCGATCTTCACTTCTCGCCCGCAGCCCAGGACGCGCCCTATCTGCTCCGCCTGCCGGTGGACGATCTGCCGCTGGAGGAAGACGACATCCTGCGGCTGACCTATGCCAACGGGCAGGCGTTCCTGTTTAACGTGGTTGGGATCGATCTCGGCTACGAGGGCGGAACCCCCTACCTGCGCGTGTCGGGTGGGGCGCTGTGGGAAGAAGTGCGCTTTCTCTCGGACGATGGCGAGATCGTATGGCCGGAAGTCACCCAGGCCACACCGCATACCGTTGTGCTGCACACGTTCGATCTGCTGATCCGCGAAGGGCGCGAGAATCACGAGGCCTGGCGCGGGCTGACTTTTGGCCCGACCAACCGCACCGAAACGCGCCCCTGGCAAGATGTGCTGGCCCAGCCGGTGGAAGCGCGCACTGCCTCGGTGATGGTGGGCGATCTGCTGCGCCGTTCCACCCGGCTGGCCGCGCCGCCCACAGCCGGTGATCCGGCGGTGTTGTTCTTCCCGCTCGATATGAACACACGCCGCCTGCTGCCGGAGATGTACGCGCTGCCCCTGTTGCCCGATGACGATCACCCTGCTGCTCATGATGGGCTGGATGCACCCAACCAGCCGGAGTTGTTCGTTGATCCGCGCTTCATCCTGCCGGGCAGCGATCCGGTCATGTCCTTGCTGCCGGACGATGTGCGCGCCAAAGCCAACGACCTGTTCTTCTTCGCGGGGGAACGCCCGCGCGGGCTGCACAGCCTGTTTATGGTCGATGAAGTCTCGCTGGTCGCTGCGCCAGACCTGGGTCACCGGTTGATCGGCTGCCGTGCCCCGGTATGGGACGATGTGCCCGCGCCGGTGAACTGCCGCGACCGGGCAGAGTTTGGCGACTGCCCGCCGCCGGTCCAGCCGCGCCGTTCGTCCTTTGCTTTGCGCCAGTTAGCCCTGCTGCGCGATCCGGCCAGCGACCCGGAGTTGGATCTTTATCAGCGGCTGGCGGCATTACTGGAGATGGAGCGAACCTTTGCCCCGTGCGAGACCATCGACGAGGTGCTGCTGGTTCACCAGGCGATGCTGCACATGGCCGCTGCGCGCGGGGATATGCTGGCCGTGCTCAGCCTGCCCTTTCGCTTTGGCTATTGGGACGTGCTCGACTGGTATCGCCGCCTGGTGGACGACTATGCCCAGCCGGCCTCGCTGAGTTATGGCGCGGCTTTTCACGGGTGGACGGTCACCCGCGAGGAAACGACTCCCCAGCTTGATCCCCTGCGCACCATTCCGCCCGATGGCACCGTGTGCGGCATGATCGCCGCGCGCGACCTGGCGCGTGGACCAGGAGTCGCACCCGCGAATGTCGCCTTGCGCGGTGTGGTCGGGCTGGATGCTCCCTACGATGGCTCGCCGGAGTTGGTTGAGTTGTTCAATCGGGGGATCAACGTGATTCAGCAGCGGCCCGGCCAGTTCCTGACGCTCAGCGCGCATACGCTCGGCCTGCAGTCACCGTTTCACCAGATCGGTGTGCGGCGCATGGTCAGCTTTTTGCGGCGGCTGGTGCGCCACGAGGGCCAGCGGTTTGTCTTCGAAACCAACAACGAGCGCTTCCGGCGCGCGGTCCAGGTACATTTCGAGCGGCTGTTCGACCGGCTGCTGCGCGGCGGATCGCTGCTGGCCTATCACGTCGATACAGGGGAGTCGCTCAATCCGTCGTATGACGTGGACCAGGGCCGCTTTGTGATCGCGATCCAGGTCGCGTTCAGCACGCCGGTGGAATACATCACCATCATCTTGCTGCGTACCGGCGAAACCTTGCTTGAGGTGCTGGAAAGGTAACCTGCCTATGGCCAACGAATCGACGGTGCCGCCCATGACGGCGTTTCGCTTCGAGATCGTGCTGACGGTGACCGACTCACTGCCCGGAGTCACCAACCCGGTGTGCGATGCGGCCTTCGCCGAGTGCACCGGGCTGGAGATGACGATGGAGCCAAAATCGCTGACGCAGGGGGGCGATCACACCCGGCAGGTGCATCGCATCGGCCCGGTGACCTATGGTCGGCTGACCTTGCGGCGCGGCATGACGCAAAACACCGGCCTGTGGGCCTGGTTCAAAGCGGCATCGCTGCCCGGCGTCAACGGTGCGGCCAACGGTGAGATTCGCATGGTGAATTCGGACGGCACGCCCGCGCTGACCTTTGTGCTCGATGACTGTCTACCCGTGCGGCTGAGCGGGCCATCGCTCAACGCGCGCACGGGTGAGATCGCCATCGAAGAGATTCAACTGGTATATGCCTATCTGAAGGTGAAAGGGCTGGACGGTGGCAACATCGGGTTTGGTATCGAGGCCAGCGCCAGCCTGAGCGTGGGCGGCGCGAATGTATCGGCTTCGGCCAACTTCTCGCTGGGGATCGGGCGATGAGACAATCGGGAAGGCACCAATGATCACCAAAGCGCAGTTGATACCGCTCAAACCCAACAGCGACACACCGGAGAACGACAAGGCGATTGAGGCAGATTTCAACCCGTCCAGCCTGCGCGTCGGTTTTCGATCTGCCGGGCAGTCTGCGCGCAGCCAGGCCGGTATCGGCTCGCAGACCCAAACCGTCACCTCCAGCACCGAGCAGGCCACCACCTACAGCGGCAGCCTCTCGATCGAGCTGTTGTTTGATCGCACTCAGAGCGGCGAGGACGTGCGGCAAACCACGCTCAAAATCCTGGCGTTGCTGCGCCCCGGACCAGATGACAGCGCCCGCGGTGCGAACGATCCCACCACCAAGCCCCGCGTGCTGTTTCAATATGGCGCGTTCTTGTTTCGCGGCACGATCGATTCGATGGACGAGACGCTCGATTACTTCTCGGAGAGCGGCGTCCCGCTGCGCGCAACTGTCAGCCTCAGCATGACACAGGTGGACCCGCGCCGCCTGGATGAAAGCGCGGCCAAAGGCAGCGCAGCGGCGGGCATCACCGCCGGGTTTTCGGCCAGCCTCAGCGCGAGCGCGAGCGTGAGCGCCGGGGCCAGTTTCAGCGCGGGAGCGAGCGCCTCGTTTGGCGCGTCAGCAGGGCTGAGCGCCGGGGCTGGGGTGGGTACGCAGCCGCTCACGCTGGCGGCATCCGGCGATTCGCTGCAGGGGATCGCCCTGCGCGCTGGGGCAGACTGGCGCGCGGTCGCTACCGCCAACAACATCACCAACCCGCGCAAGCTGCAGGGCGGAGTTGTGCTCAACCTGCGCGCCCGGTAGTCCCTGCCGGGCGATAGGAATCGAAGAAAGGAACAGGGCTATGCCGGTCATCATCAACGAATTTGAAGTTGTCGTAGAGCCGCCGCCTGCGCCCACGCCGCCGCCAACCCCGGCGGAACGGCCCGAAGAAGCCGGTCGCGCACCGGCGGCGCTTTCGCCCGAAGCGATCGAGCGAATCCTGGAATATTTCGCCGAACGCCGCGCGCGCCTGCTGGCCGATTAAGCCAGAGCAAAGGATACATGCCGACAGGCAGGAACCGCTATGGTCACTGGCACCGCCTACACGTCACGCGCGCACGTCCTGATCGATGGGCAGGTCCACCAGGCTGCCACGCGCGATGCAGTCGCGGCCCTGGTCGAAGAAACCATCGAGGGCCTGTATCGCTGCGAGATCACGCTGACCAACTTCGGCCAGACTCAGGACCGCCGCACCGATTACCTCTACCTGGGCCGCGATCCGCTTGATTTTGGCAAAGAGATCGGCCTGGGGCTGGGGCCGGGTGATCCCCCGGCGACGGTGTTCACCGGGCGAATCACCGCGCTGGAAGCCGAATACCTGGAAGGCAGCGGCGCGCGGCTGCGCGTGCTGGCCGAGGATCGACTGCAGGACCTGCGCATGACGCGCCGCACACGCAGCTTCGAGGACTTGAGCGACTCCGACGTGATCGCGCAAATCGCGCGCGAACACGGCCTCACCCCAGAGGTGGACCTGACCGGGCCATCGCACGCAACGCTGGCCCAGGTCAACCAGAGCGACCTGGCCTTCATCCGCGAACGGGCGCGGGCGTGTGGGGCAGAGATCTGGGTTGAGGGCAGCACGCTGCACGCCGCGCCGCGCACTGCACGCAGCGCCGAACCGGTCGAGCTTGTATATGGAGGCAGCCTGCGCGCCTTCAGTGTGCGCGCCGATCTCGCCCACCAGTGTACAGAGCTGGCAGTGGGCGGTTGGGATGTCGCAGCCAAAGAAGCCATTCGCGAAACGAGCGGGCCGGGCGATGTCAGCGCTGAACTTGAGGGACAGGTTGGCGGCAGCGCCATCTTGCAAGAGAAATTTGGTGAGCGCGTGGAGACGCTGGTGCATCCGACCCCGGTCACGCCGCAGGGGGCGACCACGCTCGCCCAGGCGCATTACCGCGAGCGCGCCCGCCGTTTTGTGACCGGCAGTGGGCTGGCCGATGGCACGCCGCAGATTCGCGTGGGAACAACCGTCACCCTGGGGCGGTTGGGCGCGCTGTTCAACGGAACCTATACCGTGGTGCGTGTCCGGCATATCTATACGCTTGAAACCGGCTACCGCACCGAATTTGATGTCGAGCGGCCCTGGATCGGTCAGGTGTGAGTGGGGGCGCTGGTGCGCCCGGCAGAAACTAACGAAGGAACGATCATGCAGCCTCTGAGGATGGATCGAGTCCCTACCGGCCCCGGCGGATTGTTTTACGGGGTCTATCCTGCCCTGGTCAGCGAATTGGGCACCGGTGATCACCAGGGATGGGTCAAGGTGCGGCTGCCCTGGTCGCCCGATTCCGGTTCGGCGGCCTATGAGGTCTGGGCGCGGATGGCCGTGCTGATGGCCGGGCCGGATCGCGGCACGTGGTTCATCCCCGATCCGGGCGACGAGGTGCTGATCGCTTTTCAGGGCGGCGACCCCGCGCATCCCTTCGTGGTAGGCGGGCTGTGGAACGGCCAGGACTCCCCGCCGGAACAGATGGACGGCGCAGGGGAGAACAATCTCAAGACCATTTGCTCGCGGACCGGCATCCGGATCACGATGGACGATACGCAGGGGGCGGTCAAACTGACGATCGAAACGCCCGGCGGCCAGCGCATCACGCTCGACGATGGGGGGATGAATGTGCTGATTGAGGACAGCAACGGCAATTCAATCAAGCTCCAGGCGAGCGGGATCACCATCACGGCGGCGGCTCAGGTTGAGGTGAACGCCTCGATGGTGCAGGTCAACGCGGGGATGTCGCGTTTTAGCGGGGTGGTCCAGTGCGACACGCTGATCAGCAACGCGGTGATCAGCACCAGTTATACGCCCGGCGCGGGCAACATCTGGTAAGGGGGATGGCGATGGGAACGATGGTGGCAGAGCGACAACCGATGCAGCATGTGCGCTGGGTGCAACCGGCTCTGTTGTGGGAGGGTCAGCCATTCCAGGACCTGGAAGATCACCCGGTCGAGGTCCTGGAGATTGCGAGCGATAACTTCCTGCCGGAGTTTCTGGACGCCATGCAGTCTTCGCTGGTGCCACAGCCAGACGGCGCGCTCGTGCCGGATGCTGCCGCGCGCTACCTGCGCGATCACCGGCTGCCCGGCGCTGAGCACCCGGTCAAGTTGTTCCAGCCCATTCACGGGCGCTATTACCTGGTCACGGCGTCGCTGGTGTGCAAGACGGCGGGCCTGCCCGACAAAACCGTTGAGCGACCGCAGGGGCAGCAGGTGGCCTTCGTGGTGCGGCGTCCGCGCGCCGACGGCAGCGAGGAATACTGGTCCAGGGCGAATGGGTGGACCGCCCTCACCGACTGCTGCGCGCCCGCCGATGAGGAACGCTTCCCCATGCAGCCGGTCCAGGTGGCCACCGGCCACCCGCCCGATCACCCATTGTTCCCGGCGCGGCGCACGGTCTATGTCGGCTACGTGGTGACCGGCAGCCGCGAAAAATACGAATCGCACCCGCCCGCTGCGGCGCGCTTTCTGGCCGATGAGACTCTGCCCCCGGCACAGCGCCTGAACCAGTACCTGGCGCTGGCGCAAGAGAACGGGGCCGCTTTTAATGCCCACGCCCACGAGTTCCAGACCCGCGTGCTCGAAAGCTGGCGGATGCTGATCGAAAAGGGCAGCGCCATCACCGCACCCGCGCCGGTCTCGGTGGGTATCGTGATCGACCTGGGCGACTTTCTGGCGCGGGCGCTGCCGGACGTATGGACGGCGATCAAGGCAAACAGCGCGCCCAACAGCACAACTCGCCCCAAACAGCGCGCCCTATACAACGCGCTCAACCTGATCGCTTTCCCCACCGCGGCGGGGACGCGCCTGCTGGCTGCGCTGCGCGCTCAGGCGGTCAGCATCGATGGCGGCGCGGCGCGCGGCGAAATCGACCTGCCCAACGCCGCCTACGACCTGCGCACGGCGCTGCGCCTCACGGTAGATTCGAACGGGGTGATCACCGGCACGACACCCATCACGGCAGCGGCGTTAACGCCGGGAGGGTTCCTGGATGTGCTGATCGGCGAGGCGCTGGCCGAAGATGCTGCTGCTCGCGGCGGAAAGCCACATTTCACCGATGCCCAGGCCGGGTCGATGCTGGCCCTGATCAAAGGGCTGGTGCGCCCCACCGTGACGCACAATAACCAGCCGGTGATCCCGCACTATGTGATCCGCCTCGTCTACGATTACGAGCCGGGCTGCCCGCCGGTCGTCAGCCGGCCCAGCCGCCCGTTCGAACTGGCCAAATCGTTTGATCCCGATGCGCCGCCGCGCCTGGTGCGCCTCGAAATGCCGAGCATCCGCCCACGCGACCTCCGCAAATATGCGCATGGCGTCGGCATTCAGATGAGCAGCGATCTTCGCCAGGTGATGGCGGGCGTACATACCGGGATGCTCGACGGCGATCCGCTCAAGTCTTCACCGTCGGTCAGTCTGGACATGATCTGCACCTTTTCGATCCCGATCATCACGCTGGTGGCGCTGATCGTGATGTTCGTTTTCCTGATCCTGTTCAACATCATCTTCTGGTGGATGGCTTTTCTGCGCATCTGCCTGCCTGTGCCGAAGTTCGAGGAGTGAGTGCCATGATCCGTCCTGGCGATTTGTACGGACGCAGCCTGGCCTTCCCGCCCCAGGTGGGGGCCAATGGGCAAATGATGTGGTCGGAAGGCGAGCAGAACGTGCGCGAGTCGCTCACCATCATTCTGCGCACCCGGCCCGGCGAGCGTCTCATGCAGCCCGATTTTGGCTGCGACCTGGAGCGTTACCTGTTTGAGCCGAATACCATCTCCACCCTGCGCCTGATTCAGGACGAAGTCGAGCGAGCCATCGCGCGGTTTGAGCCGCGCGTCCGCCTGGACGATGTGCACGTCGAGAGCCGCCCGGACCAGGCGCGGGTGCTGGTGGATATCACCATTGCCTATACCCTGGTGGCGACTCAGGCGCGCGAAAAAGTCAGCCTGACCCTGGCGCTGCAAGCGTAAAGGATACCGGCTATGCCGCTGAAGATTCCGCAACTGGACGACAAAACCTACGAGCAGATCGTGGCCGAAGTCGTGGCGCGCATCCCCGCGCACACGCCGGAATGGAACAACTTCAACACCAGCGATCCGGGGATCACGCTGGTGCAGTTGTTCGCGTTTATGACCGAGAACCTGCTTTTCCGCTCGAACCAGATTCCCGAAGCCAACCGGCTCAAGTTTCTGAGCCTGCTCGGCATCCCGCTGAATCCGGCTTCGCCGGGCTGCGGGCTGGTGACCTTCACCAACGAGCGAGGGCCGCTTCAGGCGCTGCCGCTGGATGAGGGCCTGGAACTCTTCGCGGGCAAAGTGCCCTTTCGCACGCGCACCCCGGTGAATATCCTGCCTGTCAGCGCGCAGGTGTTTTACAAAAAACGCCAGCTTTCCGCCGCCCTGACCGCTCAGCAGCAGAACCAGTACAACACGGTCTACGGTTCACTGCTGGAGGACGCAGCGCCCGCCTATTACGAAACCGCACCGCTCGAACCGCCGATCCCTGGCCAGCCGCTGCCAGAGGTGAATCTCGACCCGGACACCGGCGACACCATCGACGGCGCGCTGTGGATTGCGCTGATCGCCCCTAAAAACGCGCCGTTGGCCGAGGTGTGCGGCGCAATCGGCAGCAAGACCCTGTCGCTGGGCATATTCCCCTCGCTGTGGACCGAGACCGCTGTGCTCGAAGCGCAGACGCTCGAATCGACGCGCACGCTCGATCCGGGACTGGTGGTGGATATCGCCGCGCCCGAAGCGCCGACCGTCATCGAGCCGCGCTATATGCGGTTGCCGGTGGAGAGTGCCGATAACGTGCTGGAAATGCCCGGCATCGTGCATCTGACTCTGCCGCCCGCCGAAGCGCTGACTCGCTGGAATTTCGACCCCAGCGAAGAAGGCACCGGCGATTTTCCGCCACTGATCGCAGATCGCGCGCTGGCGGCTCGCATCGTCACCTGGCTGCGGCTGCGCATCATCGACTCGCCGGGGCAAGCGCCGCGCACCCGTTCGCTGAGCTGGGCGGGAATCAACGCCGCGCGGGTGATCCAGGCGCTGCGTGTTGAGCGCGAGCGCATTGGTATCGGCACCGGTACGCCCGGCCAGGTGTTCAAAGTTGCCAATACACCGGTCATCGTCGAACGAACCATCCCCGGTGTGCGCACTCCCCAATACCGCTTCACGCTCGAAGTGGTGGACGACCGTGGCAAAGTGGAGCAGTGGCAGCGGGTGGACGATCTGCGCGCCTATGGGCCGGATGATCTCGTGTATGAGCTAGATGCCGAGGCGGGCCTGGTCACCTGCGGCGATGGGCTGCGCGGCAAGCGCTTCCCGTATGGCAGCACGCTGCGCGCAGCCTATGAATATGGTGGGGGCAGACAGGGCGAGGTTGCCATCGGAGCGTTGAACAAAGCCCCCACGTTACCCACCGGTCTCAAAGTGAGCAACCCGGTCAAGACCTGGGGGGCGACCGACAGCGAAACGGTCGCCAGCGCCGAGCTAAAGATCAGCCGCTACCTGCGTCACCACGATCGGCTGGTGACTCAAGATGATTTCAGCGAGCTTGCGCGGCACGCTCCCGGCGTGAACATCGGGCGAGTCGAGGTGCTGCCCTTGTTCGACCCGCTGACCTTCGACCGGGCGCAGCCTTCGCCCTATATCCCCACGCCCGGCGTGGTGACGGTCATGGTGGTGCCGCAGCACCCCATCACCCAGCCCGATCCGCCGCGCCCGGATCGCCTGTACCTGGAGGCGATCCGAAGCTGGCTCGAACCACGGCGGCTCATCACCACGCAGGTTTTTGTGCGCGGCCCGGAGTGGGTGCCGGTCTACGTGGCACTGGGGATTCGCTTGCAGCCGGGGCAGATCGGCGCGGTAGTTCACCGCCGTGTGCGCGATGCCGTGCGCGCCCATCTCTCGCCGCTGGTGGGCGGCATTCCGCCCGCCGGGCAGCCGCATGGTGAGGGGTGGCCGTTGGGGGCGCGGCTGCACCCCAATGACCTGATCGGCGTGGCGGCGCGGGTAGAAGGCGTGCGCTATGTAGAGCAGATTCACCTGGGGATCGAGCTGCCGGACCCGGCACAGGTGGGCGCGACCCGCCTCCAGGTGATCGCGGGGGGATCGGCGACCGAAGGATACGAGTTTCGCGGGCTGGAATTGCCCTGGCTGGCCGCGATCGATGTGCGCGAGGGCGAGGCCGCGCCGCTGGAAGACCTGTACGGCGCGGAGCCAGAAGCCGGGACGCCGATCCCATTGCCCGTTATTCCGAAAAAGTGTTGAT
>DAOUFU010000279.1:0-3405 GCA_034429275.1 Anaerolineae bacterium | reverse complement strand
CGGACCTGGTGGTGGAGCCGCTCTACCCGGCAGCGCTGGCGAGCCTGTCGGTCGAGGACTTCCTGGAAGCCGCCTCCAGCCTGGATGCCGATTACGCAGAGCGCTTTGCGCAGGCCCAGGCCGTGGGCGCGACTCTGCGTTACGTGGCCCAGGTGGGTCCACAGGGGGGCACGGTGGGGCTGAAGATGGTACCCGCCGACAGCCCGCTGGGGACGCTTCGCGGCCCGGCCAATTACATCGCGCTGACCACCGAACGCTACCACGATCTGCCACTGGTCATCGCCGGTCCAGGGGCCGGTCCAGTCGTGACTGCGGCGGGCGTGCTGGGCGACATCCTCGACCTGGGCGCGGCGCATCTCGGTTGAAGGCGCATCCAACGATTTTGTCGGTTTCATCCAACCTACTCTCCACTTTTTGTGAGTAATGACCAGGAGATTTTTCCCGGTTGTGTCTATGCTTGTGCGCCACAATCGAAATGCTTCCCGTACAGGTGAAAAGTCATACTGGCAGATTTGCCCCCTTTAGTTCGCGTATCACTTAGAGTCACAGGCGAGGTGGACGCATGACACAACAAGAAACTATGGCACCATCGACAGAGCAGTTGAACCCCTTCCGCATTGCGCAGGCGCAGCTTGACGAGGCGGCACGTGTACTACAGCTCGACCCGGCGATTCACGCCTTCCTGCGCGAGCCGGTCCGCGAGCTGCACGTCACGCTGGCCGTCAAGATGGATGACGGCGTCACCAAGGTGTTCAAGGGGTTCCGTGTGCAGTACAACGACGCCCGCGGGGCCACCAAGGGCGGCATCCGCTTCCACCCCGACGAAACCATCGATACTGTGCGCGCACTGGCCGCCTGGATGACCTGGAAATGCGCGGTGGTCGATATCCCGCTGGGTGGCGGCAAGGGCGGCATCATCTGCAACCCCAAAGAGATGTCGCAAGGGGAATTGGAACGGCTGAGCCGGGCATATGTTCGCCAGGTGGGGCGTATCTTGGGGCCGGAAATGGACGTGCCCGCGCCCGATGTCTATACCAATCCCCAGATCATGGCCTGGATGGCCGATGAGTTCTCGATCCTGCGCGGCTATAACGAATTTGGCGTGATCACCGGCAAACCTCTCTCGCTGGGTGGGTCGAAAGGCCGCGAAGATGCGACCGCGCGCGGCGGCATGTACTGTGTCCGTGAGGCCGCCCGCGTCCTGGGCATCGATACACACGGCGCAACGATGGCCGTGCAGGGCTTTGGCAATGCCGGGCAGTTCGCTGCGCTGCTGGGGCCTAAACTGCTGGGGACGGTAGTGGTCGCTGTGTCGGACTCTAAGGGTGGCATTTACAACCCCGATGGGTTTGATCCGCAGGCGCTGGTCGATTTCAAGAAAAAGACCGGGTCGGTGGTGGGATTCCCCGGCGCGCAGCCGATCTCCAATGCCGAACTGCTGGAACTGCCGGTCGATATCCTGGTGCCCTCGGCGCTCGAAAACGTGATCACGGCCCAGAATGCCCCGCGCATCCGGGCCAAAATCAGCGCGGAACTGGCCAATGGGCCGACCACGCCTGAGGCCGATCTGATCCTGCACAACAGCGGCGTCTATGTGATCCCCGACTTCCTGTGCAATGCGGGCGGCGTGACCGTTTCCTACTTCGAGATGATCCAGAATGCCTACGACCGCTACTGGTCGGAAGCCACCGTGCACGAGCGTCTCGACGAGAAGATGACGGCGGCCTTCCACGCGGTGCACAACCGCGCACAGGAACTCACCGTGCATCCCCGGCTGGCGGCTTACTGTGTCGCCGTCGAGCGGGTGGCCGAAGCCGTGCGCCTGCGCGGCTGGGTCTAGGGTGCGCCGGACTGCTCAAATGACAGCGCCAGGGATTTGCCCTGGCGGTTGTTTTTTCGCATCTTGCCCGGCATGGGACGACGATCCCTATGCCGTCAGGTGTTGGAGCTTGCGCTGCGCACTGTACAGCCGGTAATACAGCCCACCCATCGAGACAAGTTCCTGGTGGGTCCCGGCTTCGGCGATGTGGGTATCCTGCAGCACGATGATCTGGTCTGCGTTGCGCACAGTCGAGAGCCGGTGCGCGATGATGATCGTGGTCTTCCCTTTCATCAGGCGCTCCAACGCTTCCTGGATCAGGATTTCGGTCTCCGTATCGACCGACGAGGTCGCCTCGTCCAGGATCAGAATCGGCGCATCCTTCAACACGGCGCGCGCAATCGACAGGCGCTGCTTCTGCCCGCCGGAGAGCTTGACTCCGCGCTCACCGATCAACGTATCGTAACCATCGGGCAGATCGCAGATGAACTGGTGCGCGTTGGCCACCTGAGCGGCGCGGATGATATCGGCTTCGCTCGCTTCCGGGTTGCCAAACCGGATGTTCTCGCGCACCGTCCCATGAAACAGGAACACGTCCTGCAGCACGATGCTGACCTGCTGACGCAGGCTTTCCAGCTCTAACCGGCGCGTATCGATGCCGTCCAGCTTCACCGTACCGGCCACCGGGTCGTAGAAGCGCGGGATCAGGCGGGCCAGGGTGGATTTTCCGACCCCGGTCGGGCCGACCAGCGCCACCATCTGCCCGGCAGGAATCTCGACATTGATGTTTTCCAGCACCATATCGCCCTGGTGGTAGCAGAAGCTGACGTTCTCGAACGTGATCGCGCCCTTCGCCCGCCCTTCCAGCCGGATCGCGTCGGGATGTTCGCTCCCCTCAGGACTCTCGCGCAGCAGCTCGTCCACCCGGTCGCCGCTGGCCAGCGCCTCTTGAATGCGCTCCCTGGCGTCGCTGAGCATCCGGATCGGGTGATACAGCATCTCCAGGTAGAGGAAAAAGGCGACCAGGTCGGCCACCGGCAGCGCTCCATCGTTGACCAGCATCCCGCCGAAGTAGATCACCACCAGGATGCCCAGCGACGAGGTGAAATCGACCAGCGGCTGGAAGATCGCCATCATCTTGAGCGCGTACAGCAGCGAGCGCCGGTAATTGTCGATACCCAGCGAGACGCGCTGCGCTTCGGCGTCCTCGCGCGTGAAGGCTTTGATCTCGCGGATGCCAGAGATGTTGTCATTCAGCACGGCGTTGAGCTGGCCCAGTTCGACCTGGCGTCGTCGGAAGGCCGGGCGCACCTTTTTGGCGTAACCGTGCATCACCAGGATCACAAACGGCACCGGCACCAGGCTGAGCAGGCCCAGCTTCCAGTTCAGCAGCATCAGCATAGTGCTGACTCCCACAAAAGTCAGCACGTTGACGATGATATCCGGCACGGCATGGGCGAGCAGCATCTCGAACTGATCGGTATCGTTCACGATGCGCGACATCATCTGGCCGGTCTGCTTATCTTCGTAGAAGCGCAGCGACAGCCGCTGGAGATGTTGGTAGAGGAACTTGCGCATATCGGCCA
>DAOUFU010000278.1:0-3984 GCA_034429275.1 Anaerolineae bacterium | reverse complement strand
GCCGTGACTATCTGCGTGTCGTCCGGCGACCATACCGCATCCGTCACGGCGTCAGTGTGTCCCTCAAAGACCCGTACTGCCGTGCCAGTATCTCGCTCCCAAATATGCGCCGTGCCGTCCGCGCTGGCCGTCAGAACAAAACGGGCGTCTCCAGAGAAATAGGCCGTGTGTACAGGACCGTCGTGCCCTTCGTAGCCCAAAAGTAATTCGCCGCTCTCAACATCCCATACGCGGGCCATATTCAGCATCACGGAAGATGTCACCAGAATCCGGCCATCGGAGGACCAATCTACCCCCCAGATGCCTTCTTCGCCGCGTGGGTCGGTCTCACTGCGGTTGAACGTGGTGAGCAAGTCGCCAGATACGCAATCCCATATACCGATGATTCTCTCGCCTCCGACGGTGGCGATCCGTGTTCCATCCGCCGAAAAAGCGACGTTATTGACAGCGACCCAGTAATCAGGAGAACTCAGCACGGTATACCGGTGTGTTTCGTATACGGTCTGCGCTAAGGCGCGTTCAGCCTGTGCCGTGTAGGGGTAATTTTCTAGAGCGGCCAATGCCAGCAACACGCCGCGTTCTGGCGTATCACCTTCTAGCTCGGCCACTGCCTGCGCCGCCAGACCGATGCTGGCATGGCGGAGAGCTTCTTGCTCGGCGGATTCGGCGCGGGCTTTTTCGTCTTCGGCACGGCTGCGCTGGCCGTTGGCCCAGAGTGCCAGTCCGCCCGCGACTACTGCCGCCACCAGGAGTACGACCACCAGCGCCTGTAAAATCCGTTGGGCGCGCTGGCGAAGCCCGATTTCGCGCGCTTCTTGGGCGCGCCGGGCGGCTTCCTGTTGGGCACGCTCGGCCAGGCTGGCATCCAGGAACTCGCGCTCCTGGGGGGTGATCGCCAACCCTGTGCCCGCCATCCATCCCTCAAGCATTTCCAACCGTGAGCCGCGCAGCAGAAAACTGTGGTCTTGTTGAGCGGCGCGCCATTCGCCTGACATCAAGGCGAGCTGTCGCTGCATTCGCACGTCGCTGCGGCTTTCATTCAACCAGTTGCGCAGGCGTTCCCATTCCCGCAGCAGCGCCTCGTGCGCGACCTCGACGGTCGGTGCGCGCGTGGCAGGATCGTGATCCAGCGATAACAGGCGGTATTCAGCGAACATGTCAATGATGTCGTTGAGCAGATCCTCGTAGGGGGTGAGAGCCGCCAGTTCGGCGCGGGGTGTGCGGCGGCGCGTGTCTTCCACGCCTTCGCCCAGCGTCACCAGCCGCAGGAATATCTGCCGGGCAATTGCCTGCCCGTCCGCATTGAGTTCGTTGTAGAGTTCTTCGGCACGCTGCGCCAGCGCTCCGACGATCCCGCCGATTTTCTGGTAAGCCGCCAGGGTCAGTGTGCGGTGGTCGCGCTGCTCAAACAGCTCGGTCAGGGCATATTGCAGCAGCGGCAGCGCACCGGGTTGGTAATTGATCTCAGAAACGATGGTCGCAACTAACCCTTCTTCAAACGTCACGCCGACGCGCTTCGCGGGATTCACGATGGCACTTTCCAGTTCTTTCGCCGAGAGGGGGAGCACGGTTTCCATGCGGTTCCGCACCAGTTCGCCAAACTGGGGATACATCAGCGGGCGGTCATAAAAATCGGCGCGCAGCGTGACGACGACGCGCACCCGGCTGCGTTTCTCGGTGACGGCAGCGTGTAACAGATCAAGAAACTGCTGGCGCTCCGCGTCGTTTTCTGTCAGCGTGAAGGCTTCTTCGAATTGATCAACGATCAGCACCAGTTCACTGCCATCGTTCGGCAGAATCAACTGCGAGGCGCGCACCAGCCCGCGCTCGTCACGGCGAAGCTGCTCATTGAGATGGCCCGATTGGTCGGCGGCGATGCGCATCAGCGCGACTTCCAGTTCATCCAGAGGATGTGTGCCGGGCAGCATCTCGACCACAAACCAGCGTTCGGAACCGGGCAGTTCGCCGCGCCACAGCGCCGGGATCAGCCCGGCATTGACCAGGCTGGACTTACCGCTGCCGCTCGGTCCCACGATGGCGAGGAAGCGCGACCATTCGTTTTTCTCGTTGAGCCGTTGAATGATTTTCTTGGTGAGCTTCTCCCGCCCAAAAAAATCCAGTTCGTCGGCAGGCTGGAACGCCCGCAAGCCTTTGTACGGGTTTTCGGGCGCTGGCAGGCGCGTGGTCGAGGTAGTACCCCCGATGACGGTAGGATGACCATTGTCGGGTCCTGGAACGATCAGGTCCAATTCGCGAGCACGCACGATGGCCTGCACACGGCTTCGCACGCCGAGTTTCTTGTAAATCTGTTTGATGTACCATTTGACTGTAGAAAGCTCGACAAAGAGCTTCTCGGCGATCTGGTTGTTGGCTAATCCATCGATGATCCCCTGCAAGATTTCCTGCTCGCGCAGGGTCAGCAACTCGACGATTTCACTCTCCGCTGGCTCGTGCCGAGCCGCTATCGCCTTGCGGAACGCGGCGGCCATCTCTAGGACATCCGCGAAGCGGCGTGCCGGGTCTTTCTGCGTGGCAGTCTGGATCACGTCGTTGAGATCATCCCGGCAGGTCGGGTCAAGACTGGTGATCACAGGCAGTGGCTCGTTGAGGTGCTTGAACAACCGCTCAACACCCGTGATGTTGGGAAAGGGATGCTGTCCAGTCAGCAGTTCGTAGAGCACGACACCCAAACTGTAGATGTCGGTGCGGGGCGTGACCGGCTCGCTGCGAGCCTGTTCGGGGGCCAGATAGTCGGGCGAACCGATGATCTGGTCAGGTTCGGTTACTTCCTCACTGCCGGCTACACCGATGTCTTTGGCAATGCCGAAATCGGCCAGATAGGCGTTGCTGTCCTCATCCAGCAAGATGTTGCCGGGCTTCAGATCACGGTGAATGACTCCGTGCCGGTGGGCAGCGGAAAGCGCCCCGGTGATCTGATCCATCAGGGTCGCGGCGGTGGTAAGGTCAAATGCGCCTTGTTGCAGTGCATCCCTCAGGCTGCCTCCGCGCAGCCAGCGCATCACCAGATAGGCACCGTTCGGATCACGCCAGTAGTCGAAGAGGGGGACAATAAACGGGTGTTCCAGGCGGGCAATAAGCTGGGCTTCGGTTTCGAAGCGCCGGATGAAATCCGGGCGATTTGCCAGACCGGGCAGGATGATTTTGATGGCAACTTCGCGCCCAACGGTGGTCTGCTTCGCTTTGTAGACCGCCCCGAAGCCACCTGAGCCAATCCGTTCTTGCAGTTCGTAGCCCTTGACGAGTGTTCCGCTGAGATTCTCCATCGTGACCTCGCGCCGTAAAACGCCGGTTAATGTCATTATAGAGGGCTTTTGGCGCGTTTTGAGTCGATTCCCCCCTTTTCCCCCCCCCCCTCATCCCACATGTGCCGAGGAGGCAGTTCATGAGCGCATTCCAGGTTCTGTATTCTCAACTGCTCCGATGACGATGATCAATCTGATCTACGTATTCCGTAGAGCTTGAATCACAAGTTTGGCGAAGATTGAGACTCGGCGATTTTTCATCGCAGTGTCACCTTGAATGGGAGGTACAGGAATTGGCCCTCTATTCGAAGGTGACACTGTAGGCGACTTGTTATGGTTAATTGGTCAGAAAAACATTAACCATGTTCCTCAAAGGGGGTAATGGTAGGAGCGGGAATCGTGGGAGTAACAGTTCTTGTTGGCTCTGGAGTGGGCGTGTCGCCAGGTGTTGGTGTCATATAAGACGGGCGTGGTGGGAGATTTCCTTCGTCGTCGCACAACGGCTCAACGCGGTATTGTAACCGCTCGATGCAGGACAATTCACGCACAACGCGGTGATCATATGTCCATTGGATCAGTTCATCCAACGTTGGACTGATCCCGAATCTGCGGAGACTGGAAATGTCACGTAGACTATGGAAAAGGGGATCAGCGAATGAAGAAACAAGGGCGATACAGCAACGAGTTCAAGGACGAAGTGCTGCGCATGGCCGAAACGACG
>DAOUFU010000277.1:0-8045 GCA_034429275.1 Anaerolineae bacterium | reverse complement strand
CAGTGCCTTCGACACCCGTGAAGCCCGCCAGGTCTGCTTCAACCATGGCTTGATCCCCAACATCGCCGAGAACAAGCGCAACCGCAAAACCCCCAAACGTGGGCGCAAACGTTTGTTCAACGCTGCGGTTTTCAAGCATCGCTTTGCTACCGAACACAGCTTTGCCTGGGTCGATAAGTTCCGAGCTTTGCTCATCCGCGTTGACCGTAAGGACGCCCACTTCCTGGGTGCTCACCATATCGCATTCGCTATGATCAACCTGCGCCATGTTCTTGCACAGAAAGTTTGAATCAGTTCGATCTTATCCGCCCCGATATTGGTATCGGCATACAGCGCCAGCATGTACCCGGCGCACTCATAATAGCTGCGCCAGACCAGGGCTCCCTCAGGCGGTGTCTCGGAATAGTGCCCGTCCACAAAGCGACCATCGGCCATCAGCCACGCCCCTTCCGGGGATGGAATCAGGTACCCCTTCTCATCGCGCACCGTGCCAAAGGGTGGCATACCTATCGTCACGCCTTTGTTCTTCCGGTAACGCACGCTGTCGCGCGCTCTTGCGGCGATATCCTCGCTGTAGTACTCATCGAAGATGGCAGCGAATTGGATGAAGATGCGGCCCATCGGGGTTGAGGTATCAACCTGCCGGTTTGGTGCAGCCAGCACCAGCGAGACATTGTGCCGTTCCAGGCGGTCGATGAGGTCGCCCACGCGCCAGCCTTTGCGGTGCAGGCGCGCCAGGTCGTTGCCGACTAACGCCACGACATCCAGATCACCCAGGCGTTGTTCCAGGGCCAGCCAGCCGGGACGGTTTTTGACGGTACGAGCGGATTTGTGCCCTTCGGCGTCTTCATACCACTCTGGGATCCAGTTGTTCTCCTGGCAGATGCGCTCGATATTGGCGCGCTGACGCTCCGGACTGTCCTTGTCGGTTTCATCACGGGTGAAGGATTGGCGAATGTAACACAGGGCGACAGTGCGTTCAGCAGACGGGGATATCTTTTTGCGGGCCATGATCAGACTCCTTGGTTGTCTAGCGGATAGATACGAGACAGTAGCGATCCACCACCAGACAGGTTAGAGTCTGACGCGGTCGGTGCGCTACCTACACTAGTGCATCGTCCAGAGTGCCGGGGTGCTGCTAACACCTCGGCGCTCGCTTGCATTTCGTGTAGCCTACTCGGTTTTGTGGTCACTGTCAAGTTCTCCACCATTGTGCTCGCGGCTCAGGTTGTGGGCGTAGGCTTTGGCAATCGCTTTCAACAAACCGCCAAAACCATCCTCGAATTCGCTGTCACGGCCCAGCCGCTCGGACAGCAACGCTGCCGCTTCTTCAAGCTCCTCTGGTTCGGGCGGGCAGTAGATGATGAGTTTGGTGGTTTTGCTCATGCTGTCACCCATTGACCTGTCTGGTTCTGATTCATCTGAAGCTCGCGCACCCGGCGCAGCTCGTGCGCCAGCCAGTCAAACACATCCCCACCCTGCTGATGAAACTCGGTGATGTCCTTGCCCTTGGGCACCTCGATGGTATGCACCCGGCTGGATAGCGCCCTCAGCCGCGCCGCGCCCTTCATGCCCGCCCCATCGGTGTCATAGGCCACCAGGATGAGCGGTACGGTCAGCAGGTCCAGTGCCCAGCGGTCGTTCAGCGCATTGGAGGCGCTGCCCAGCGTCACTGCTGTGACCAATCCATCCGCTTCCTGCTGGGCCAGCAGCGCGTCAAACTCGCCCTCAGTGAACAGCACCGCCGGGACACCCACGAGCGCCTCACCACCATACAGCCCACCGCTGCTGCCGCCCGCAATCTGCCCATACTTCGGTTCGGCCTCAAAGCGCCGCACCTTAACCGCCCACAGCGTTTCGCCCGTAATCCACGGGATGGTGATGCCGCACGGCACGCTCATACCCCCCATAGTACGCCATTGGCGGCCTTCACCGGGCACCAGTCCCAACCGCGCCTGGCGGATGGTACGCGCTTCCAACCCGCGTTTGTCCATGAGGTAGTCCAGCGCGCCTTCGCCCTGTGACGACCACAGGCACTCCTCCGCCTGTTCAATGACTTCACGCGCGGCGTCCTGCCATTCCTCTGAGGGCGGCATCACGGCTGGTGCAGGCCGATGCAGGCGTGCCGCCGGTGACCGGTAGTGCGTGTCTCCCAGCGCCGCCACCGCTTCCGCGAAGGTCAGATGCCGGTAGCGCTGCAGCCAGTCAAACACGTCCCCGCTCATCTGGCACTTGCCAAAACAGCGATAGCCATCCGGCCACACCACCAGGCTCATGCCCTTGCGCTCTCCGTGAAACGGACACTTCCACAGGCTGGCGTGGGAGCTGTAACCCAGGGCTGGCCCCAGGTCCTGCTCCACGATGCGCCGCAGGTCGCAGCGCTGCTTCAAAGCTTGTGCGTCGATCATGTCTCCCTGTTTTTGATCTTATGAAAGCGATCCAACCCACAAAGATTTACCGGTAAACCTCCCGTAGATACGGTAATTGTTGTCAAGAAATGGAAAGCGCTCAAAAAAACTTGTGCGATAGTTATTTTCCCGTGTAGTAGGCGATCAGCTGATACTTCTGATCTTCCCTCCGTGTCCCAGTCCATAAAGCGCCTCACCACTATCGTAAAAAAATGCCGAGAGTAAGCTAACGATCTGCTCTCGGCATCCTCAAATATCAACGCACTGATAATGCTTGATGCTATTCCACAGCCACCTCACACGGCGAGAAACTGTGCCCTGGGTCCAATTGCAGCATGTAGCCGCCCGGAATCTTGTAGACGGCGATGGCATTCCCGTACAGCGACCCAAACGCCGCTGGGTTGTAACGCCACATACAAAAGATGCCGCTCTCTGCATTCAGTGCGTAGTTCACACCGTCCAGCGTGTCCATGAGCATGTCTTCAACATCATGGATGTTTCACGGACGCACTCCATCTGGTCGCGGGGAACAAACGCCAGTTGTTCCGTCTCATGGCTGCGATGCAAGTAACGGAACGGCGGTTGGGCGCGGTGGTGTTCCCGGTTGCCCCGCTCTACGTCGGTGGTCAGGATCACAGCGGCAGGAACCTGCTCGGTTCCAGTTCCAGTACAAACACGTGAACAAGCTGGCGGTCGAAGACCAGGGCATCCGGTCCATGCAACCAGATCTCGTCGTCGCCACCGATATGGACAATGTGCAGTAGGTCGGTCGCCAGTGTGGCTGCCTCGGTGATATGAATCAGGGGGAGGCGGCCCACCACTGTTTACGTTCTACGATCCGGAGTTGCCGCCGCAGCAGCAAGATATGAACATCTTTTTCGCGTTCGGATAGATGGCTGACGGTTATGACATCGAAGAAAAACAGGAGAAAATGCAGCACGATCCAATACACCATCAGAAAAAAGGTACATTGAATGCAATTTCCGCGCCATTCGGGATGATTCGAATGCCGTAACTAAGATCGGGCGAAGTTCAACAGAGACAAATTCGTGTTTGAGACATCAAGTAACTCACCAATTGGGGTTTGCCTTTCGGTTCAGCGATGGCCCCCAATGTCGAATTAGGTGCTCCTCCAGTTCATATCGGGCAAACACTACTGGCACGAAACGGACATTGCAGGTTTCCAAATACTCTGTCACTGCCCGATCCTCTGCTTCAGAAAAATAACGCTTTTTTCCATTTTGTGTTTTTAACATGAATCCAAGGATATCACAGCCAAGATTCCGGCGAAGAGCAGAGAAATAGGTTCGCTCACTATGAACCCGATACCGTTCCCTCATGCTGGAGCTTTCCCCGACATAAATCAACTCACCATGAGGGTTCTCAACAAGGTAAAGCCCTGGTCCGTTTGTGGGTTCGGCGTCATTCCATCGGCTACGCTGTGCTAATCCAATGTAGTATTCAGCTTCCTTTAGGATTGTGGGAGCGGACTGTTGCACTCGGTGCCATAGAGCGCTGTCTGCTGCCTGTGTCCATCTCTCACGTTTATTGAGCTGAAACTTGTTCAGACATGTGCCTAGATTCACAATGCTGAATTCTTCGATCTCTTTGCGGCCAAGATTGGTCAACATGAACTGAACCTGAAATCCCTGAATCTGCAATCCGCGAGGCAGTCTAGCTTCATCTTGACTTTTCAGATATGTCTTGAAAAAAGTAGAGGTTTGCGGATTCATTTGCTGCTTGATTCGGCGTTTGAGTTGGTTGGCTTCCCCAACGTAAAAAGGCTCACCCTGGTAGCTGATCAGATAGTTTCCCGCGTGGTCCGGCAAATCACCACTCTGTGTTGCATAGCCCGATGATTGCAGCGTACTTAACCCCGCAGCGAGTATTTCTGCACAGTGTGATTGGCAGTCCTGCCACGAAATCATTCGTTCTCCCACTCAAGAGTACTTCCCAAAGTGTCAGCTCATACAGTGTACACTATCGTCACATGGCGGAAAAATTACCCCGTAATCTCGAGATATCAGCGCAACAGCTGATTTTCCCTTGTAGTCGGCCATCAATTGGTATCGCCCGTATGAAGGTTGCTTGTCGCAATCACAGCGAAATGCCGGGAGCTGATCGTCAGTCCGCTCTCGGCATTCCTCAAAACACCACTGCTGAATTTGCGTACCGGCTACTCCACAGCCATTTCATCTGGCGCAAAACAATACTCTGGATTGAACTGCAACATGTAGCCGCCTGGAACGCGATAGACCGGGATCGGGTCTTCATAACCTGAACACATTCAGGGATTGAAGCGACAGATGCAGAAGATACCCGTCTCGGCATCAATACCATGATCAACCTCAGAGAGCGTGCTGTAGATCACATCCTCGTAGGCACAGATGTTGAGCCTCACATCTTCCGCCATATCGCGCGGCACAAACGCCAGTATCGAGGTGGCGTCGCTGCAGTGCAGATAACGCAGCGGTGGATTCGCAAGATGTTGCTCCGGGTTGCCCGGTTCCGTTTGGGTGGTCAGGATAACGGCAGCCGCCGCATCGTCAGCATCCGCCTGCAGCGCAAACACATGCAACGGCTGCCGGTCAAAAGTCAAAGCGTCCCGGTCATCCAACCATATCTGCTGAAGATCGGTCTGCAACACCTCCAGACGATCCGTCGTCAACGTCGCTAGCTCGATGATGTGAAGCGGCGGAAGGCGACCCTCCTCCCATGCTTCCGGCACCATCGCCCATTGCAAGCTGTGGGCAATCGCGAGGTAGGCTGGCAGCGTATCAGGCGGCAGCGTGGCCCAGTACTCTCGCTTCAGCGCGTCACGCATGTCGTAAGCCATCTGGATCCCCATTGGGTCATTCACGTACCCGGTGCGATTGCCCACGTACAGCGAGTAATGGCTGCGGCGCTCGATCAGCCAACGGAAACACTCAGCGGTCGCCGGGTGGCCAAAGATGAAGAACTCTCCCTCGTCCGCCTCGAAATCGCTGTGTGGATTGTCCACCATCTGCTCGTCTGGTACGTTGAGAATGGGCGACAGGTCCTCATCTTCGAGATGAATGTCATCATATTCATCCGGCACCTTCAGTTCGCGCCAGTACTCCAGCACAACGTCCCGGCCAAAAGTCCGGATCACGTAGTCCAGCAGGTCATGGCCAAACACGCTCAGAATCAGATCGATGACCGGATGCTGCGGGCCGTGGCGGGAGTCAAAATCCAGCCAGGTGCAGTTCGGCCAGACGCGATTGGCCAGCGCCAGGTGTTTGTGCTGCACCAGCCGGTTCAGGTTCAGCAGGGATTCAGCGGTCAGAGCTTCCAACAATAAGGCATCAACTTCAGAAAGACTCACGCCCAAGGCGCGAGCGATATGATGCTTTGCACAGCCTGTTACGCCGCGCTGAGTCAGCCACGCCTGGACGGTGGCCGGTTGTTGGGTAATGTTGGTGGAAGTCATTGTTTGTTTCTCTTCTCCGCCGAGTGCCTCGGTCAGTTCATTATCTCACGAAAGAGCGACTTGTTTGAGCCGCTGCCGCTTGGCTCGCTGGCGACAGGCATTCGAGCAGTACATTTTCCGACGCCCGCCGAGCAGCGAGGGTTCGGGCAAAACCTCGTCGCAGATCACACAGCGCCGCTCACGGCGGCGATCACTTTTGGGCGCATGTCACCGTCGTTTCGCCGCAAAGGCGACAGCTCGCTGATACTCAGCATGGCGCGCTCTGGCTGTTCATCCGGGTCAGGGTCTTCATACCAAAGATCAGCTTTCATTTCCCGATACACAGCCTGACGCCAATCCTCCTGGCCCATCATCACCAGCAAATCCCGGCGGCGTACGTTCACTTTGCGCAGCGCATCCTGCAAGGCATTCGCATACCACTGCGACCACTGAGGGTGCTGTTCGGGTTCCGCTGCCGCCGCCTGCCATTCGATCATTGCGGCCTGATAGGCACGCTCAGACGCGTGGCGCTGCTCGATGGTGTCGAGTAGTTGGCCCTTGAGCACATACGCCGTGCTGAGCACAACAAGCGGCGGTATCACCGCTTCCAGCCATGCAAAAACACTCTGCTCATGTCCGAGTAAAGCGATCTGGATGTTTCCAGCCAACGAAACCGCCGTGCACATGGACATGCTGAGATACAAGAGACGTCTGGAGGTGGCACTGGTCCCAAGTGTTGCCAGCGCCAGCGAGAAAACCACCTGGCCTATCTCCGCGGAGAGAACCGTCGCCAAACCGACCGCAACCTGCGCGACTTCATTGGATACGGCTTGTCCGAAGGTTTGCGAACCGATGACATAGAGACGAATAGCTGAGGGCGTAAAAGCCGCCAGGAGTAGGATCAGGCAGAGCAAGGAAATCAGGCGCGTAACGGAGATTGGATAGCGTGAAATCGCGGCGGATGCGAACTGTTCACGGGTAGGCTGAGGGCCAAGTGCGCGCAGTGCTGCCTGTCGGGCAGCCCGATGCGCCGCCTGGCGCTGTTCCTGGGTCAAGGGGCGGAGATGCTCAGTCATCGTGGCCTCCATCAGTTCCGCTGACCGCGGACAATCTGCCAGACTCGCTGCTGGGAGATGCCAAAGACATCGGCTAACTGGCTAATCGTTTCACCCTGCTGGTAACGGGTGCGAATCTCGGCGTTGCGTTCGGCTTTGTTGGGCAGATCGTTCTGGGGTTCCGTGGGAAATGGGGAGTCGTACAGCATTTCGATAATGTGGAAGGCGGCAAGCCAGATATCGAAGCAAGCTGCAGGTTCGTAGCCCCTATGGGGCAATAATCGGTCCTAGTCTTGAGACTAGGGCCGTTTGATTTCTTGTCACTGTCTTTACCACTGACTCCCCCCTCAGAACCGCCCGAATCGTCATCATTGCCGCCATCATCCGCAGGCACACCCAGAGGGTCATCATCGCCATACAGTGACGCCCGCAGCACCAGGTAGCGGTCCGCCCAGGGCTTGAGCCGGAAATCGACAATCTGCTGCCGGTCCAGATCATAGGTCACACTCTCGAACAACATGCGCGCCACCTGCTGCCGGTCCTCGTCGTTGGCCGTGTCCCACAGCCGGGCCAGGTTGTCGAGCGCCTCCATACACATCGCCAGTTCGATAGCCGCCCGCTCACCCTCGGTTGTACGCGCCTCCCAGTGGGCGATCTGCCGCTCGTTGTGCTCCTTGCGCCGCAGGTATTCGTCCTGCGAGATATCGCCTTCCAGGAACAAGAAGCGTGCATTCTCTACCTGCCGTCTAGCCTTGGCGATGGCCGCTGCCTTTTGTGCTTCGAAGTCCTGGTCATCAATACCGCTGCCCTCGGTCCGGGTCGTCAGGTTGACCATCAAAGGCAATTTGTCCTCACGGATGGTCAGCAGCTTGATGAGCCGGGCAAAGTCATTCTCGATGACCTCAATCTTGACCGATTTCCGCGTACAGCCGCACTTCACCCCCTCGGCGTGACGGTAGCGTAACTGCCCGCGCCGGTTGTGGCCGCTGATGCGTGTGCGCAGCGCCGGGTTGTTCTGCTCTGGACTGATCCCGAATCTGCGGAGACTGGAAATGTCACGTAGACTATGGAAAAGGGGATCAGCGAATGAAGAAACAAGGGCGATACAGCAACGAGTTCAAGGACGAAGTGCTGCGCATGGCCGAAACGACG
>DAOUFU010000276.1:0-2301 GCA_034429275.1 Anaerolineae bacterium | reverse complement strand
AGCAGGCCGCCTCTCGACGGAGTGGCCTGCTCTTGGGGGGCGCGAGCGGCGGGCCGGGCGCGCAGGGTGCGCAGGCCCAACCCGATCAGGAACAAGCCGCCCACCAGCCGCAGCGCCACTGCCTGATCGACCAGAAAGCCGGAGACGGCAGTCAGGCCCAGGCCCGCGATCAGGCCGTAGATGGCATCGCCGGTGGCCGCACCCAGACCACAAACCAGCCCGTGCGCCCGCCCTTCGGCCAGCGTGCGTCGGATGCACAGCACACCAATGGGACCAACCGGTGCGGCAATCGAAAAGCCGATCACCAGCCCGCGAGCCAGCAGCGAACTATCCCCCCTACGGCTCCGAATGTCCGGCATCGCTGCCCAGGATGCGGCTCAGCTCGCGGGCGAGCAGGCCGGTACGTTCATCGCGCAGCAGGGGCAAACGGCTGCGCGAGCGGTGAAGCTGGTTGAGATCGATAGTGTGGACCAGCAGTGCCGGTTCAAAATAGGGGGCCTGCGCCAGGAACTCGCCGTTGGGATCGGCGATGCTGCTGCCGCCCCAAAAGTTCAGGCCGTCCTCGAATCCGACACGGTTGCAGTGGATGACGTAATTGGTGAACAGGCTCGCATAGGCCCGGTTGACCAGCTCCACCCAGCGCGCGCTGCTCAGCCGATCCTGCTGGTCGAGGCCGCGCCCTGGGCTGGCACTGCACAGCAGCAGCACATCCGCCCCGTCGAGCCACAGCAGGTAGGGCGGCGAAGCGTGCCAGAAGTCCTCGCAGATCAACATGCCCATGCGCCCGAACCGCGTCTCGAACGCGCCCACATGCTCACCCCAGGCGAAGTAGCGCCCTTCGTCGAACATGCCGTAGGTGGGCAGATAGACTTTGCGGTGCACATGGATCACACTGCCGCCGCTCAGATAGGCCTGGGCGATGAAGAAGCGGTGCCGCCGATCTTCTTCCACAAAGCCCACCACCAGGGCCATGTCGTGATCGCGGCTGGCCCGCAGCAAGGGGCCAAAGGTGGGATCATCGGCGGTGGGGTGCGCGGCAACTTCGGTCGCCAGGTCTTGCAGGTTGTACCCCGTCAGCGAGAGTTCGGGGAAGACCAGCAGCGTGACATGCTGGCTGGCCGCCTGGTTGATCAGGTCGAGATGAGCTTTCAGGTTGGCGGCTGTGTCGCCGAGTTTGGGATGGGGCTGCGCCAGCCCCAGAGTGATCTTCATACCTTGAATTTCTCCACATGAATGATTTCGCCCGGTGTGGGTGGAGTACTTCGCCGCTGCGACTGCCGGTCGGCCAGCCACAGCCCGCACCCGATCAGGGTGCAGGCGAGCAGCAGTCCCAGGTCATACACCTGGTCGGCGCGCCGGTCAAGCAGGCGGCCTGCCGGGTCCGCGCGGAAAAAGCCCAGCAGCGCCATGCCCAGCCCGGTCAGCGCCAGGATGGGCCACAGCCGCAGCCCGGCCAGCCAGCCGCGCCAGGTGAACAGTATGGCCAATGCCAGCAGCAGCCCGGCCAGCGCCAGGCCGCCCAATGCCAGATCGAGCCGGGGCGCGATGCTGCCATAGATATCCGGCAGTTCCTCGACCATCCAGCCGGGCCAATCGGCCAGAGTGCGCACCTCCGCGCCACAGGCACAGCCGTTGCGGCGGCAGGCCAGCCAGCCCACAGCCACTCCCAACGGCCAGGCCAGCGCCGCCGCATCGGTCCAGGCGCGCCATTCGGTCCCCCGCAGGCCGCGCAGCCGCCCCGCGATCAGCGCTGCCAGCAGGCCGCCGCCAACCGCTCCGTGCCAGGCCAGCCCGCCCGCGCCCAAGTCGGTGATCGCGTCGGGGAAATCGCCATAGGTCGCCCACTGTTCGGCCCCATAGAGCAGCCGCGCGCCGATCACCCCGCCGATCACCGCCGCCAGCCCGCCATCAAGCCAGCGCGCCAGCCGTGCCGGATCGTAGCGCACGGCGCACACCGCCAGCACCACCATCGCCAGCGCTGCGCCGCCCATGATCCATGCCGCGAACGAGCGTATTTCGACCGGGCCGAGGTCGATCACCACCGGGTTCATACCCGCTCCCCTGTGCCAGATGCGCACGGTCCACGCACAAACGTTAAAGCGAATCGGCAGGACTGTCAATAGCGCACCCATCACCAGAAGGCGGCGGGTGTCGGCGGAACGTCAGGCCCGTGTCAGCTTTTGGCGCACCACCTGCTATAATGTGTGCGTATCAAGTAGCAAAGGCGTTAGCAGGTCGCGTAGGGTCTAGATATTCGTCTGCGCAAGGACTGAGGACAAGGAGCATTCGCTATGATCGGTA
>DAOUFU010000275.1:0-3543 GCA_034429275.1 Anaerolineae bacterium | reverse complement strand
CCTCTTGGGAGGCGCTTGGTCTGCCCCCTCTCCGAAAATTTTCGGAGAGGGGGCGAAGCGGCCCGGTTTTGGGGCCGCGCGGGGGTGAGGCCCGCCGTTCGCCCTCTCATATCCGATCAATTTGCCAAAGTGCATAAGCGTGCGGCCATGTGCAGAGCCTGAAAAGCGCACTGAAGGCGCTGGCAGAGTTGGTCGGCGGCGGGCATCCTCTCAAACGCCATCAGCCCCCTTTGGGGGGCTTACACGGGCTGCTTGTACCCAGGCTGTGGGCGGATGTCTCCGGGCGGGAAATCGGCGGGCTAGGCGAGCAGGTCGAGTTCACGGGCGCGGGCGGCGGCCTGGGTCCGGTTGGTGACGCCCAGCTTGCTGAAAATCTGGCTGACGTACCATTTCACCGTGCCGCGCGCCAGCACCAGTTCCTCGGCGATCTCGCGGTTGGAATAGCCCTGAGCGACCAGGCGCAGCACGTCGCGCTCGCGCTCGGTGAGGGGGTCGATCAGCGCCGGGCGGCGGAGGGGGACGACGGTCCCGGCGGCAGGGCTGGCCGGTGCGGTCAACTGCGGCCCGGCGGGCGGGGTCGCGGTTTCCAGGTCGCTCTCCGCCTCCGCCGATCCGCCGTGGTTTTCGGCTTCGAGCGCTTCGAGGTCGCGCAGGGCAGCGCGGACAGTCGCCACCGGGTCGGTGATCTGGCGGCTGCGCGCGATGATGGCGGCTTTTTCGGCGGGCGAGAGGTGTTGCTCGACCTCTTCCAGGCTGTAGGCGGGGCCAACATGCCGGTCGGCGTAGTAGTAGGTGAGGGCGAAGAACTCTTTGGCGCGGGCGTGTTCGTTCATGGCGCGCAGGGTGAGGCCCAGCATCATCGCGCCCTCGTTGACCATGTGGGCCAGGTGGTGTTCGAGCGCCACGTAGATGCCTTCGCCCAGGCACCAGATGGCGGACTGGTAGCGCTGCATGCGATAGGCGACCGTGCCCAGCGTCCACAGCGCCATCGAGACCGCCCAGTGAATGCCGATGTTCTGGCAGCGTTCCAGACCGGCCTGGGCCAGCCGCAGCGCGCCGGGATTGTCGTTCTCGTCCAGCTTGACATAGGCCAGGAAGACGGTAGCGATCGCCACGCCCCACTCACACTTGATGGCGCGGAACAGGTCGTAACTTTGCTGGCGCAGGTGAGCGCTTTCGGCAGGATCATCGATCACGTTGGCGATCCAGGTCAGCGTGTAGGCGACCAACCACTGCTCTCCCACGCTTTGCAGGATGGGCAGTGCCTCGCGGAAGCACGCTTCGGCCTGGGTGAACTGGCTCTCGAAGGCATAGACTTCGCCCTGGCGGAACAGGTCGAGGCCGATGGCGCGCGGCTCTTCAAGCTGGCGGGCGATGGTCAGCGCGCGGTCGAGCAAGTCGAGCGCTTCTTCGCAGCGGCTCAGGCTGTTGAGCAGGTGTCCGCGCGCCGACATCAGGCGGCTGATCAGCAGGGCGTTGTGCTCGTCTGGGTGCGAGACGGTCAGCGCGCTGACGGCCTGGTCAAAGCTGCGCTCGCCCTCGCGGTACCAGCCGCGCGTGTCGTAGAAGAACCACAGGCTGTCCAGCACGCGGTCGATGGCGTCCTCCAGCCGGGCGGCGATGGCCCATCCCCAGGCGGCGCGCACGTTGTCGAATTCCTCTTCGATGATGCCCAGCGCCTCTTTGGGCCGCGCGCCGATCAGGTCGTCCCACCGGGACGCGACCAGGTCCAGGTAATAGGCGGCGTGCGCGGAACTGGTCCGCTCGTGATCGTCGGGGTCGGCGCTGAGCCGCTGTTCGGCGTACTGGCGGATCAGCTCGTGGATGTCGTAGCGCCCGCCTGCATCGTGGCGCAGCAGCGATTTATCAACCAGGGTGGAAAGCGCGGGCAGGCTGGCCCCGGCGATGGCGGCTGCCGCTTCGCGCGTGAAGCCGCCCCGGAAGACCGACAGCCGCATGAAGACCTGCTGCTCGGCGGCGCTCAGCAGCGCCCATGAATGATCGAGCACGGCGCGCATGTTGCGGTGACGCTGGGGCACGTCGCGGGCACGCGTATCGAGGATGTCCAGGCCGCGCTCGATCTCGTCGGCGATCTCGTCACAGGTCAGCACGCGTGCCCACGAAGCGGCCAGTTCCAGCGCCAGCGGCATGCCTTCGACCAGGGCACAGATGCGCGCCACGCCGCGCGCTTCGTCCGCCAGCGAAAAATCGGGGCGGTTGCGCAGGGCGTGCTGCACAAATAACTGCACGGCGCTGTACGTTTCGAGCGCGGGCACCCGGCCATCGTTCACCATCTCGCGGGTGGGGTGACGCATCCCCGGCACGGGCCACAGCCATTCGTGCTGCACGTTGAGCGCCTCGCGCGAGGTGACCATGATGGTCACCTGCGGGGCCGCGGCGAGTATATCCGTCACCAGGTCCACGCCGTCGAGCAGGTGCTCGAAGCTGTCCAGCACCAGCAGCAGGGCGCGGTCGGCCAGGCTTTCGAGCAGCCTGCCGCGCGGATCGCTGCCCTGCAGGCGAAGCTGGAGGGCGGCGGCGATCTCAACGGGGATCAGGTCGGGCGCGCTGACGGCTTGCAGCGGCACATAATAGACGCCATCGGGGAAGTGGTCCAGGGCGCGGGCAGCGGCTTCGAGCGCCAGGCGCGTCTTACCGATGCCGCCGGGACCTATCAGGGTCAGCAAGCGGCAGGCGGGGTCGGTCAGCCGTGCCGCGAGATCGGCCAGTTCAGTTGTCCGCCCGACGAAGGGAGTCGCCTGGGCGGGCAAATTGTGTTTGGGTTTGGTCACGAGTGATGATGCCCTATGCTGCCAGGTGAACACACGCCCTGATTGTACTCAGTGCCGGGCCGTTGATGCGAATCGGCAGCGGGCCGGTTTTTGGGCGATTTTTACATAACCGTTATAGGCAACCGGCGGCAGGTGAGGGTATACTGAAAATATGCACACCACACATTGCGCCGGTGTGCACGTGTGAAAGCCCGTATACCCTCAGGCGAAGGAATTCGCGAACCCTTGTGAGTTCGTGGGATGAGGGCCAAAAAAGCCTTTGCATACGGTCTCTGAAAGGGGGCAGCCTGGCAGCGACGAACGAGGGGCGACAAGCGCATGGCCCGGTGAGGACGGAGACTCTCCGCCCGCGCCGGGATACGAGGTGGCGGTTCCCCGTTGCAAAACGGGATTAACCCCGAAGGTGGGCGCAGCCCACGCTGCCGGGGGAAAATCGACAGATCTGCGGATGCCGCCAGGACGCACACCACCGTCCTCGTCTTTCCCCTCCCAAGACAAGCCGCGCTACAAGAGGTCCCCGCGCGGGCGCGGGCACACCTGGATAAATGCGCGGTCGTGGTGACCGGGCGGCGCGCAGGCGCGCGCGGGCCATCCCTGAGTGCTGTGAATCGATCGGATTCTGGTGACGGCTCTCCGCCGCGCCTGTGCCGCGCCCGCCGGGTGCGGTTCGCGCAGCGGCAGGCCGCCCCATACCTGGGAGGACCCTGACTATGTGTGGAATCGTGGGCTATATCGGGCCGCGCGACGCGAC
>DAOUFU010000274.1:0-2901 GCA_034429275.1 Anaerolineae bacterium | reverse complement strand
CGGGGGTGAGGCCGGGCAACCCCCACAGTCTCATGCCCCGAAAATGGAATACGCCCTCATCGCCTGGCCCTGATGCACGTTGAGAAGATAGCCAGCTATGGGGCCCAGCGCGAGGCCGGCCTCACCCCCACCTTCGCCGCGCCCTGCGGGCGCGCTGTCGATTGCTCCCTCTCCGAAAATTTGTACAGACCGGAGAGGGGGCGAAGCGGCCCGGTTCTGGCCGCGCTGGGGTGAGGCCAGTCCTTCGCCCTCTCCTATCCGATCAATTTGCCAAAGTGCATCAGGGGCAGGCGCGGGATTCCAGGCACCATCGCTGGCGTTGAAAAAAAAGAGGGCGCTTTCGGCGCCCTTTGACTATCCTTGGCCGGGTGGCTGCAGCGTCCGCTGCGGGGACGCCTCCGGCGGGCCTGCCCCGCTGCTGCGATGAGCTTACTGCACGTTTTCGGGCGCGGTCCATTCGCGCTCGACACACGAGTTGTAGCTGCTGCCAGGATGATCTTGAAATCGGTGGTGCGGTTGGGGTCGGGCTGCAGGGTGATATCTTCGGGCCGGATGTTCAGCCAGCGGACCAGGTCATTCAGGCTGCTGCCCTTGCTCTGGCCGGTGTAGTCGATGATGAGGGTGCGCGGGTAATCGAGGCGGTCGGCCTGGCCTGCCGCGACCGGCGCGAAGCCTTCCCACACCAGGCGCTCGGCAGCGACGATGTCCCAGTTGGGGTTGGATGTGCCGTTGTAGATTTCGATGGCGGCATTCTCCAGGACCAGCCGGTTCTGGGTAGGTGGCGAGAGGAAGTTCTCGATCAGGCGCTGCATCCCGCCGTTGGGATCGGGAATCTGGACAAAGGCCCCGGCGAAGGGTCCGACGGCGGGCTGGAACGCCTGGGTCTCGATATTCTTGCGGAAGAAGTGGTTCTCGATGGCGTTCGGTTCCAGGCTGAGCGCGAGCGGGATCAGCGGGATGATTTCCTGGAGGGGCATATTGGTCTGCACGATGCTGGTGAGGTCGTCATAGAGGCCGGGCAGCTCGGTGATCAGACCGGCGTTCTTGCTGGCGGCCCACATGGCGCGCAGGATTTGCTGCTGACGGCGTCCGCGGTCGAAATCGGTGGTGTTTTTGCGGCTGCGGGCATACCACAGCGCTTCTTCGCCGTTCATGGTGTAAACGCCGACATCGAGCGTTTTGTTAACGAAGGCTTCATCCGGCTCGTTGCCGGGGATGCCATCGGTACATTCCGGGTGGTTCTGCGAGTCGCAGATTTTATCGATGAGGGGGCAGTCTACCGCGATGGTGACGCCGCCCAGGGTGTCGATGATGCGCTCGAAGCCGCTGAAATCGACCATCGCGTAATAGTGGGTCTCGATGCCGAAGTTGTAGAGGATGGTCTGGCGCAGCATCCCCCAGCCGCCATCAGTCCAGCCGATGGCCTCGCCGTAGCCCCAGGCGGTGTTCAGGCGGCCCATGCCCCAGTTGGGGATATAGACGAACAGGTCGCGCGGCAGCGACACCATGCTGAGCGTGTTGGTGTCGCGGTTGATGGAGACGATGATCATGGTATCGGTGTGGAAGTTGGGATCGCCGGGCGTGACTTCGCCATCGTGCCCCAGCAGCAGGACGTTGAGCACCTGGTAGGGGTTACCGTTGAGATCGGTCGCACGGAAGCGCGGCATGGCGGTGGGGATGGCGGTGGGCTGTTCCTGGCGCGGCTCGAAATCGGGCGGATAGTAGAGGGTGGGAGTCGGCAGGAAGACCGGCTGAGTCGGCTCGACCGGGACAGGGGTGAAGGTCGGCGGTGCGGTCATGGGGGCGGATGGGGCCGCCGGTTCAGGCGGGGGCGCCGTTGCCAGGGCCGGGCGCGGGGTATTGGTGGGCAGGGCGGTGGCGCGCGGCGTATTGGTCGGCAGGGCGGTCGCCTGGGGCGCGGGGGCGGCCCCGGCGGGCAGGGCTACCAGGATCGCTCCGGACAGCAGCGCCGCGATCAGCGCGGCGGGTAGGGCAAAACGCAGGGCACGCAGCATAATCTCACTCTCCGTATGGTGTCAGGCCGCACAAAGTGTATCGCGGGCGGTGGGGATGGCAAGAGGGCGGTAGGGTGAGCGTGGGGCAAGCGCAGGCGCACGCCGAATCAACCGGGGCACGTCCTGGCCGGGCGCGCCCCGTTTTGAATGGGCGGCGGAGGATCAGCCGGTGAAGTGCACGCGCACAGTGCACTGCGGCAGATAGTTGCCGGTCTGGTCCACCACGGTGAGGCGAATCCAGTAATCGCCCGGCGCGAAGGCATTGGCCGGGACCAGGCCCAACTGCCCGTTGACAACCGGCGTCTGATACACATCCAGGGTCACAAAGTCGGCGTCGTTGGTGCCGCTGCCGGAGACCTGGAGGCGGTAGAACTGGAAGGTGGGATGGCTGGCGGTGCCGTAGACGGCGAAGGTGCCGCCGACTCGCGCGCCGGGCAAGGGCTGGGCAATGGTCGCCGCCGGGTTGTCGCAGTTGAACGCGGTGTAAGGGCCGCCGGGCGTGCCGATGGCCGGGGCCGCGGGGGTGACATTGCTGCCGGGCGGGACGAACAGGCGCTGCCCGGCGGTGATATTATTCGGGTCGGCCAGGCAGTTGGAAGTCACCAACTGGTCGCGCGGGATGTTGAAGCGCCGCGCCAGCGAGAAGATGGTGTCGCCGGGCTGAATGGTATAGGCGATCCAGCCGGCGGGCACGGTACATCCGCCGGGCTGGGGCGTGGCCTGGGCCTGGCCGCCGGACGGGGTGATGCTGGGCGTGACCGACGGATAGGGTGTGAAGGTGAGAGTCGGGCGCGGCGTGAAGGTCAGGGTGACCGTCGGTGACGGCGTCACTGTCGGTGACGGTGTGGCGGTGGGTGTGATCGACGGGGTGAAGGTCGCGGTGGGC
>DAOUFU010000273.1:0-9042 GCA_034429275.1 Anaerolineae bacterium | reverse complement strand
CAGCCGGGCCGGATCGACCCCCACCAGGGCGTCACTTTTGAGCGGGCGCAGCGCCAGCACCGGCGCGGGGAAGCCGTCCAGCGCGGCGGCCAGGGGGGCGCCGGGCGGCCAGCCGGCATCGTCGATGAGGCGGCGGTAGGTGGCGTCGCCCTTGCCGATCACCAGCCGCGCGCTGCCGAGCGCGCTCCGCAGCGCGCCGGGCATCTGAGGCCAGAAGCGGCTGCCGGTCCAGAAAGGGTGCGCGGCCAGCCGCCAGCGCCCGGAATCCCACGCCGCGCGCAAGCGATCCGCGAGCGCAGCAGGCGCGCTGCCCAGCCGCTGCATCGCCTCCAGCACATGCCAGACATCGGGCAGGGTCGTATCGCTGACGAAGATCGGGTGCGCTTTGACGTGCAGCGTCACCGCGCAGCCGACAGCGAGCAGCGCGTCGATCAATACCAGGTCCATCGCCAGCTCGGTCCCGGCATTGTCGGCGATCAGGTGAACGGTCCCGCCGCCAGATTCCAGGACTGGCAGGACGCGGGCGCGGTCATCGATCAGCAGGTCGTCGGGCGTGACAGCCCCGGCAGCCAGCGTGCCCGCCGGGTGACTCAAGTCCACGCGGTTGCCCCACAGCGCGAGCGCCAGCAGGTCGGGCAGTTGATCGGCGAAGGTTTGTGCAGTTGCGGGGCGCTCCAACGCCGCCGCCAGCAGATCGCGGAAGCGCGGCTGAGCCAGCTCGGACTCTTTGTGGCGGCGGAAGGGATCGCGGCCCGTCTCGTGCCAGCGCACAGCCTGGAGCAGGTGGCGGTAGATGAACGTCTCGGCGAAGAACCACTCGCCGCGCAGCCAGTGCAGTTCGCCCTGGCGCGCCCGCTGATCGGCATAGGCGGCGGCCCAGTCGTCATAATCGGGCGCGGGCGCGGGGTCCGCCGCCAGCATGGGGATCAGGGCGTCGCCGGTCAGCGCGGCATGCAGATCATCAAGGGCGCGTTGGCTGGCCGCCGAGAGATCGGGATCATCGAGCACGTCGCGCAGAATGCCGGGCACGCGCTGAGTCATGGTGGCAAAGGCGAAGGCGTTTTCGTCGGTGCGGATGGGAGCCGGGCGCTGGGCCGGGTGGATAGGCATGGGCGATCTCACAGGTGGCGCAGGACCAAAGTCGTCCCCGATCATAGCAGGCTTTGGCGCTTGCTCACAGGGCGGTAGTCCCAAACGGCGGTTGTGTGCTACAATGCAGGGCAAATTAAGTTAGCGTTTTGACCGTCACCGATACCGCAGGGTGTGCAGGGTTGGTGGAGCAGGCGTGATGGAACCATCCACGACACGGTTTTCCTTCAAACAAAGCGAATGGATCGGCGTGGCGCTGACTGTCGCGGCGATGGTTGCCGCGCTGATCATGCTGGGACTGTATGCCGAGGCAGGCCTCTCGTGGCACCGCCAGGGATTCCTGGGCGTGCTGCCCACGCGCACGCTGGAGATCAGCCCCAATCTCTCGTTGACCGGTGAAGACTGGCCCGCCCTGCAAGCCGATCTTCGCCCCGGCGATCAACTGGTGTCGATCGGCACGTTCTCGCGGCGAGGCACGGTGGACCTGGCCGCGCTGAACCCCGGCGACCGCATCGATGCGTTCTGGCGGTTCACCCGCGAGATGGAGCCGGGCGACCTGGTGCGCGTCGCCTTCCTGCGCGAAGGGACCGATACGCCGCGCTATGCCGTTTGCCAGCCGGTGATCGGTGCGGTCAATATGCAGCGCTGCGAGATGTCGGTTGAACTGGGTGAGATGCCGCTCAGCGACCTGTTCGGCTATCTGGGCCTGGGCTGGATCGCGGCGGCGGCGCTGTGGCTGGTGATGACGGTGCTGATGGTGCGCAGCGTGCGCAATGTGCAGTTCCGCTACGCGGCGCTGAGCGCCTACCTGCTGGTGATCTTCCTGGCCGGGCGGTTCGATACCATCAGCACGCACCGCTTTGTGCCCATCTGGCTGGTGGCGACCTGCCTGGTGGGTGGGCTGCTGGTGGTGTTCGCGCTGGAATTTCCCTACCGCTTCACGGCGATTCAACTGATGCCGCCGCTGCTGCTGGCCCCGATGATCGTGGCGCTGGGCATGGGGGGTGCGGCGACCGCGCTGTATTGGTCGAGCGATACGTCGCTCAGCCAGGCGTCGTACTCGGTCGCTTCGGGGCTGGTGATGCTGGGCGTGCTGCTGCTCTTGGGCGCGATGCTGTGGCGGCGCGCGCGGTCGGCCTCGCCGGTGGTGCGCAACCAGTCCACCCTGGTGATCATGGGCCTGATTCCATCGCTGGTGCCCGGCGTGCTGTGGTTTGTGATGCGCGTGGTAGACAACCAGTCGTTGAGCAACCTGCTGGTGTTTGTGCTGGTGCTGCCGGTGGTCTTCCCGCTGAGCGCGATCTACGCCATTTTGCAGGTGCGGCTGGTCGATACCGACCGCGTGATCACCAATGCCATCCTCTATGGGCTGCTGACCGGGCTGATGGTGGTCAGCTACTGGCTGCTGGTGACCGGCATCGCGGCGGTGATCGCGCGCAGCACGCGCGAAACGGCGCTCAGCCCGGTGATGGTGTCGCTGATGGTGCTGGCGGTGGCGCTGTTGTTCTACCCGCTGCGCAGCGCGCTTCAGCGCATGATCGACTCGATCTACTTCCGCACGCGGCGCGCTTACCGCGACGTGGTTGAGGCGTTCTCGCGCGAGATGATGAACGCCGTCAGCCTGGATGATGTGCTCGAACGAGTGCAGGCCCGGCTGAACAGCACGCTGGAACCGACCCACGTGATCCTGTTCGTGCGCAACCTGGTGACCTACGATTACGAGGCACTGCCCGATCCCAAGACACGCCAGCGCCCGACCGATATTGTCTTCCGCCCAGACAGCGGCCTGGTGCGCTATTTGCAGGAACGCGCCTCGCTGCTGCACCTGGAAGAAGGGCACACCCCGCCGCACGAAGTGATCACCAGCCGGGCGCAGTTGGCGGTGCTGGGCGCGCCGGTGCTGGTGGGGCTGCGTGGCCAGCGCGTGCTGAACGGCTTCCTGGCGGTGGGACCGCGCCTGGGTGGCGCGCCCTATCTCCATGAGGACCTGCGTTTCATCGGTGCGCTGGGCGACCAGATGGCGCTGGCCGTCGAGCGTGCCCAGGCCGTCGGTGACCTGGAGCGCCGTGTCCAGGTGCAGGACGTGCTCAGCCAGGTGAGCCGCGCGCTGAACTTCGCCATCGACTTCGACACGCTGCTCGAACTCATTTACGCGCAGACAACGCGCGTGATCGACGCGCCGTGCTTCATCATCGCCCTGCGCGATCCGAATCTTGACGAGCTGGAATACGTGTTTTACAACGTGGGCGACGAGCGCCGATCAGATATTGAGGGGCGGCGCTGGCGGATCGGCCACGACCTGATGAGCCAGATCGTCCGCACGCAGCAGACTCTGCGCACCGATGACTATGTGCGCGAGACCCTGGCCCGCGACCCGCGCCTGGAAGTGGACAACCCCAACCTGAAGGCGTGGATGGGCGTGCCGCTGATCGCGGATACCGGCGGCGGCGTGATGGGCGTCATGGTCGCAGCCACCACCGAGCCGGGCGTCACCTTCAACGACGAGCAGCTCGACCTGTTCTGGGATATTGCCAACCTGGCCTCGAGCGCGATTGATAAGATCAAGCTGTTCGACAAAACGCAGCAGCGCGCCCGCCAGTTGAGCGCGATCAACGAAATCTCGAACCAGCTTTCTGCCGAAATGGGCAACGTGGACCGCCTGCTGCGCATGATCACCGAGAGCGCAGTGGAAATTCTCGGCGCAGAGGCGGGCAGCCTGCTGCTGGTCGATGAAGACACCGGCGATCTCGAATTCCACGTGGTGATCGGGGGCAATGAGGACCTGGTCGGCACGCGGCTGCCCGCCGGTTCGGGCCTGGCAGGGACAACCGTGCAGCGCGGCGTGCCGATCATCGTCAACGATCCGAGCCGTGATGCGCGCTGGTACGGCGATCTCACCCGCCCCGCCGACGCCGCGCCGGGCGAACCGGTGATCGTGGAGGGCACACGCAGCAGCGAAGGATTGCCCGGCAGGTTCCAGAGCAGCGCGATTCTCTCGGTGCCGCTGCTGGTGGGCGGGCGCGCGATCGGCGTGCTGCAAACGCTCAACAAGCGCGACCGCAGCATCTTCGTGCAGGAAGATGCCGACATTCTCGAAACGTTCGCGGGGCAGGCGGCCATCGCCATTGAAAACGCGCGCCTGTTCGATATGACCGACCAGCAGTTGGCGCTGCGCGTGCAGGAACTCGACACCATGCAGCGCATCGACCAGGAACTGAACCGCACGCTCAACCTGAACAACGTGGTTGATATCACGATGGACTGGGCCATGCGCAAGAGCGGCGCATCGGCGGGCGCGCTGTGCATCCTGGATCGCACGGCGGGCGACCTGTATGTGGTGGCGTCCTACGGCTACGAGCCGGGCAGCGATCTCGCCGTGCGCGAGGGGGAATCGCGCACGGTGCCGTATGAGCGCGGCGTGATCGGGCGTGTGATTCGCTCGGCGCAGCCCTCGCTGATCACCGATGTGACCATCGACCCGGATTACCAGGAGACGCTGCCGGGCTGCAAGGCCCAACTGATCGTACCGCTGTTCAGCGCCAACCAGGTGATCGGCGTGATCATTCTGGAGAGCGACCAGGAGAACGAACTGGACCTGCTCGACCTCGACTTTGTCGCCCGCCTGGCCGAACACGCCAGCCCGGCCATCGTCAACTCGCAGCTTTTCCAGGAGATTCAGCGCGCCAACGAAGCCAAGAGCGAGTTTGTCTCGTTTGTGGCGCACGAGCTGAGGAACCCGATGACCAGCATGAAGGGGTACACCGACCTGCTGCTGAAGGGCGTGGTTGGGCCGGTCAACGAACAGCAGGCCGACTTCCTGACCACCATCTTCAACAACGTGAACCGGATGGAAAACCTGGTGAGCGACCTGAACGACCTCACCAAGCAGCAGACCGGCAACATGCGGCTCGACATCGCGCCGATCAGCTTCCGCAACGTGATCACCGAGACTCTGCGTTCGCAACAGCGACAGATCGAAGACAAGGAACAGGAACTCGACATCCGCATCGCCGAGGACCTGCCGCTGGTGTTGGGCGATCAAAACCGCCTGATCCAGATCATGACGAACTTTGTCTCGAATGCGTACAAGTACACGCCGCCGGGCGGCACGATCACCATCTTCGCCGAGCAGGCGCGCAATACCTGGGATCCGCAGGGGCCGCCGCAGGTGGTGCACTGCTACGTCAAGGATACCGGCATCGGCATGGACGAGGAAGACCTGCGTAAGCTGTTCACGCCCTACTTCCGCAGCGAGAATCCCAAGACGCGCGAACAGCCGGGCACGGGTCTCGGCCTGTCGATCACCAAGGGCCTGATTGAGCAGCATGGCGGCACGATCTGGGTGGAGAGCACGCCGGACGTGGGCACGACGTTTCATTTCACCATCCCGGTGGCGACAAACGTCCAGGCCGAGCGCGCTTAGCGGCGGCTGGGTGATCGCCGGTGGGTGTGCCGCGTCCTTTCAACACTGAGATAACACTGAGATTCAGCCAGGGGGGTTCATTCGAGGCATTATCATCCCTGCACTGCGGTGACTCGCGGCGGGGCAGGGAGTCGCCCGACCGACGATAAGCGAAAGGAGCTTCCCATGACCAGGCGAGGAGTTTATGACCGGATGGGTGAGCTGATCGGCTATGTCGAGGGTGCTCGCCTCTTTGATCGCGACGGGGCGCTGACAGGTGCCATTCGTGGGCGAACCGTCTATGATCTGGCGGACCGGCGGCAGTGGCTGCTGGACGGGGATGCCGTGCTCGACCTGCGGGGTAACGTGATCGGTTACCTGGGCGAGCCGGTGCCCCTGGATGACTACGACCGGTAACACAGACTGGCGAACGGCGGCCTGCCAGGGGGTGATTCTTTTCCCCCTGGCGGGCCTGCCCCCAAGAGAAAGAAGAGACCTATGGCGGAACCGGCCAGAAAATTGAACTCGATGCGCTTCCTCGAAAGCCAGGGGGTGGATTATGAGGTCCACACCTACGACGAGTCGATCCAGGATGGGGTCGGCGCGGCAGAGGCGATGGGCTTCCCGCCCGCGCAGGTATACAAAACGCTGGTGGTGCAGCTGAAGGATAACGAATACGCGCTGGTGATGATCGCCTCGGACCAGAC
This sequence comes from Anaerolineae bacterium, assembly GCA_034429275.1. GTDB lineage: Bacteria > Chloroflexota > Anaerolineae > Aggregatilineales > Aggregatilineaceae > DAOUFU01. The sequence continues at coordinate 2,844 of DAOUFU010000273.1, read as the reverse complement.
GCTCGACCTCAAGCGGTTCGCGCGCTCGGTGGGGCAGAAGAAAGCCTCGATGCCCACCCAGCGCGGGGCAGAGACGGCCACCGGCTTCAAGAAAGGGGCTATCGGCGCGCTGGCGCTGACTCACAAGCGCTGGGGCGTGTATATCGACGAGGCCGCCGTGCGGCAAGGCAGCATCCTGGTGAACGGGGGCGCGCGCGGGGTGAACCTCAAGGTGAAGGTGGATGACCTGGTGCGCGTGCTCAACGCCAAAGTGGTCAACCTGACCGGCGAGGATGAGTCTGCGGCTGCCGGGGGATCGGGCGAATCTGAATAGCACATGAGGCGCGGTGGGGCAGAATCTCCACCGCGCTTCGATCGTTCGGCCTCAGGGCACTATGAGGGGGAATAGAGGCAATGGGGTTACTGCGCAAACGGCGGACACGGTCCGACGTCACTTCTGCACAGCACGAGCCAGATGACGGCGGCACGGCACATCCCGGCGGGGGACACGGTCACGCGGGGCGTGAGGATGCCGAGCAGATAGGGGTCAACCCGCACCGCGACGGTTACCTGTACTGGTTCACCGAAGAGGGGTATATCATCGCGCAGGATGTGGCCTGCCAGCATGAATATGTGCAGGCGGCCCGCTGCCCGGAATGCGGCGGTGCGCTGGCGACGGTGGCACATCTCAACCGGGGCGGGCAGGGGTTGAGCGAGATTGTAGCCCTGTGCCGGGGCTGCCGGGCGCGGCAGACCTTCATCTTCGATATCAGCAACGCCGTCTACCAGGCATGGTGGGCCGAGCAACTGGGACCGCTGTATATCGAGCAGTATGACGGCCCGCCGCGTGAACCCTTCGCGCCGCCGGATTGAGGGGGCAGCGCGCAATCCCAACGGACAATCGGGCGCGCAGATGGAGCGCGCTTGCGGCAGATTGGCATTCGAGCAGCAGATCGTCACGGCAGCCGCCGTAGGGGAGGAATCTATGCTGTTGGTGAATCGCACGGCTCTGGTGGTCAAGCCCAAACAACCCTACATCGACTGGGCGAACAGCCTGGACAGCAGCAGCGATGGCCCGGTGCTTTCATTGGAAGACCCGGAACTTGATCACAATGTGTACCTGGTGGACGAGGTGATCGATCCGGACGAGCTGCAGGAACAGCTCCGGCGGCATTACCGCACGATCTTTGAGAACGAACTGCGCGACTGGCACCTGTTGGAGGCCGACTGGCCGCAGGGGCGCGATTTTGAGATGTTCGAGGCGTGGTTCACGGTGGAGACTCACTCGGTGGTGATCGACCTGTCGGATTACGAGTTGGAAGTCGAGGATGTGTAGGGGGCAGCGGGCGGGTTTTTCAGGCCCGCCCCCGAAGAAGCAGGCTCAGGAGTCCTGGCACCATCCCTGGCGCTGATAAGCAGGGCGTTGAGCGTCCTTTGGTTTTTCATGGCCGGGGGCTGAAACCACCCGGCCAGGCTTCGGTAGGATTTCCAATCGCCTTGAGCTAAGGTTAACGATCGTGCATCGCCTGACACCAATCTTGCCAGCAGCAGCAAGACCAGGCGTCTCATGAATTTGTCCCCCCTGTATTCGATCACCTATCTTGCCATCATATCGCGCAAAAACCGGGGCGTATTTGCGCCCCGGCCCATTCCGCCTATCGGGAATAGAAACACGCATTCGCCCACGCTACCACCGGTATTGCGCGGGCTTGAAGTCGATCATCACGCCGGTGTAGTAGGGCACGATGGCCTGTTCCGGCGGCGATGCGGCATCGATCCGCGCGGTGTCCTCGTCGGTGAAGGTGACCTCCAGCGCGCCGAGATTGTCTTCCAGGTGGGCCATCGTGCGCGGGCCGATGATCGGGCTGGTGACTCCCGGCTGGCGCATCACCCAGGCCAGCGCAAGCTGCGAGGAAGTCACCTTTTTCTCGGCGGCCAGCGCCTCGACGGTTTCCAGCACGTGATAGGCCATATCGCTGAAGGGCTGCTCGGTGCGGTTCCGAAAAGCCTGGTTGGGATTGTTGCTGTCGCTTTCCAGGCGCGACCCGGTGGGGATCGGCTCGCCGCGCCGGTATTTACCGGAGAGGAAGCCGCGCGCCAGCGGCGACCAGGGCAGGATGGCGATGCCGTGCGTGCGCGCCATCGGGATCAGCTCGCGCTCGATGCCGCGATCCAGCAGGTGGTAGGGCGGCTGCTCGGTCACGAAGCGGTTGAGGCCGAGTTCTTTGGACGCCCACAGCGCTTCCATCACCTGCCAGGCGGCAAAGGTGCTGGTGCCGAGATAGCGCACTTTGCCCGCGCGCACCAGGTCATCCAGCGCGCGCAGCGTCTCGTCGATGGCGACATCGGACTGGGGGCGGTGAATCTGGTAGAGGTCGATATAGTCGGTTTGCAGGCGGCGCAGCGAGGCGTGGCACTGCTCGATGATGTGACGGCGGTTATTCCCGGCGGCGAGCAGGTTGTCATCGTCCATGCGCCCGTGAACTTTGGTGGCCAGCACGATCCGGTCGCGCTTGCCGTTGCGCTTGAGCGCCTTGCCGACAATGGTCTCGCTGGCTCCCCGGCTGTAAACATTGGCCGTATCCAGAAAGTTGATACCGGCTTCGAGCGCGCGGTCGATGATGGAAAACGAATCTTCATCGGAAGTCGGCCCGCCAAAGTTCATACATCCCAGACACAACGCGCTGACCGGTACACCGGTTCGTCCCAGGGTGCGATATTCCATGAACAGGTCTCCTTTGTGGGGGTGCAGAAAAACGGCTCACTGCTGTAGAGCATAAAACAGACTGCGCACCGGGGGCAAATAACCGGGCGTATTCCATTTTCGGGGCATGAGACTGTGGGGGGTGCCCGGCCTCACCCCCG
>DAOUFU010000272.1:0-14970 GCA_034429275.1 Anaerolineae bacterium | reverse complement strand
TGGGCATCCTGCTGGGCGGCGTCTCCGGCCTGATCGGCGGCTGGCTCGATAACCTGATCCAGCGCCTGATCGAGCTGTTGCGTTCGATCCCCGATATCCCCTTGTGGATGGCAATGGCGACCGCCGTCCCTGCGCGCTGGGACCCGGTCGTAGTCTATTTCGGCATCACGGTCATCCTGTCGCTGCTGGGGTGGACCGGCATGGCGCGCGTGGTGCGTGGGCGTTTCCTGGCTTTGCGCGAAGAAGACTTCATTCTCGCCGCCGAACTCGATGGTGTGCCGCGCCCCCGCATCATCATCAAGCACATGGTCCCCTCGTTCCTGAGCCACATCATCGCCTCGATCACGCTGTCGATTCCCGGCATGATCCTGGGCGAGACGGCGCTGAGCTTCCTCGGCCTGGGGCTGCAGCCGCCGGTGGTGAGCTGGGGCGTCATGCTCAAAGATGCCCAGAGCGTGCGTGTGATCGCCAATATGCCCTGGATGCTGCTGCCCGGAGCTGCCGTGTCGATCACCGTGTTGATGTTCAACTTCCTGGGCGATGGCCTGCGCGACGCGGCTGATCCCTATCATTGATGTGTGTGGCAAAAGAGACTGTGCGATGACCATTCCAGCCAACGATATTTTGCTCGAAGTACAGGACCTCAGGCTCCATTTTTTCACCAATGAGGGCGTCGTCAGGGCTGTGGACGGGGCGACCTATACCGTCCGGCGCGGCAAAACGCTGTGCGTGGTGGGCGAGAGTGGCTGCGGCAAGAGTGTCACGGCGCGCGCCATTTTGCAGATCGTGCACCGCCCCGGCAGGATCGTCGGCGGGCGCATCCTCTATCACCGCCCGACTCCCGATGGCGCGGCCCGGCCCGTCGATATCACGGCGATGCACCCGCGCAGCGCGGCCATCCGCGACATTCGCGGCAACGAGATCGCCATGATCTTTCAAGAGCCGATGACCTCGCTCAGCCCGCTCTACACCGTCGGCAACCAGATCACCGAGACCATCCGGCTGCACAACCGCGTCACCAGGCTCGAAGCGCGTGAGCGCGCCATCGCCATGCTGGCGCGGGTTGGCATTCCCAAGCCCGAAGTGCGCATCGACGAATATCCCTTCCGGCTCAGCGGCGGAATGCGTCAGCGCTGCATGATCGCGATGGCGCTGTCGTGCCATCCGCGGCTGCTGATCGCCGACGAGCCGACCACCGCGCTGGATGTGACGACCCAGGCCCAGATTCTCGACTTGATGTTCGAGCTTCAGGCCGATTACGGCATGTCGCTGCTGTTTATCACCCACGATCTCGGCGTGGTGGCCGAGATAGCCGACGCGGTGGCGGTGATGTACATGGGCCGGGTGGTCGAGTTCGCCGATGTGGATACCCTGTTCCATGCGCCGCAGCATCCCTATACCATCTCGCTGATGCGTTCGATCCCCAAGATCGGCCCCACTCGCACACGGTTGGACCCGATTCGCGGCATGGTGCCCTCTCCCTACGAGCACCTGACCGGCTGCCGGTTCCACCCGCGCTGCGACCGGATGATCGACGGGGTGTGCAACCGCATCCAGCCCCGCATGGTGCCGGTCGGCGATAATCACCAGGTCGAATGCCTGCTCTATGACCCGGAATACCAGGGCGAACACGCGAAAGAAGGGACGGTGTCGCATGAGTGAGTCCACCCGCGAGACTGCGGCGCAGGGCGCGCGCAGCGCCGGTGCCAGCGCCCACGACAGCGTGCTGCTCGATGTGCGCCATTTGAAGATGTGGTTCCCCAAGCGCAGCGGGTTTTGGGGCAAGCTGGTAAGCTACGTGAAGGCGGTGGACGGTGTCAGCTTCCAGATCCGCCAGGGCGAGACGCTCGGCCTGGTGGGCGAAAGCGGCTGTGGCAAGACCACCATTGGCCGCTGCATCGTGCGCGCCTACCAGCCCACCGGCGGTGAAATCCTCTACCATCAGACCAGCTCCGCTGATGGTTCAGGCGTTGAGCCAGGTCAGGCGGTGGACCTGGCTCAACTGAACCGCCAGGAACTCCGGCGCTACCGCCAGCAAATCCGCATGATTTTTCAGGACCCCTATTCCTCGCTCAACCCGCGCATGACCGTTGCGGATATCGTGGGCGAGGTGCTGAAGGTCAATCATCTGGCGTCGGGCAGCGAACTGGAAGACCGTGTGGCGAGCCTGCTGCATCGAGTCGGGCTGCGCCCGGAGTATATGCAGCGCTACCCGCACGCCTTCAGCGGCGGCGAACGCCAGCGCATCGTTATCGCGCGCGCCCTGGCGACCACCCCGCGCCTGATCATCGCTGATGAGGCGATCTCGGCGCTGGATGTCTCCATCCGCGCGCAGATTCTCAACCTGCTCGAAGACCTGCAGGCCGACCTGGGGCTGACCTATCTGTTCATCGCCCACGACCTGAGCGTTGTCCGCCACATCTGCGACCGGGTAAACGTCATGTATGTGGGCAAGCTGGTCGAGACGGCCCCGGCCATGGCGCTTTACACGCGCCCCAGGCATCCCTATACCGAAGCGCTGATGTCCGCCGTGCCCATCCACGATCCCCGGATGCGCAACCGTGAGCGCCGCATCCGGCTCGAAGGCGATGTGGCCGACCCGGCCAATCCGCCAGGCGGCTGCTACTTTCATCCGCGCTGCCAGTATGCCCAGGCCCGCTGCCAGACCGAAGAACCCCTGCTGCGGCCCGTCGCCGAGGTGGAGGGCGAGACCCACTACGTCGCCTGCCACTTCGCCGAGTCGCTCTCGCTGCGCGGCGTGCTTGCCGATCCCGCTGGCGGGTCGTCTGCCCCGGCCAGCGCGGGATGAGGGGGCCTGCCGGACAGGATTCCGTTTGGGGCGCGGCCTGGCTGCGCCCCGGTTTTTGGCCCACAGCCGTTCAACAGAGGCTTTTTCCAGGAGCGATGTATGTCGTACGAATCCCAGATCGATTCCCTGCTGCGCCGGATGACCCTGCCGGAAAAGGTCGGGCAGATGTGCCAGTTGATGATCTCACGGCCCGATCTCAAGGATCACATCCGGCAGGGGCACGCCGGTTCGGTGATTTGCTCGAATGCCCCGATCCCTTCCGCTTCCCCACAGGATGCCGCGCTGGCGCTTCAGATCAACGAACTGCAAAAGGTGGCCGTCGAGGAATCGCGATTGGGTATCCCTCTGCTGTTTGGGCGCGATGTGCTGCACGGTTACAAGACCGTCGGCCCCATTCCGCTCGGCCAAGCCGCGAGCTGGTCGCCGGAGACGGTACGCGCCGTCGCGCGCATGGCCGCCGCTGAAGCTTCGGCGGATGGCATCCGCTGGGACTACGCACCCATGCTCGACATCGCGCGCGATCCGCGCTGGGGCCGCATCGCCGAAGGGTTTGGCGAAGACCCGGTGCTGTGCGCGCGGCTGGCGGAAGCTTCGGTGCAGGGATTCCAGGGCGACGACCTGAGCGATCCCGCCTCGGTGCTGGCCTGCGCCAAGCATTACGCTGGCTATGGGGCCTCTGAGGGCGGGCGCGACTACAACAGCACGGAGATCGCAGAAACCACCCTGCGGAATATTTACCTGCCGCCCTTCCTGGCGGCAGTGCGCGCGGGCGTCGGCTCGGTCATGACCGGCTTCCACGACATCGGCGGCGTGCCGATGTCGATGAATCGCGCGCTGGTGGCGGGCATCCTCAAGGGCGAATGGGGTTTCGACGGCCTGGTGATCAGCGACTGGGCCGCCATTGACGAGATGCGCCATCACGGCGTGGCAGCGGATCGCGCGGCAGCGGCGCGGCTGGGCGTGCTGGCCGGGCTGGATATGGACATGGCTTCGCAGGCTTACCTGGATGAACTGGCCGGGCTGGTCGAATCCGGAGCGCTGGCCGAGTCGCTGATCGATGACGCGGTGCGGCGCATCCTGCGCGCCAAGTTCCGCCTGGGATTGTTCGACAGGCCCTATACCGAGCCTTCACGCGCTGCCGTGCATCTCCACCCCGATCATCGGAAGGTGGCGCGCGAGGCCGCCGCGCGCTCGCTGGTCCTGCTGCGCAATGATGGCACGCTGCCGCTGGCCAGAGAAGGGCTGACGGTGGGCGTCTTCGGCCCGCTGGCCAAAGCGCGTGAGACCCTGTTCGGGGCCTGGGCGTTTGATGGTCCCCCCGACAGTGTCCTCTCGGTGCTGGATAGCATCCGCGCCAAATTCGGCCTTGCCGATGCCGGGAGCACCCCGGATGGCGGCTCGATCAAAGTACTCAGCGCCGACCTGGTGGATGATGCGCTCAAGATCGCCCCTTCCTGCGACGTGGTCATCGCCGTTGTGGGCGAGGGGATTCACCGCTCCGGTGAGAACAACTGCATCACCACGCTGGATTTGCCGCCAGGGCAGCTAGCTTTTTTGCAGGCGCTGCACGCGCTCCGCGTGCCGATCGTGGCGGTGGTGCTGGCGGGCCGCCCCCTCAGCCTTGGCTGGCTGGATCAACACGCGGCGGCGGTGCTGATGGCGTGGCATCCGGGTACTGAGGGCGGCGCGGCTATTGCCGATGCACTGTGGGGCGATGTAGTCCCCAGCGGCAAGCTGCCAGTCACCTTCCCGCGCGATGTGGGGCAGGTGCCGCTGCACTACAATCACCGGCCTACCGGGCGTCCACTGCCGGAAAATGACCGGCGGCACACTCGCTATGCCGACTCGCCCGACAGCCCACTCTATCCCTTCGGCTACGGCCTAAGTTATACCCGCTTTGAGTATGCCAATCTGCGCGTGGTTGTCGAACCATCGGGCGAGGTAGCAGTCAGCGCCGAGGTGACCAACGTGGGCGAGCGCGCGGGCGACGAGATTGTGCAGTTGTATATCCGCGATATGGTCGCCGCCATCAGCCGCCCGGTGAAGGAACTGAAGGGGTTCGTTCGCCTGTCGCTCGCGCCCGGCCAGACTCAAACCGCCGCCTTCCGCCTTACGCGCGAGGACCTGTCATTCTACGATGCTTCCGGCCAGTGGACATTTGAGCCGGGAACCTTCCGGGTGTGGGTGGGGCCGGATTCCAGCACGGGGTTGATGGGCGAATTTGCGATCGCCTAGAACGGCGGCGCTAACCGTCGGCGCTAACCGTCGATTAACTGCCGGTAAGCGTCCCTCAGCAGGGCGGCGCTGTGTGCCCAGGCGTGGGGTTCCACCACCCACGCGCGGCCCTGCTGCCCGATCCGGCGGCCCAGCGCGGGATCGTCCAGCAGGCGCAAGATGGCCTCCGCGAAGTTCTGCGGCGTATCGCGCAGCAGCATGTGCTCACCGTCCCGCGCTGCCAATCCCTCCGCCCCGACCGTCGTGCTGATCACCGGGCAGCCGCATGCCAGCGACTCCATCAGCTTGAAGCGCGTGCCGCTGCCGCTGCGCAGCGGGCAGACAAACATGGCGCTGCGGTGCAGGTAGGGCCGCGTATCGTCCACCAGCCCCGCCCACGTCACCGGCATGGCGGGATCGTTGTGCAGCGCGCGGATCTCCGGCGGCGCGTCCTTGCCCAGCAGCACCAGCCGGAAGTCCGGGCGCTGGCGGCGCACCAGCGGCAGAATCTCGTGAGCGAAGTAGAGCACGGCATCGGTATTGGGGAAATATTTGTAGTCGCCCATATAGACCGCGCTGCACCCGTCGCGCGGGGTGTTTTCGTCCGGCTGGAAGTAGTCCACATCGACCCCATTGGGCGCGGGGACCGTCTTCACACCGGGCGCAGCGCGCGCGATCAGCCCGGCATCCACCGCCGACATCACCCCGACCGCTGAAGCGCGCTTCCAGGCGCGCGGCTCCCAGGCGCGCATTTTGAGCGCTTCGAGCGCGATTCCGGGCCGCGTGAACCAGGGCATGGCAACCCGCGCGTGACGCGCCCAGGCCACATATTCCACCGCCGGTTCCGAGAGCAGCACCGGCACCGTCATCGCTCGCGGCAGATTTGGCATCATGTAAAACGACTCCACGTGAACCAGGTCGATAGGCCGCTCACGCAGCAGCCGCGCGACCGTGCGCTCCATTTCCGGCGTGTGATACAGCCGCATGGTCACCGGCCTGGGCGAACTGAAACTGAGCCATGCGGCGCGCAGCGTGCCAGGGCTGGGCGCACGGTCCACGATGGTCACATCGCACAGGTCGCGCAGCGGGCCAAGCTCAAACGCCTGCTCTTCGGGGCGGCCAAAGCAGGCCAGCGAGACGGACATCTCGCCGCGCAGGTGCTTGATCAGGTTATACGTCCGGCTGCGCCCGCCGCTGTTGGGCGGATAGGGCAGGTAGGGCGTGAGCATCAACACGTGAGTCATGGGCGCTCCCTCGTCAAAGTGCGAGCCAGAGTGTACAGGCGCGCGCGAGGGGCGTCAAGTCATGCAGCTCTTGCTTTGAACGCTGCTCTCATATTGGCCGCTTCAGTTAACGGCGGCCTGCACGATGCAAAACAGGTCCAGCACGCGCCCGGCTAATGAACCGTCGGCCAGAGTCAGATAGCGCCGCTCCATCTGCGGGGCCAGAAGCTGCTCGATCACAGTGAATCCCCGCTCAGCCAGAAAATTCACCGCCAGATCCGGGTCCAGGTCGAAACCCAGCGGCTCCGCTGTATACATGGCCTGCATCGCCGCGCGAGACTGCTGCGCGCCATAATGCCCTTCTAATGAAGCAGCCGGCAGCATGTAGTCGAAGCACAACAGGCTGCCCGCCGGTGACTGGGAGCGGACAAAACGCAGCACATCCTCTACTGCCTGCGCAGGCAGGTAGTAGGTGACTCCTTCCCACACGAACAGCGTTCGTCGGTCTGCCCGGTAACCTGCTGCCGCGAGCGTGGTGGCGAGGTCATCGCGGGTGAAATCGACGGGAACATAGGAAAGCTGCGGCGGCTCGGCAGTCTGGGCAGCCTCCAACAAGCTGCGCTTATGTTGGAGAGTGGCAGGGCTGTCCAGCTCAAAGAAACGAGTTTCGCCCAACAGCGCACTGAAGCGGCAGGCGCGCGTATCATAGCCTGCGCCCAGCAGCACGATCTGTGGGATTTGGTCGCGTAGGGCCTGCTCAACGACGCCGTCGAGATAGGCCGTCCGAGCCAGGAAAAATTCGTATCCACCGGGCGATACCGCCTCTAGTTTTTTGCGAATCAGGGTGTGGGTGGCAGGGTCATACAACGAGGCGCGCGCCGGTTTCTCCAGGAACACCTCGGCCAGGTGGTCCGGCCCGCGGATTTCCTGGCGGGGATCGTGCGCGGCAATGGCGCGGCAGAGTGCCACATTCATGGCACTGGCAGAAGGTTGGGTGTTCAGATTGCTGGCCATCTCGCTCTCCTCAAAGGGTACGCGGCACACGCCCTGTTGTAACTCCGATCGGTGAACCAGGGGTAACAACGGCGCGGGGCGAGAGTTCTCAGTTAGTTTGGCGCTCAACTTTTTTCGCAGTACAATACCTGGCATGAACGAGACTGCTCACCTCCGCTTCGATGGCTGTCTGGCGACCAACCTGGAAGAAGCCACGCGCCACCTTGAACAGGTCTACGAGCGCCTGATCGCGCCGTTGGGCCTTTCGGTATTGGAGTGGTACGCGCTGCGCGCTCTCTATGAAGAAGACGGCATGAGCGCGTCTCACCTGGCCTGTTCCGTCTGCCGCCACCCCTCCTCGATGACCACGCTGCTCGACCGCATGGAAGAGAAGCACCTGCTGCGGCGCGAGATCGATGCCGAAGACCGGCGCAGCGTGCGCGTCTTCCTCACCCCCGAGGGCCGCACCTGCGAAGCCCGCGTTCGCGCTGCCCAGCAGCAGATCGAGCAGCTGCTCGCGGGCAGCATTACGCCGGAGCAGATGGCCGTTTTCCGCCATGTGCTCGCCGTGCTGCAAAATCTCCCCCTCGATGCCGCCCCTGGCGGCGCAGATACGCCGTAAACCACCCCACTCCCCCTTTCTTTCGGGTATAGCGCCGGTGCGCCCTCAATGTTAAGATCAGGGCGGTTCCGCCGGTGATGGGCTGTATGCACTCACGGGAGCGCGAGCGATGTGGTGGATCAAACGCAAGCCGAAGACCTCGCGGGGCGAGCGGGAAGACCCCGATTTCAGCCCCTTTCTGCTGATGCTGGTCGTGGCCGGAATAGCGCTGGTGTGCCTGCTGCTCTATGCGCTGCTGTACCCCGTGTTGTTTGGTGATGGCGATCAGGAATACCGCATTGTGCCCTACGGCAGCGACCTCTCTCCCACGCCCACCGAGAACCCGATCGCCAGCCTGCCGACCGCCCAACCCCTGCCCAGCGCCACCTTTGCGCCCGTGATCACCCCCACGCCCGCGCCGACTTCCAGTGTGCCTCTGCCGATCACTGCCAGCACGGTAACCGGCCTCACCGTCAGCGCGCAGATGAGCGGACTCAGCGCCGGGGTGAGCGGCATCGCCTTCAGCCCCGATGGCACGCGCATCGCGGCGGGCAGTCTCGATGGCACCGTGCGCGTGTGGGAAGTGGCCTCGCGCCGCCCAATCTTCACCCTCACCAGCGCCAGCAAGCGCGTTAACAGCGTAGCCTTCAGCGCCGATGGCTCGCGCCTGATCGCGGGTGGCCAGGATAACGTCGTGCGCTGGTGGGATATGTCCACCGGGGCCGAGCTTCCCCCGCTGACCGGCCCCACGGCCAGCGTGAACGGCGTCGCCTTCAGCCCGGTTGGCTTGATCGCGGCGGCGGCCAGCGACGACAGCCGCGTCTATGTCTGGGACCTGGCCGCCGATCCGGGCGCGGTCTGGATCACGCTGCGCGGCCATACCTCGTATGTGACCAGCGTCGCCTTCAGCCCCGATGGCACGCGCATCGCGGCGGGCGGCGCAGATCGCACCATCCGCGTGTGGACATTTGCCAGCGGCGCGGCGGGGGTTTCGCTCACCGGCCACACCGCCTCGATCACCGCGGTCGCCTTCAGCCGCGATGGCACGCTGCTCGCTTCCACCAGCGCCGATCACACTGCGCGCCTGTGGAATGCCAGCACCGGGGCCGCCCTGGTCTCGCTGACCGGCCACACCGAAAACGTTAACGCGGTCGCCTTCAGCCGCGATGGCACCCTGCTGGCGACCGGCTCCGGCGGCATCAACGATGACCGTGTGCTGCTGTGGCGCATTCCCGATGGTGTGCTGCTGCACCAGCTGCCATCGCCTGGCGGGGTCGTCAACGCGGTCGCCTTCAGCCCGGATGGGCTTCGGCTGGCGGCGGGCGGCGCGACCTTTCTCACCATGTGGACCACGACTGCCGTGCCGCTGGCACCGGTCAACCCCACGCCCGGCGTACAGATACAGAACGACCAGGCGCTGGCCGGACCCACCGCGTTCACCGTGCCCAGCGCGACCTTTGCCCCACTGGCGACCGCGGGCGCTTCTGGCGGCTGCGTGCTCACGGTCTACGCGGCGGAGGGCGGCGCGCTGTATGCTGCGCCGGATGAGAGCGCCGCGCAGGTGGGCGTGCTGACGCTCAACCAGGCGGTTCAGCCGACCGGCTGGACCCAGGGCGCGGATGGATTCACCTGGTGGCGGCTGGGGAATGGAGCCTGGGCGCGCGGTGATCTGTTCGTGACTCCGGCGATCTCACTGCCCGACCAGTGCTGGTCACTGCCGCCGGTGGATGCCAGCACGGGCGTGGCTCCCATCCTCACGCCGACCAGTATCTCCGGCAGCCTGGGGACGCCCGGCACAGCGGCAGTATGTACCCTGACCGGCCTGGTAGATGGCGGCAATTTGCGCGCGGCACCCAGCGCGGCATCGGCGCGGGTGGGCGTGCTCAACGCCGGGCAGCAGGTCCAGGCGGTCGGCTGGGGCCAGGACAGTGATGGGTACACCTGGTGGAAGCTGACGACCGGCCAGTGGGTGCGCGCCGATGTGGTAGAGTGGCCTTCGGTCTGCCAGACTCTGCCGCGCGTCACGCAGTAGCCGCTACAGCACGAACCCATCCACCCGGTACGGCGCGACGACAGTCTCCGGCGCAGCTTCGCGCAGGCCCGCGCGCAGCTGCTGTGCCTGTGCCTCCATCTCGCTGGCCGTCAGTGGACGGATTTTCGCCACCGCTGCCTGGTAATCGTACTCCGTCCCCGGCGCGGGTACATATTTGGAAATGTACACCTGGTCGCGCGGTCCCAGTGCCATCCGGCGCACCGCTTCAATCGAATGCGCCACGTGATCCGCCGCGTAGCGGTCCCCACCGATGCCCGCCATCACGATGACCCCAACCGCGATTCCCCCCGCGCGCAGCGCGTGCACCGCCGCGATCACATCATCTACTTTGCCCAGCTTGTTGAGGAAGGTCAGCAGCGTGTCGTCGCCGGTCTCCAAACCGATATAAGCGCGCTGCAGGCCCAGCGCGGCCAGCCGCCGCCACTCGTCGGCGGATTTGCGCTCGACATCGAAGGCACTGACGAACGAAAAGACCGGGCGCGGCCCGTCCGGCAGCGCGAAGTACTGCTGCGCGATCTCCATCAGCCCTTCCAGCCGCGCTTGGGGGATGATCAGCGCGTTGGCGTCCGCCAGGAAGATGCCGCGCCGGAGCGTGATCCCCTCGCCGAAGAAATCGCGCACCGCCGCGCAGTGCGCGCGGAACTCGTCCAGGCTCTTGATGCGAAACGCCCGGTCACGGTAGAGACCGCAGAAGGTGCAGCGGTTCCACGAACAGCCTTCGGTCGCTTGCAGCACCAGCGCGAGGTATTGATCGGGCGGGAGAATGCTCACCGGCTTGTAGAGTGCGGCGTACTGCGCGCCGTCGGCAGCCAGCCGGTCGGGGCCAAAGGCCAGCACACGATTCAGTGCCTCGGCCAGCAGCCGGGCATCCTGCGCGCTCAATCCTAGCCGGGGCAGGTCGTGTGCAAGCTGCCGCAGCGTGTCGAAGGTCTGCGCCAGCAGCGCGTCACGCTCTGCGGGGTCAAGCTCGCGGCGGCGCGGCAAATCTGGCCCGCGCTGGCGTTCCACCAGCCGGTGATCCAGCGCCCGCTGGTAGCTGCGTTCGTTGGTGAACAACCCCAGCAGCCGCCCGGCCTGGTCGAAGCTGTAGCTTTCGCCATACCGGGGCGAGATCACCAGGGAATTACCGGCCAGGCTGGCCGTGAGGGTTGCCCCTGTGTCCGGGTGTTGGGCGATGATGGGCATGATGAACCTCGGCACATTGAAGCAGATACACGAAAACCTCATCTGGGTGTACACTAAACACGGGGCTAAGACACGTCAGCTTCACCCAGATGCTCACCTGGACCCGCTGGCATCAATTATACTATTATCGAACCTGTTTGCGAACCTGTTTGCCCGGTGGACGTGCCACCGGTTGCTCGAAGGGGACGGTTATGTCGGAAGAATTCGACGCCAACGAAGCGTTTGAGGTCGTCCCATACAACCCGGCGTGGGCGCGCCTGTTCGAGGAAGAAGCCGCCCGCATCGAAGCCATCATGGGCGATGAGGCCATCGAGATTCAGCACGTGGGCAGCACCTCGGTGCCCGGCCTGAGCGCCAAGCCGATCATCGACCTGCTGCTGGTGGTCGAGAGCTTCGCCCCTGTCGAAGAGTACAGCCGCCGCCTGGAACCGTTGGGCTATCACTGGCAGGCCCACGAGAACGACTCCGAGCGCCTGTTTTTCTGGAAGGGCAGGCCGCGCACCCATCACCTGCACATCGTCGAATTTGCCACCTGGGAACACCAGCGTCATGTGATCTTCCGCGACTATTTGCGGCGCTACCCCGAAGTCGCCCAGGAATACGCCAAGGTCAAGCGCGAACTGTCGAACGCTTTCGCACACAATCGCCCGGCCTACACGCGGGGCAAGACGGCCTTCATCAAGAACATTATGGCGCGCGCCGTCGAAGAAATCCTCGATCCCTCGCTGCGGCGGTTGGTCGATGATGCTACGCGCCAGGCGCAGGCTTCCGGGCAGGCAGGCGAGACCCCGCCTGACGAGAGCACCCCGCCGGGCGAGCGCGAGTCCTGATTCACCGGTGTAGTGATGTGCAGCCCGCGCGGGCCGCGCCGGATTGTGCGCGGTGTGCAACCCGCGGCGGGCGGTTTGCGTAATGATGGTTAAGTCCAACACGTTGGAGTCAACACACAACCATCCGGGCGCAAGCCTGATCGAGGAGGCATTCCAATGAACAACGCACTGAACAATCTACCGTCTGTGGGTCAAATGTTCAAGCTCGTGATCGTCCTGCTGTTCGCAGTTATCGCGGTGGGGCTGGTGCTGGCCATCGTCAAGATGCTGTTGCCGGTGGCGGTGCTGGCGGCCCTGGTCGTGGGCGGGTACTATCTGATCCAGAAGATGCAGAACAACCGCTAGCGCTGTCTGTTCACGCGCGCCCGGCTGCGGGCGCAGGGAGTAACGCGACCCATGCTCAACCGCTTTAACAACCTCACGCCCGTGACGCGCCTGATTATCGTGATCATCCTGCTGATCGTCGCCTGGATGATCATTCGGATAGCGCTGGGCCTGCTCAAAATGCTGCTGCCGCTCGTGATCCTTGCCGCGGTGATCGTGGTGGCACTGTGGCTCTTCGAGAAAGCCCGCAAGATCGTCTAGCCGGGCGGGCGCGGCAGTGACAGCTCATGACAGCTCATGACAGCTCATGGGGCGGGCAGCACCCGCCCCATTCAGCATATCTCTCCACGATCGGGCAATCGAAGCTCAGCCGGGCGTCGATGTGCCCGGTGATCATTGGCGCGCCGCTGAACCCGAACCCGCCCCCGATGCGACACGCGTCTCATGATGCCCGTTTTTGCCATTTGATCCCCTGGAATTCCCCTGCCGCACCGAATACAGCGGCGTGAAGACCGGCGCATGGGTGTGCGGATCGTGTGTCACCACACCCTCCACGCGGAACACGTCGGCCAGGATCGCCTCGGTGAGCACCTCTGCGGGCGCGCCTGCCGCCACCACTTCGCCGTCGCGCAGCGCAATCAGCCGGTGACTGAAGCGCGCCGCCTGGTTGAGATCGTGCAGCACCATCAGGATGCCGAGCGTGTTCTGCGCGTTTAGCTCGTGCAGCAGCGTCATCACCTCAAGCTGGTGGCTGATGTCGAGAAACGTGGTCGGCTCGTCCAGCAGCAGGATTTTGGGTTCCTGCGCCAGCGCCAGCGCGATCCACGCGCGCTGACGTTCGCCCCCGCTCAGCGTGGTCAGCAGCCGGTCCTGGAACTCGCTCATGCCGGTCACGTCTAGCGCCCAGTCGATCACTTCGCTGTCGCGCCGGTTGGTGATCCGCCACCACGCCTGCCGCGCAAAACGCCCGCGCGCCACCAGGTCGCGCACGGTCAGATCGTCCGGCGCGCTGGGATTCTGCGGCAGGATGGCGAGCATCTGCGCCACTTTACGGGTGGACAGCGTGTGGATCGCCTTACCGTCGAGGTAGACCGCGCCCTCGCTGGGGCGCATCAGGCGGGCCAGCGTGCGCAGAATCGTGCTCTTGCCGGAGCCGTTCGGCCCCACCAGCGAGACGATCTCGCCCTGGCCGACGCTGAGCACCAGGTCGCGCACGACTTCCACGCCGCGCCCATAGGCCAGCGATACATGATCGGCTGTGAGGGTAGAAGGTCCAGTCATCAGGTTCAGTTCTCCACACCGGCTTTGGGTAGCCCGCTGACGTTCTATAACTTTCTATGCTATCGAGCGGCGCGCCCGCACCAGCCACAAAAACAGCGGCCCGCCGAACAGCGCCGTGACGATTCCCACCGGAAATTCGATGCTGGTATCCGCCCCGATCAATGTCTGCGGCAGCAGCGTGCGCGCCAACAGATCAGACCACACCACGAACGCTGCGCCGAGGATCATGCTGGTCGGAATCAGGTAGCGGAAATCGGAGCCGACCAGTTTACGCGCCACGAAGGGCACCACCAGCCCGACAAACCCGATCAGCCCCGCCACTGCAACCGAACTCCCCGCCAGCACTGCCGCCACCGCGCCCATCAAGAAGCGCGCCAGCGTAACGTTCACGCCCAGCCCCTGGGCTACGTCATCGCCCAGCGCCAGCACGTTGGCGCGCGAGGCCAGCAGCATCGCCGCCACGAACCCCAGCCCGCTGTAGGGCGCGATCAGGTAATACTCATCCCACCCGGCGGTATACAGGCCGCCCACCAGCCATTGCAGCACGATCTGTCCGATGGCTTCTAGCGAGCTGGCGATCACGGTGGTGGTCAGCGCATTCATCATGGCGGTCAGCGCGACCCCTGCCAGCACCAGCCGCGTCGCTGTGATGCGGCTGCCATCCCATGCCAGAATATACACGATCAGCGCCCCCACCAGGCAGCCCACAAATGCCATCATGGCGACCGCATTGGGCGAGAGATCGGTGCGGATGGAAGCTGTTGCCGCTGCCAGCCCGCCGCCCGCCGAGATGCCGAGAATGTAGGGGTCGGCCAGCGGCGAGCGGACCGCACCTTGCAGCATCGTGCCCGCCACCGCCAGGTTAAGCCCCACCAGCGCGCCGGTCAGGGTGCGCGGCAGCCGGACTTTGTTCACGATGATATTGACCGATTTGGAAACGCTGTCCGGGTCGCGCAGGGCGGCGATCACATCACCGGCAGGGATCGCCTGTGCGCCCCTGCCCAGTGAAAAGATCACCGCCCCAAGCAGCACGAGGCTGCTCAGGACGATGATCAAAGTTCGCCAGGCGAGGCGGCGCTGCGCCGACGTAAGCGCCGGGCGCGCCGCCGCCACCACCGTCGAATTCACGTCACTCGGTCCCGTACAGCAGGTTGTGCACCTGGGTGAGCGCCTCGACAAACCGTGGGCCGGGCGCTTCGAGGAAGACTTTGTAATCCAGTTCGTAGGCGCGGCCATTCGCCACTGCCGAGAGCGCCGACCACACCGGGTCTGCTGCCATCGTTTCATTCATGGGGGCGGGCGCGCCGCGCGTGATGGTCAGGATCACGTCCGGGTCGGCATTGAGAATGGCCTCGGTGCTGAGTTGGGCATAGCCGGGCAACGGGCCACCATCCGGCTCTGCATCGGCAACATTGCGACCGCCCAGCATGGCAACCATCCCCCCCAGAGAGGTCGCC